>JAQVOJ010000015.1 GCA_028702675.1 Bacteroidales bacterium
ATAATAGTATTGTTTTGTTCTGCATTAATGTATTCTGCCGAAGCTTATATTTATGGTAGAGACTTATCGTATTCAGGAGAAAAATTTGAGTTCTACACATATGCCGATCCAATTACAAAAACTCCCATATCTTTAGGATTATTATCGGTTAAAGGAGACGGTACCTTTAAAGGCTCTATAAATATTGAAGAAACTTCGTATGTTTACTTTGAGACGGGTACTTATCATTTATATTTTTACGCCGAACCTAACGAAAAATACCAATTAGTATTACCACCTAAAACAGAAAAAACTAAAGCGGAAAAGCTTAATCCGTATTGGGCTCCAGAACATATTCATATCGGGATAAAGGGGATGAAAAAATCTGATTTGAATTATTTAATTATGGATTTCGATTATTTTTTCGAATTATATTTAGACGAAAATATGCTCGATTTAGTAGCTAAAGGCAAAAATTCAGGGCTTGATGATTTTATTAAAGATATTGACAAAGCCTTTCCATCGGGTGGAAATTTATATTTTGAATCATATAAAAAATACAGTTTTGCAATGCTTAGGCATATAGCATACGAAAGAAAAACCAGTGTTGTAAGTTTCAAATATTTTAAAGACGATAGTGTATGTTATAATAATCCAGCTTACACAGCACTATTTAACAAAATATTTAAAGACTATTTTGATGATTTATTTTTAGACCCTATTGGTCCATTAATCTATCGAAGTGTAGTTTATGGTCATAGTATAAAAGCTTTAAAAAAAGCATTATCTTTTAAAATTGAATTAAGAAACGAACAATTAAAAGAGATGGTAATCTTAAAAGGTATTCATGATGCATTTTACAATACTAATTATACTTGGACATCATTGCTTTTAACTCTTGATTCGCTTTGTATTGCAACGCCTTATCCTAAGCACAGAGAAATAGGACAAAGCATTGCTGATAAGGTACTTACGATGGCAGCCGGCACTCTTGCCCCTAAATTTAAACTATCTGATTCAGACGGCGATACAGTAAATATAACTGATTATAGAAATGAATTTGTTTATCTAAATTTTATTGATACCGAAGCATATACATGTCAACAAGAATTGGAACTTCTAAAAGTTTTGCACAATAAGCATAAAGCATTTTTTAAAGTTATTTCAATAGTTACCGACAAAAATGTTGCAAAAGCAAAATATTTTTTAAAACAAAAGGGATACGATTGGACATTTCTTTTTACAAATGGAGACGAAAGTGTACCCCAAAAATATAAAGTTGTTGCATACCCGAGTTATTACCTTATTGGACCACAAAACGAATTAATACTTTCACCCGCACCTACACCTTTAGAAGGCTTCGAAAGAGTATTTTTCAGTATCACTCGCTAATTTTTAGTTTTTTAATAATTCTACGAATATTGGGATAACTGTTTCTTAATTGATGTTTTAGCTTATGAGCAGGAACAAACTTCACTTTTGTAATGCCTTCGCTAGTTTGTGGTATTGGTGTTTCTGAACCGGTAAACCTCATCAAGTACCATACTGTTTGTTTAATTATAAATCCCGGTTCGTTTTCGTACATGTGATATGTGCAACCAAGTTTATGGTCAATAATTAGGTTATCTAAACTAATTCCACATTCTTCAGAAACTTCGCGTAATGCTGTTGTTTTTATGGTTTCTCCGTGATCTTGTTTCCCCTTTGGTAAATCCCATATTTTGTTTCTGTATATTACTAGATATTCGTTATTATTATTAACCACAATACCACCTCCAGCCTTTATTGTAGGCATTCTCTCTTTAAAAAGCTTTATTAATATTGAAGATTTTTTCCCGTAAATATTAAAATGATGGATTCTATCATTGAATAAAAAGCGATTTATCTCTATATTTAAATCGTCGATTTCGTTGATGTTTTTATTAAAAGAATATTTGCTTGCTTTGTCTTTTTTTGATAAACAAATACACCGATTTTTGAAATAAATTTTAATCATTATGAATAATCTACTTGCTAAACAAATTGCCGAACAATTATTGCAAATTAAAGCAATTAAATTAGAGCCTACAAATCATTTTACATGGGCATCGGGCTGGCATTCTCCAATTTATTGCGATAATCGTAAAACCTTGTCGTATCCGGCAGTGCGAAGTTTTATTAGAGATAGTTTCTTGCAAAAAATTGAAGAGAATAATTTTGACTTTGATGTTATTGCCGGAGTAGCAACAGGTGCGATAGCACAAGGAGTTTTGATTGCTCAAAGTTTAGGCAAACCTTATGTTTATGTTCGCCCTAAACCTAAAGAGCATGGGTTGGGTAATCAGATTGAAGGTTTTGTAGAAAAAGGGAAAAAGGTTTTAGTAATTGAAGACCTCGTTTCTACTGGTGGAAGTAGCTTAAGCGCTGTAGAAGCACTTCGTGAACACGGTTGTGAGGTTGTTGGTATGCTTGCAATATTTACTTATGGGTTCGAAAAAGCAGCCAAAAGTTTTGCCCAAGCAAATCTTAATCTTATAACTCTTAGTAACTATCAGGCACTACTCGAAATTGCATCAGAAACAGGTTTTATTGATAGTAATGATATTAAACTGCTCGAAGAGTGGAGAAAAGACCCTGCAAAATGGAAAAAATAGTGTTAACAAAATTCAAATCAAGTAACAAATGAAGGATTTTAAGGTAGAAAGTAAAATTGTAAAAATCCCAAATACAGACGAAAGAATTTTTAAATTTCTTTCAGATTTTAGAAATTTTGATAGATTTATGCCACCGGATGTTCAAAACTGGCAATCGGAAGAAGATACATGTAGCTTTACCATTAAAGGGCAAAATGCAGGATTACAGTTCGTTCAAAAAGAGCCTTATAATACTTTAAAAATTACTGGTTCAAGCCAAACACCTTATAATTTTTATTTTTGGATTCAACTAAAACATTTAGGAAATTACGAAACAGCTCTAAAAATGACAATAAAAGCAGAGCTAAATATGATAATGCGTACAGCTGTAAAAAAACCACTTAAAAAATTTCTCGACCAACTTGCAGACCAACTAAAGCTTATTCCATATCCATAAGTTATTATAGCTTAATCTTTGAATTATTAGTGTGTATTTTATTGTTATGAATCGATCTTTTAAGGCTCTTGAGAAATTCAATACATAGCGACACACTGCCTCTTACAAACTCCAAAAAATCAAATAATTAGAGACACTGATGATTTAACTATGTTATATCTTTTTCCTTATCAGAACATACATATAAAACGTTTCCTAATTCATTATATTCGTTAAATATATTTACATTATTTTTAATTATATCGCTATGTAAAAATCCAACAATGCATAAGTCAGAATCTATAGAATATCTGGAAATAGTTTTTGAATTAGTTTCACCTCCCTCGCTTGTAACAATTGTAATATTACTTTTCGAAATAGGTAAACGACCATCTTTTATCATATCAAATAAGTGCTGAGCCTGCATATCTTTTTCTTCGGGTGGATATACAGCAAATATTTTAATAAAACCTTTACTCCAGTCAGGATGCCCTAAAAGAATATATGCAAGTAGTATCATCAGATTTGCGTTTTCGTAATCTTTAGTAGTAATCCATACATGAATTTCTTTCTGATAGCCGAAACCTTTGTATGAAGTATTTAAAATACATACATCGAAATTAGAGGATTTAATGATTTTAAAATTATCAATTACCACTTGAAGATTTTCGGGTTCAGTTCTTGAAAACTCAAACAATATCAGATTATTAAGTTTGCCGGAAATACTACTAAGCTGTATTACTTGTGCAATTGCCGATGTATAACTTGGGCTTATTATTGTGTCAAGATAAACTCTATTTTTGCTACCATGTGCAAGATTTATAAGTTTGTTTAAAACAAACTTTGATTCTTTGTTTGTTTTTTCGTTTAAAAAACCTTCGATAAAATGGATATAAGTACCAAATCCATATTTAAACGATATCCATCTCATAAAGTCAAATGCCGATCTTCGTTTAAATGTATCAGCAGTAACGCATACTGCAAATGGTCTCCAACTAACTTCTCTGTCTTCTTTGTCGGCACGTTGAGCAAATATTTGTAATGCTCTGCTTAATTGGAAAACCACTCCTCTAAAAAGCTTCTCAAGACCTTTTTTATCTTTTTGCGAAAGAGTAATTAAATAATAAATAAGTCCGATTACAAATATTGAAGAAATGGCATATGTTGTGTTCATTTTAAACATAAGCCAAAACGATAATACTGCACCTATTAGCGAGATATACCATTTAGATTTAAATGTAGGACGATATGAAGGGTCAGCAGCAAAATGCTCTAAGAAGGAGATCAAACAAATAGCTCCATAAGTAAAAATAAAAAACATTGAGATTATTTCGGCAACAAAGTTTATATCGCCAATAAAAATGAAAAAGAATGCAATTGCAATTGTAATTAAAGAAGCATTAATAGGTTCATTATCTTTCTTTTTCCCTTTTGAGAGCCATCTGCTAATTCTTTTGTTAGGAATAATATCATCGTAACCAATTGCTTGAATAGTACGTGGTGCTACCATTATACTTCCAAGAGCCGACGAAAGTGATGCGGCAGCCAAACCTATAGGAATAATAGGACCCCATACGGCTATTCTACTCATAATAAGCTGGTCGGCAACTAAATCTTCGGGTAAAGCACTAACAGCAAATTTGTAAGCTGCAAATGCGTACACCACCATACCAACAAGAGTAGCCCATAATGTACCTCTCGGAATTGATACTTTGGGGTCTTTTAGGTCACCGCTTAAGCCTAAGCCCGCAGCTAAACCGGTAAAAGCAGGAAAAATAATAACAAAAACATAGAAAAAGTTTTCGTTTTCGCTAATATGTTGTGTCGAATGCAGTACTCCATCGTAAGACTCAAGTGGTTTACCAAAGAAAAAACTTACTAAAGAAGCAAATAATATTATTGCAACTACGTATAAAACCTTCATCCCCGAATTTGCTCCACGTGTAAGCATAATTACAGCAAGGATAGTCATTACCGGTAAACTTATAAATCTCTTATCAGGAATTACAAAACCATAATTTTGTGTCAACCAATTAATTATTGGATCAAAAGCTTCTGCAAATGCTATTACATAAAAAGCAACACTAATGGCTTGCGAAAGATATAATGCAACACCTATTGCTCCACCTATATTTAACCCAAACGAACGTGAAATAATATAATAAGCTCCACCACCCAAAACTTTTTGGTTTGTAGCAATTTCTGCAACTGCCATAGCTGTTGGAATAGTTACCAAATGACCTATAAGTATTATACCAATTGTACCAATAAAACCAACCTGCCCAACTGCCCAACCAAAGCGAAGAAATAATACTGCCCCTAAAATAGTAGTAAGTGCAGTTAAAAAAACCGGTAAAGTACCAAATTTTGCTTGCTTATTAACTAATCCTTCTTGTTGCATTATATATTTTTACAAGGTGTTAAAGATAAAAAAATGATATGATAATGCTTTATTTTTTTCAAGCTTAATAATCAGTTTTTGATTATTTTTTTCATGAATTTTTTAAAATTATAATTTTAAAACATGTATTTATTTAATCTTAGTTGCTTAACGTCTTGTTAGTCTGTGTTTTATTAAGTATATTATAAACATGTATTTGTTTATATTTTAATCGGATTGCTTATTGATTAAGAGCATAATAAGTTGTTATCTTAGCAACTGATTAAAAGAGTGTTTTTATGTACCAACGAAAATATCCAAATACTGATAAAGAACGCTACAATGTTTTGAAGAGTTTTTTTGATACTATTAAATCATTAACTGATGGGGGTATTCCTATAAGTACTGAATGTTTTGTAAAAGCAAAAAAAGTTTTTGGCATATATGCTAAACTTATGGATTTTAATGAAGACACAAATAATAAAGAAAATAAACGTATTCAATTATATAAAGAACTCTTTCATAAATCAAAATTATATATAATTCATTATTATCAAATGATGAATATGGCAATTGAGAGAGGCGAACTTAAACCAGAAATAAGATTGTATTACGGTTTAAAACAAAACGATAATAAACCTCCACGCATACACAGCGAATCGGAGCTTATTAGTTTAGCTAAAAATTTATTTATTGCTGATGCCAAAAGGATATCAGAAGGTGGAAAATACTTAACAAATCCTGGCATAGGTGTAGTTAAGGTTTGGTTCGAGAAGTTTTACGATATATATCAGGGCGAAAAAAACTTAGAGAATGCTAAAACCGTAGAAGTTGAGAATATTCAAGAAATACGAAACGAAGCTGATACTACAATAAAAGATATTTGGGATAATATTGAAGCAGAGTTTATAGAGTTACCTAATAATGAAAGAATTGATATTTGCTCAAAGTATGGAATGGTATTCGAATTACTTGAAGAAAAACAAGAAATAAGCGAAAAATCAGAAGAAAAACCGGAAGCTTCTCTTACACAAGAAAGACCTGTAATTAAGAACTCACTGCAGTACACTTTTGCTTTTCCGGAATAAAAAATACATAAGTATAGCACTAATTATAATACTTACTATTACAAATATTGTATTATGATTAGCTATACCCAAATCGTCAATTCCCGAAATATCATTTCCAAAAACAAAGTACGACACCACTGCTATTGAGTTATTTAAAAAGTGTGCCCAAACTGCGGGCCATATAGAATTAGTATGTATTACTAAATACCCAAAGAAAGCTCCCAGTAACACTCTTGGAACAAATCCGTAAAACTGAAAATGAATTGCACTAAATAAAATCGCTGCCACAATTACTGCTATATGCTTATTTTTTGAGTATTTATAAATCATTCCCTGTATCAGTCCTCTAAAAAATATCTCCTCTCCTAAAGCCGGTACAAAAGCAAGAAGAAATAGATTAATCAGTAATGTAGATAAGCCTTCGCCTTGCAGCATTATTTCTGTACTTCGCATAGCTGCCTCTTCTAATGCTTTAAATACCACCTCCATTGAAAAAGGAAGATTAATTCCGGCATTCCACTTTATTACCACATTCATCCAAGGAATTGAAGCAATAAGAATAAGCGAAGACAGTAGGTAAACTCCAAAATCACTTTTTCGTTTTAAGAAAAGCGTTTCGCCAATATTTCGGTAAAGAATTAAAGCAATAAGCAAAGCAGGTAGTAAAAATGTAAATATTGCAGCAATAAACTGTAAAATTTTTAAAAGTGAAACTTGAGTTAAGCTGAGTTCTTCGGGATTTGCAGTATGAATATTTTGGCTAATTTCGGATGGAGCTAAAGAGATAATTAAACTTACAAGTAGTTGTGCAATTAAAAAACTTAAAAGAATAATTGACAAACTTATAAACAGTCTATACCATACTTTATTATTACTGTCGTTTATCATGCTTTTGCCGGATAAAAAATTCGCAACTCGCTATTCCCATAATAATCTACCGATTGCAATACTCCATTAAGTACAGGTTCGGGGGTGCCTTTACCAAAAACAATATCTCCGGTAAAAACTCTAGCTTCGTCCCACATATTTTCATCAATAAAACTTTGCAACAAATCGTGTCCTCCTTCTACTACTAAAGATTGAATTTTTCTTTTATAAAGCACATCAAGTATTTGTTGTACAACAGATTTTGTAAAGTTTATTTTTTCGAAATCAATATTTTTCTGTTGAGTTTTCTTTTCCGAAGTAAATATTAGGGTAGGAGTAGAATTATCAAGTAAATGAACTGTTTTTTCAATTACATTAAATTCGTCTAGGCTTATACGCAGAGGATTTTTACCTGGCCACATTCGTGCCGTAAGTTGTGGATTATCAAGCATTACTGTTCTTGTGCCAACCATAAAAGCATCTTCTTCGGTTCGCCATTTATGAACAAGCATTTTACAATAATCGTTAGTAATCCATGCCGGATGAGGATGTTTTTTAGTGCGTTCGTGATCAATAAAACCATCGGCACTTTTAGCATATTTTAAAATAATATAAGGTCTTTTCTTTTTGTAAAACGTATAAAACCTACGATTAAAAAATTCGGCATCAGCATTTAAAACTCCTTGTGTAACAGAAATACCTGCATCTTGCAGTTTTTTAATACCATTGCCTGCAACAAGAGGATTGGGGTCGGTAGAAGCCAGTACTACTCTTGGAATATTTTTACTAATAATTAAGTCGCTGCAAGGAGGTGTTTTCCCATGATGACTACATGGTTCTAAATTAACATATAATGTACTTTTCGCTAGTAAACTTTTTTCTTTTACAGAATTAATAGCATGTACCTCTGCATGTGCCTCACCATATTTACGATGAAATCCTTCTCCAATTATTCTATCTTTATACACAATAACACATCCTACCATAGGATTAGGAGAAACACTTCCCCTTCCATATTCAGCAAGTTGTAAGCAACGCTTTATATATATTTCATCTTTATTGTCCATTATTTTACAAAAGTATTAAAATCACAATTAAAAAATGTTTTATAAAAATGAATTTTATAAAACATTGCAAGCTTAATAAATTCAATTAATTTTGGATACTTGTTTATTATGGAAATCTTTTATGTAATATTAGGTTTTATTATGCTGCTTATAAGTGGAAACTGGCTTGTTAAGGCAGCAGTTTCGCTTGCTACACATTTTAATATTTCAGCACTTATTATTGGCGTTACCATTGTATCTATAGGAACTTCTGCCCCTGAATTATTTGTAAGCTTGCAAGCGGCCATGGGTGGTTTTTCTGATATTGCTACAGGTAATGTTATTGGGAGTAATATTGCAAACATTGCACTTGTTTTGGCTCTTACCTGTTTAATTTCTCCACTTCCTGTAAAAAGAGATACTGTAAGATTTGACTGGCCAGTAATGATGGGTGCTACAATTTTGTTCTTTTTGTTCGCCCTAAATGGAGTAATAGAAAGGTGGGAAGGGGTTGTGCTTATTGTTTTACTTGTCGGATTTATTTTATTTACTATAAAAAGATCGAAAAAAGAGAACAAAGATAAGATTTTCATACCGGCTGAGTACGAATACAACGACGATGATGAAGACGATGAAGACGATGACGAACCTGAATATACAATAGCAGCATCTATAGTAATATTGATTATAAGTGTTGTTGGACTGGTTTATGGAAGTAAATTTTTAATTGTAGGTGCAGGAAGCTTGGCGCTTAAACTAGGTGTTAGCGAAAGAATAGTTTCTATTACCGTAATAGCTTTTGGAACTAGTATTCCTGAATTAGCTACTTCGTTGGTGGCAGCATTTAAAAAACAACCTGACATATCGGTTGGAAATTTAATTGGGTCTAATATCTTTAATATTTTGGCAATTTTAGGAATTTCAACATTAATTAAACCTATAAATATAAATCCTGCCATAATATTCGGAGATATGCCCTGGTTGATTGGAATAGCTGTTTTGTTAGGAGTCTTTTTATTACCTGCAAAAAAATCAAGAATACAGAGGTGGAAAGGCTTAATATTGCTTGCAGTTTATTTTACTTATTTCTTTTTAATACTTAAATCAATCTGATTTTTCGGCTTTTTAGATGTGGGTACGAATGAATTACCGATTCAATAATTGCTTCCTTAACTCCACCATACGAAACTTGCAATTCGTTGTAAGTTCCAATATCTCGATTAATATATAGCTCACGCGACTGTATATCTTTCATTAATTTACTGTGATTAAGTCCTGATTCCAAGCCCTTTTTTTTGTTTCTTCTACTTTCGCTTTTAGCATACCATGTTGCAAATATTACAGGAATAGTTATAATTTTACGTTTATGCAAACCCATAGCATTAAGCATTATCCTCAATAATTGCTTCCAATCCATATTTTCGCCAGCTACAGGGTATTTTTTGCCATGCTCGCCTCTTTCTATAGCACCACAAATAGCTTCGGCAGCTTGCTTTACGGTAATAATTGTAGTTCCTCCTTTTGGGAACATAACTATCGGCATTTTTCTTATACGCTCGAATAGCATTTGTTTCCAAAGAACTTCTCGGTCAGGCATTGCCCCAAAAATATATGGCAATTCCAACACGCTTACTTTCATTGTATTATCTCCTGCTGCAATTGCTTTGTCTGCTTGCATAATCCTGCATTTTATATATGGATGATTATCAGCAAGTTCCCACTCAGGATACATACGATGAAAATAAGAAAAATATGAATTTAATACTGTACAGGTTTTTACTCCTGCTTCTTTTGCCGATAGAATTACTCTTTCGCAAGCTAAAACCAGTCTTTCATGAAAAAAATTGAAAGATGGAGCAGGAGGAATAAACCTATCGTCGGGACCGGCGGCATAAACCAACGCATCAAAACCTGTTAGCATGCTTTTTAATTCTGTATTACTCATTAAAAATATATCACCATACAAAATATTAACATCCTTAGGATACCAATCGCCTGGCTTATCACCCTCTAGCGAAATTGTTGACACATAAATACCTCTTTTTAGAAACTCTAATGCTGCATAATAGCCAAGCAAACCTGTGCCACCAATTATAAATACATTTTTAATCTTATTCAACGAAACAAAGTATTAATTAAATATTGAATGTGAAGATAATTAAAAATTGATTTTGAGTGTGTTTTTTCCTAAGATTTTCTTAACCTGATATACTATAGCCCCTTAACAAAACGAAGTGTTTTTTTATTGGTTTCACTAACTGTAATAAAGTAAATTCCATTATCTAATGACTGAATATTGACACTGTTTTCTAAAAGATTACCTGTTTTAATAATTCTTCCATTAACATCTGTAATAGAATAGTACGAATCAGAAAAACAGTTACTTAAATAAATGATATCTTTTGCAGGATTTGGAAAAAGTGAAATTTTATTGTTTTGATTATTTATAATCTCTTTATCCGTAAAAGAAGAATAATTAATATTATCAAAATATGAGGTATTTGAAAAACACTTAACACCTATTTTCCCTTTAATTTCAATTTCTGTATCTATCGCTGCAACTTCGTTAAGAATTTGACCTTCTATATTAATAATTTGTGCGCTAATGACTCCATTTTCGTCAATTACTACAACAAGCTTATACCAAACATTGTGATAAAAATGAACATCAAAATCCTGTACCAAAAATGTTATCTCATTATTTATTTTCTTTGAGATGGACAATTGAGGCCAATCGCTATGTTGCGGATACATATGAATAGAATAATGATTATATACATCTTCTGCCATAAAGCAAAAGAATGCAACCGAACTCATAAGTGGTTCATTCGGTAAAACTTTAAAATACAACCAATATGTTCCATAATGACAATTAATATCTTTTAATGCTGTAATGTAACCGAATCCATATGGAGCTAAATACAATGAAGCACTACCATCGTAATACTCCATATAACTTAATCCTAAATCCACATTTTCACCATCAAAGTCTGATAACCACACTATTGGCGGCTCATTTGAACCTAAATACCAAAATTCCCAATCATCTAAACCATTTTCAAAGTCTTCAATTAGTGTTTGACTATTCGTTAAAATTGGTATAAAAATCATTAATAAAAGAAAAAACTGAGTTTTCATAACAGATTTATTAGTTAAATTTAATTAGTACTTTTGCTATTACTAAAATGAAGACAATTTTATTAATAAAAAGGTTGCTTATCGCAATTGCAAATAGTTTTGCAACAATAATTCGTGTTTTTATATATTCCAAAAACACTAAAATCAAGAGACTTGATTCAAATAGTTCATGTGTAATTATTGGTAACGGACCATCTCTAAGCAATACGATTGATAACAATCCTGATTTTTTGAGAAATAAAACACTAATAGCAGTTAATCATTTTGCAATTACTGATTATTATGAACAATTAAAACCCGAATATTATATCGCAATAGCTCACGATTTGTATTACGATGATGTAGAACCTCAATTTATTGAAGCCTCAAACCTTTTATTTAAAACTATTTCGGGAAAAACTACATGGGAGATTACATTGTTTATGCCGGTAGAATCCCGCAAATATAAGCGTTGGCAAAGTTTTTTAACCAATAATGATAAAATAAAAATCAGTTATATTAATTTAACTCCTGCCGAAGGTTTCGACTGCCTTACACATTTCTTGTTTAAAAAAAATCTAGCTATGCCACGCCCACACAATGTAATGATACCTTCGCTTATAGTTGGAATTAATATGGGTTACTCTACAATTTATCTTATAGGTGCCGACCATAGTTGGTTAAAAGATATTTCGGTAAACGACAATAACGAAGCCTTAATTAACAACCGACATTTCTACGATACTAATAGTAAACCAAAATCGTTTGATAAAAAAGGCAAAGGAGCTAGAAATTTACCGGAAATATTATTTACATTAATGACAGCGTTTAACTCATATCATATAATAAACAATTATGCTCAAAAACGTGGAGTTAAGATTTTTAATTGCACACAAGGCTCTTATATTGATGCATTTGAAAGAAATAAAATAGAATAATGAAAAAAGATTTTGTTTACCAAAAACCGAAAGTAATTGCCGAAATAGGATGCAATCACAAAGGTGAAATTAAAATTGCTAAAGAATTAATTGATTTGGCAGCACAATGTGAAGCAGATTATGCAAAATTTCAAAAGAGAAATCCGAAAGAATTACTTACAAAAGAACAATATGAAGCACCACATCCAAATCAAATGCACGCTTACGGAAAAACTTACGGTGAACACCGAGAATTTTTGGAGTTTACACTAGAACAACATGCCGAATTAAAATCGTATTGCGAAAAAATTGGTATTGGTTATGCTACATCGGTTTGGGATATTACATCAGCAAAAGAAATAATCTCATTGAATCCTGATTTTATAAAGGTTCCTTCGGCTTGTAACAACCATTTTGAAATGCTGAGAGTTTTACGCGACCAATATAGTGGTTACGTTCAGATATCAATGGGGATGACAACAAAAGACGAAGAACAAGAAATAGTTTCATTTTTCGAAGAAACCGGAGCCGCAAAAGATCGGGTAATTATTTTCAGTTGTACCTCGGGTTATCCCGTTCCATTCGAAGATATCGGAATGTTAGAAATTAATCGATTATACGATAATTTTGAGAACCGTGTTAAAGAAATCGGTTTTAGTGGTCATCATTTGGGAATTGCTGTAGATATTGCTGCATATACATTAGGTGCGAGGTGGATTGAACGTCATTTTACAAAAGATCGTACATGGAAAGGTACCGATCATGCAGCATCGCTTGAACCGGGTGGACTCGGCAAGTTGATTCGTGATTTAAATGCTACTTTCAAAAGCTTACAATACAAAAAAGAAGATATTCTTGATATTGAAAAAGAACAACGAAATAAACTAAAATATCGTAAAAATGGCTAATTTGGCATTCATACCAATTAGAAGTGGGAGTAAATCTATTCCGGGAAAAAATACTCGCGATTTCTGTGGTAAACCACTTGTTAATTGGTTAATAGAAGCTTTGGATAAATCGGAGTATATACAGCGAATTGTAATTGCACTTGACGGAGAAGATCAAGAAAATATTATAAAAAGAATTAAGTCGAACAAAATAGAAATTTATAATCGTAAACCTGAAAATGCGAAAGATAATTCAAGTACAGAATCGGTAATGCTTGAGTTTTTGGAATATGATAAAACAGACAATAACGATATTTTCATTCTCCTTCAAGCAACTTCACCATTTACCCAAACACATGATATAAACAGGGCTTTAGAATTGTTTAAAACAGGAAATGCCGATTCTCTTTTAAGTGTAATAAAAACAAAGCGTTTCTTTTGGGACAAACATGCTCAACCAATAAATTACGATTACAGGAACCGGCCACGGCGACAAGATTTCGATGGTTTATTTATGGAAAACGGAGCATTTTATATAAGCACAGTAGAAAATATTTTTAATAGTAATAATCGCTTAAGCGGAAAAATAGAATTATTTGAAATGCCTGAGTACACAGGCATTGAAATAGACGAGCCAGCCGATTGGGATATGGCAGAATCATTGTTTAAACGATATCAACCCGAAAGATTAAGAAAAAAAGTTGAGGTTAAATTACTTCTTTCGGATGTTGATGGAGTACTTACGGATGCAGGAATGTATTATTCCGAAAAAGGTGACGAATTAAAAAAGTTCAGTACCTATGACGGTATGGGTTTTAAAACACTTCAAAAAGCCGGAATTAAGGTGGGGATAATTACCGGAGAAAACCGCAGACTCAATACTGCCCGTGCCGATAAACTAAATTTAGATTATGCTTTTCACGGAATAGACGATAAACTTAAAAATGCTGAAGAGCTATGTACAGAATTGGGAATTGAATTGAAAAATCTTGCCTATATCGGTGATGATTTAAACGATGTGGAATTATTGAAAAATGCAGGACTTGCAGCTTGTCCGGCTAATGCTGTTAAAGAAGTTAAAGAAATCTCAGGGATTATTAAACTAAAATCTTTTGGAGGTAGTGGAGCTTTAAGGGAATTTGCTGAAATTATTCTGGGATAGACATGGAAACTTGCCCGATTTGCAAAAATAAAGAATTAAAATTCTCTACACAGGTTTCAAGAGAAGGCAAAACACTAAATTTATTATTTTGCAAACATTGTAATTATCGAGGATTAACTATCTCTTACAAAGAACTTTATAAAGATGGTGCGTTTACCGATATAGCCCGTGAAGGTAAATCAGAACCTGATGCAAAAAAAATATTTTCACTTGATAGAACTGCTTATAAAAGATTTGATTTTTATAAAAAGTATTTTCTTTCAGCCAATCGCTTACTAGAAGCAGGTAGTTCAGCCGGTTCTCTAATTGATGTATTAAAACTTTCAGGAATAGACGCAGAAGGGATTGAACCTGACAAAGCTTACGCCGAATTTAGTAAAAAACAATATGGATTTTCGCAATACTCTGATTTACTGGAAAATTTTGAAACTGATAAATTGTACGATTTAGTTTGCTCTTTTCATGTAATAGAACATGTTGATAATCCTACAATATTTATAGAAAATAATTATAGGCTATTAAATAAAAATGGTAGGATATTAATTGAATGCCCATCGTGGGAAATTCATAGTTTTGGCAATCTTAAACATACTATTTGGGAGCCTCACAGGCACTATTTTAGTAGAATATCATTGCACTTTTTACTAAGTCGCTATTTTAAGGATATAAAGACAGGGTTTTATAACGGAGCTTTGTATGCAACAGGGATTAAGAAAGATGATTTAAGTGAACCTAAGCTCCCGACATTAAGTATTAGGATTAAATCGAAAATGTGCTTTGCTTTTTTTAAAGTAGCGGGAATAGTAAATTTTAAAAATCCAAAAATTCAATTAGCCAAAAATTTATTTTTAATAGGCTTAACTCATAAAAATAGGTTTACAGAATATGTATTAAAATTTGGTAGATTTTTAAAGCATTATTTCAAGGAAAATAATTATCTCAAACAAGAACAAAACAAAAGAGGTAAGAAACCTCATGTAATACACTTTACATTGTATAAAGGATATGGTAACAATGCCGGTGATTTAGTTCTGTCGAAAGCAGTAAGAGATACAATTAACACAACAGAATATTACTCTTGGGATATTAGGAATCTACATTCAAAAATAAGTGAGAATACCATTTCAGAAATCAATCAATCTGCCGGAGTAATTGTTGGAGGTGGTGGATTGTTTCTACCTGATACTAATTTAAATACAATATCGCATTGGCAGTGGCCTGTAAGCAAAATAAATCTGGAGGCGATAAATAAACCTCTAATTGGATATGCTATTGGATATAATTACTTTCCGGGGCAGAAACCTATTCCCGAATTTGTAGATAATCTTGATGCTTTTATTAATAAATGTGATTTTATCGGATTACGTAATAATGGTAGTATTGAAGCAGTAAATAAACTACTCAACAATAAATACAAAGATAAAATTACGTTTCAGCCTTGCCCTACCACAATAATTAGCAAACTTCAAAAAACAAACAATAAAGTTTCTGAGCGTAAAATCGCAATAAACATAGCCTTCGACAGATACGAAAAGCGTTTTGGAACTAATAAAAATAATATTCTTTTAGAAATTGGAAAAGCTTTAAAAACTTTGAGCGAAAATTCTTATCAAGTTTATTATGCCGCACATTTGTCTTTCGATAATAGGTTTTTAGTGGTTTTAGACAGATTAGATATTCCGTACACTAAGATAAACTTACATCAAATGATTGCACCCGAAATCATTAAGTTTTACTCAAGCATGGACTTAGTAATAGGTATGCGTGGGCATGCACAAATGATTCCGTTTGGCGTAAATACAATGATACTTACATTGGGTACTCACAATAAAATGCGTTGGTTTCTGGAAGACATAAATGCTCTTGATTGGTATATAGATGTGCGAAATACCGATAGACTTGATGAAGTAATTGTAGATAAGACTATTGCATTGTTTAATTCCAGAAATACAGTAGAGGAAAAAATCAAAACAGAACAAACAAAGTTTTACGAAATAACCAAGAAAAATCTCAGTGTTATTAGCAATATTATTGGTATGTAGAGATTTATCGTTTTTATACATTTTGATTTAGACGCTCATGCAGATACCTCACTAATTATCGTATCAGCCA
Source organism: Bacteroidales bacterium (assembly GCA_028702675.1). Classification (GTDB taxonomy): domain Bacteria; phylum Bacteroidota; class Bacteroidia; order Bacteroidales; family ML635J-15; genus JAQVOJ01. The sequence goes on from JAQVOJ010000015.1 coordinate 16,586, forward strand.
AAAGGCAGACAAGTGTAACGAGTTCATATTTATCTTTGCTTCCCGATTCCTATCCGACTTATTTAGTTTAAATAAGCACAAGTTGTTTTTTTAGATTTATTCTACAAAAATGGTAGTAGAACCTCTTATTTTATCAATGTTACATTATTTTGAGTGTAAACCTATTTTAGAATGAGACAGTTTAAATACTTAATAGTCCTATTCATCTCCGGTTCTTAAATAATTTGCCTACTGATGAGTAACAATATAGATATACTTTTAAAATTTTATAAATCTAAATACTATATTTGTAATAAGATAATCATTAAAAATAATAAGATGCACAATAATACAATTATTAAAGAAATAGGAATGTATTTTGAAGATTTTATTCCAGGAGATATAATTTATCATGCTGCCTCAAAAACTATTTTCGAAAGCGATAATAATATTTTTTCACTTATTACCATGAACCATCATCCTGTGCATACTAATATAGACTATGCTTCGCATAATCAGCATGGCAAAGTATTGGTAGTAGGTACATTAGTTTTTAGTTTGGTTGTTGGGATTACTGTTCCGGATATTAGCGGTAAAGCAATTGCTAATTTAATGTACGAGAATATAGAACATTTGTCTCCGGTTTTTTTGAATGATACAATTTATGCTAAGACCGAGATACTTGAGGCAAAAGAGTCGAATAGTAAAAAAGACAGAGGAATTATTTACGTTGAAACTACAGCCTATAATCAGGATAAAGAGGATGTTTTGAGGTTTAGGAGGAGGGTTTTAGTTAAGAGGAGGGGATAGTGAGTTGTGAATTGTTATTCGTTTTAAGTTATAGTAAAAAAATGATAAATATACATTAGATATGAAATACTTACTTAGAAGTTTAATGTTTGTGCCGGGACATAATGAACGATTACTCAACAGTGCTGTTAAAAGCAAAGCTGATGTATTATTGCTTGACATAGAAGATTCTGTGCAACCGGTAGAGAATAAATCCTTGGCACGCAAAATGGTTAAGCAGTTTGTGGAAGAGGGGAAATTTATAAATCATTTGGTTTTTCCCAGAATTAATGATAGAGAAAGCGGTCATTTGCTTAAAGATGTAGAATATTTGAGTATTAAAGGTGTTGATGGATTTATGTATCCTAAAGCAAAAACCGGACAGGATATTTATTTTTTTGATAAGCTTTTAGAAACTATTGAATACGAAAAAGGAATAGAAATAGGTACCTTTAAAATCATTCCTCTTATTGAAACAGCTGCAGCGGTTTTAAATGCACAGGAAATATGTAAAGCTTCGAAACGAGTAATTGCAATAGCATTTGGTTGCGAAGATTTTATAGCCGATTTGCAGGGTATTCATGATCATGAACACGAAAGCTTATTTACTCCAAGGGCTATGATAGCAATGGCAGCACGTGCAACAGGAGTTGTCCCTGTTGATACTGTTCATATCAATGTACACGATTTGGTGGATTTGGAAAACAACCTTATTATTGCTAAAAATTTGGGGTTTGAGGGCATGTTAATTCTTAATCCAAAAGAATTGGAATTAGCACATAAATACTTTTCACCTTCTACTACCGAAATTAGTAACGCGAAAGAAATGTTAAGGCTTTCGGATGAAGCTGAAAAAGAAGGAAAAGGTGTCGCCTTGATGAATGGTAAATTTATTGGTCCCCCTATGGTTTTAGCAGCTAAAAAAACACTACTCAAGCATGAACTTATTTTGAAGAAGATCATAAACTCGAATAATATTTGAGAACTTTTATAGTATTGATATTATATAATTGCCTCATACTATTTATCATACTCTAATTTAATATTTGTATGTTTGCAATTCAAAAACTGTCTGTACTACATACGGAATGAAACGATTTATATCAAACATAATATTATTAATCTCAATTTGCTTAGTTGTATTTTCTTGTGCAAAAATGGGAACACTCTCAGGTGGACTAAAAGATACTAAACCTCCGGTAATTGTTAAGTGTAAACCTGAAAATGGAAGCACTAATTTTGATGAAGAATCATTTACATTGTATTTTGATGAATATATAAAATTAAATAAAATTAATGAAAAGCTTTTAATATCACCACCTATAGAAGAGCAACCTGAAGTAATACTTAAAGGTAAAAAAGTAGAAGTAAAAATAGATATAACTCAATTACAAGCCAATACAACTTATAACTTTAATTTTAGCGATGCTATAGCAGACAATAACGAAAATAATCCTATAAGCGGTTTTGTTTATGCCTTTTCAACAGGTCATGTTATCGATTCTTTAAGCGTTAAAGGTAAAATTCTTGATGCACATTTGTTTACTCCTATTGAGGGTGCATATGTGTCTCTTTATAAAAATGAAACAGACAGTTTATTTAAAACAGTAAGACCAGACTATCTTGGCAGAACAGATAAAAGTGGAATGTTTGAAATTCCATATATAGCTGATAATGCATATAGTATTTATGCCTTGAAAGACGAAAACTATAATTATGTTTTCGACCAAGCAACTGAGGCAATTGCATTTTTAAATTATAGAATAAAACCAAGAATTATCTTTGACACAGTTACTAATGGAGACAGTATTAAAATTAATCGAAGAACAATTCCTGATAGTCTTGAGTTGTTAATGTTTACCGAAGACCATTTACCTCAGTATATTACTAAAACAGAAAGAAAAACACCACATTTTTGTCAGGTTGTGTTTTCTAGACCTCATGTTAGTAAGCCAATTATTATTATTGAACGTGAAATTAATAAGAACATAAAATTTAGTCAAGATTATGATACAGTAAGCATTTGGTTTGCTAACGATAGTTTATACTTAAGAGATAGTATCGAGATGATTTTTAGATATGTAGAGCCATTATATCCCGACACAATAAGAACTGATACTATATTCGCAATATTAGATGCTAACAGTAAAATAAAACCGGGACTTGAATTAATAAAACCAAAAGAAAAAGAAATTACAAAACCCTATACTATTAGATTAAATCACCCTGTCTTAAAGATTGATAAACAATTGCTTACGATTACTTATGCTCACGACACAACAGAAATTGAGTTGAAAGCTAATATCAATGTTAGTAAAGATAGTTTAAGCATTTTTATTGATTCAGATTTTTTATTAGGTGAAAAGTATGACATTAAAATAAGAGAAGGGTTTATAACCGATATATTTAACTTTAAAAACTTATCGGATAGTGTTTATGTCTATATTAAAAGTGAAGATGATTATGGACATTTAAAACTTTATATACCTGAATTTGAGAATAAAAAAGCTTATGTAGAGCTACTCCAAAAAGAGAAGGTAATTTATATAGAAAAGTTAGAAAGTTCTTATGCAGATTTTACATATATAAAGCCTGAAACTTACAAAATTAGATTAGTACGAGATTTAAATAATAATATGAAATGGGATCCCGGTAAATTCAGTTCTAAACTTCAGGCTGAGCCGGTATTTTATCTTCCCGATGAAATAGAAATACGTAATAATTGGCAACATGAATTAACATGGACAATACATTAAAAAAAAGAGTTCTTATAATTTCGTATTATTGGCCCCCCGCAGGAGGAATTGGAGTTCACCGCTGTCTTAAATTTGCTAAATATCTTCGTGATTTCGGATGGGAGCCAGTTATATATGCACCAAAAAACGCCAACTATCCACACCTCGACCATAGCAATAAAAAGCATATCCCTAAGGATTTAGAAATAATTTATGGTAATATAATTGAACCATTTTCTTTGTTTAAAAAGTTAAGTGGCAGAAAAAAAACGGATGATGCAAATCCTGTTTATGTACGTGATCGCAAAAGAAAACTTATTGATAAAATAGGTATTTGGATTAGAGGCAATTTGTTTGTCCCTGATGCACGTGCTCTATGGATAACTCCCTCAGTGCGTAAACTTAAAAAATATTTAAAAAACAATCCCGTTAACGCAATTATTACAGATGGGCCACCACATACAAACACCTTGATAGGTTGCAAACTTTCTGAGGAGCTTAATATCCCTTGGATAGCCGATTTTCAAGACCCATGGACCCAAGTAGATTATTACAAAATGTTAATGATTGGCAAAATAGCCGATAAAAAACATAAACGACTGGAAAAGCATTGTCTTAATGTTGCTTCAGAAATTACAATTGCAAGTCCTACTTGGGCAAAAGACCTTGAAGAGGTTGGCGGCTACAATGCTAAAACAATATACTGGGGTTACGACGAAGATGATTTTCCTGAAATAATTCCAGAATTTGATAAATCATTTTCAATCGTTCATGCAGGGCAACTTGGTTTCGATAGATTCCCAAAAACATTTTTAGAAATTCTATCGGAAATAGCAAACGAAAAACCTGATTTTAAAAAAGATTTACAAATTAAATTTGCCGGTACAGTTGATTTTGAAATCGAAAATTATATTAAAGCCTTAGATTTAGTAAATAATTATCAGGCAATAGGTAAAATAAGCTTTCCTGAGGCAATAAACTTAACACTTAAAGCTCATTTATTACTCCTACCTTTAAATATTGCAAATAATGCAAAAGGAAGAATACCGGGTAAACTTTTCGAAAACATTAGAGCAAAAAGACCAATACTGTGTTTAGGACCTACTAATAGCGATGTGTCAAAAATATTAAATGAAACTAATACAGGCAAAACATTTGAGTACGATGATAAACAAGGAATTAAAAGTTTTATTTTAAGTATTTATTCAAATTATAGAAATAATATCAATACAGTATCGGCAAACGAAATTGAAGTTTATCAGGTCAAAAATCAAGTAAAAAAACTAGCCGGATATCTCGATGAGATTACTTAAATCAGCAAAAACGTGATGAAGAAAAATAAAATTGCATTTATACTTGTAACAAGCCTTTTCTTTATGTGGGGTTTTATTACCTGCATGAACGACATTTTAATTCCATTCGTTAAAGCAGTATTTGAACTTACAAGAGCACAAAGTATGTTTATTCAAATGGCATTTTTTGGAGCTTATTTTTTAGGTTCATTATTGTATTTTATTATTTCCGCCTCTGCAGGCGACCCTATTCAGAAAATTGGTTACAAAAAAGGTATAATTGCTGGGTTAATACTATCGGCAATAGGTTGCTTAATGCTTTATCCTGCTGCAGGTGCAAAAATATACGGATTGTTTTTAACTGCTTTATTTGTTTTAGGATTAGGTTTTACACTTTTACAAATAGCTGCAAATCCATACGTAGCTATTCTTGGTCCACAGCAAACAGCCTCTAGCCGCTTAAATCTGGCTCAGGGTTTTAATTCATTTGGAACCACAATTGCTCCTATACTTGGCGGATATTTAGTTTTTCACTTTTTTGCCCTGAAAGGTACTCCTCTGCTAAACCAAGCTGGTAAAATTATTACAATGAGTGATGGTAAAGCAATATCAGCTTTGGGAGTGCAATTACCATATATGATTTTTGCCGGAATTTTTGCTGTTCTTGCAATAATATTTGCCTTTACTAAACTTCCTAAATATACAGACGACACCAAAGTAGTTCCAGGTCTGGGAGCACTAAAGCATCGCCATTTGTTTTTTGGAATGTTTGCAATTTTCTTTTACGTAGGTGGCGAAGTTAGTATTGGAAGTATTATGATTAATTATTTAGATGAACTTATGGGCTATCCCGAAATGATTGCAAAATCTTTTCTTGCTCTTTATTGGGGAGGTTTAATGATTGGTCGTTTTCTTGGTGCATATACACTCGGACAAAAACAACTAAAATTTAAGCAAATTGCTATAATGTGTTTAATTTCCATTGTCGGATTTGCAATTATCTATATGGCTGTTTATGCCGAAAGCAAATTGCCTTTAAAATTGTTTACCCCATTTCTGTTGTTTATTGTGGCAAATATTATGGTATTTGTTCTTGGAAAATCTAATCCATCCAAAACTTTAGCATTATTTGCAGCAAGTGTAATAATTTTATTATCTGCAACAATGCTTAGTAAAGGGGAATTTGCAATGTGGACAATTATTAGTATTGGGTTATTTAATAGCATTATGTGGTCAAATATTTTCACATTGGCAATACGCGAGCTTGGCTCATATACAAGTCAAGCCTCATCATTGCTCGTAATGATGATACTTGGAGGAGCATTACTTCCCCCTCTAACAGGATGGATTGCCGATTTATTCGGAGGATATCATTACGCTCTGTTTATACCAATGATAGCATATATTTATCTTACATGGTATGGAATATCGGGAAGTAAAAAAGGAATAATAAAAGTATTCGAAAAATTATAATATGAGCAAAAATGCTGTAATAAGTATTGATATTGGTGGTACTAACACAAAAATCGGGATTGTGGATTTTGATGGTACAATAATCAATCAAACTGTGATTTCAACCACCGATTATCCGGATATAAATATATTTGTTGATACGGTAATAAATGAAATATCCCTGCTTAATAAGGGTAATAAAAATATTTTAAAAGGAATAGGCATAGGTGCTCCAAACGGGAATATTTACTCAGGTAGTATTGAGTTTGCCCCAAATCTAATATGGAAAGGAATAATTCCTTTAGCAAAAATGTTTACAGAAAAGACAAAATTACTTTCAGTTTTAACTAATGATGCTAATGCAGCAACAATTGGCGAAATGAAATTCGGAGCAGCTAAAAATATTAAAAACTTTATTTTTATTACTCTTGGAACAGGCGTTGGTTCGGGTATTGTTGTTGATGGCAAACTTGTTTATGGACACGATGGTCTTGCAGGAGAAATAGGACACGTAATTGTTTTTCCTGATGGCAGAGAATGTGGCTGTGGACGAAAAGGGTGTCTCGAAATGTATGCATCCGTTAGAGGAATATGTATTACAATGAAAGAATTAATGCAAAAATATAATCAACCAAAACTATTACCTTTAAATTTTAATTCTAAAGATATTTTTTTACTCGCTGAAAAAGGCAATAAAATCGCGATAGAAGCATTTAAAATTACAGGTGAAATATTAGGCTTAGCTATAGCAAATTCTGTTGCATACACAAGTCCTTCAGATATATTCATGTTTGGTGGATTAGCACATGCTTGGGAGTTTCTATATCCATCAACTATAGATTCTTTTAATAATAATCTTCTAAAAATTTATAAGAACAAAATTGAAATTAAAAAATCTGAATTAAAAGATTCAGACGCTGCAATTTTAGGCGGGGCAGCAATTATTATCGATAAATTATCGGAATAGTTATTAATTGTAAATAACTTGTATTATTTTTCGTTAAAGATTTAATAAATTATTTTTGCAAAAATATTATTATATGATAAACAGCAATTCAGCCAATAAATTACTTGAAGTGATAAACGATGCCATTCTTGACAAAAAGGGTCTTGAACTTGTAAATTTAGATTTAACAAATATTATAAATTCGGTTACAGGACACTTTGTCATATGTCATGCCAATAACTCTAATCATGCGAAAGTAATTGCTGAATCGGTTGAAAGAAAAACACGTGAGATTTTACACGATAAGCCATGGATTAAAGAAGGTTACGAAAATGCTCAATGGCTGCTATTAGACTATTCTAACGTAGTTGTTCATGTTTTTCAAAAAGAATACCGTGAGTTTTACAATCTCGAAGAGTTATGGGCAGATGCTGTTTTTAAACATTTTACAGAAGATGGTAAACTTATTGCTAAATAATAGGTTCATTAATAAAAATCTCATATTTCACAGCTAATGGATAACGATTCAAAAAAGGGTTTCGATAAACAACCCGACAAAAAAAATACAGGTGGGAAAAAACCTTCAGGCTTTCCTAAATTCAGTAACTATTGGTTTTATATTATTCTTGCGGTTGTCTTTATTGTAATGACATTGGTAAATTTCGGAGGAGGTACTAAAGAAACCGATCGTAAAACATTTGAGAATCAGATGCTTACCAATCACGATGTTGAAAAAATTGTGGTTGTAAATAAAGAAAGAGTAGATATTTACTTAAAACCCGAAGTTTTAGGAGAAGAAAGATATCACGATGTTTCTGATGGAAAAGGATTTGGAGGAATATCAGGATCCGGTCCACATTATTATTTTACAATTGGCGACGTTGAAACATTTGAAAGGCAACTACTGGAGGCACAAGAGAGTTTTCCTGAATCGGAAAGAATATCAGCTCAGTATAAAACTGAAAGAAACTACTTTGGGGAAATATTGAGTTGGATATTGCCTTTACTGATAATAGTAGGATTATGGATATTCTTATTCCGCAGAATGAGTGGGGGAGGTGGAGCCGGTGGAGGAAATCAAATATTTAATATCGGGAAATCAAAAGCACAGATATTTGATAAAGAAAAAACTATTCAAGTTAACTTTAATGATGTTGCCGGACTAGAAGAGGCAAAAGTTGAAATTATGGAAATTGTAGATTTTCTAAAAAATCCACAAAAATACACCGAACTGGGAGGTAAAATCCCTAAAGGTGCCTTATTAGTTGGTCCTCCCGGTACAGGTAAAACACTACTTGCAAAGGCTGTAGCTGGCGAAGCTCATGTCCCGTTTTTTAGTATCTCTGGTTCCGATTTCGTTGAAATGTTTGTAGGTGTAGGTGCAAGCAGAGTTCGTGATTTATTTAAACAGGCGAAACAGAAAGCTCCCTGCATAGTGTTTATAGACGAAATAGATGCCGTAGGAAGAGCCCGGGGTCGTAACCCAAATTTTGGTTCAAATGACGAAAGAGAAAATACACTTAATCAGTTGCTTACCGAAATGGATGGTTTTGCCTCTAATAGTGGTGTTATTATTCTTGCAGCTACAAATCGTGCCGATGTTTTAGATAAAGCACTTATGCGTGCAGGCAGATTCGATCGCCAAATACACGTAGAACTTCCCGACCTAAAAGAGCGTGAAGCAATTTTTAAAGTACATCTCCGACCTATAAAAATCAGTAAAAACTTAAATCTTGATTTCTTAGCTAAACAAACTCCAGGTTTCTCAGGTGCCGACATCGCTAATGTATGCAACGAAGCTGCTCTGATAGCTGCCAGACGCAAAAAGAAACATGTTGAAAAACAAGACTTCTTAGATGCAATTGATAGAATAATTGGAGGTTTGGAAAAGAAAAATAAAATAATAAGTTCTCAAGAGAAAAAAACTATTGCATACCACGAATCCGGTCATGCTACTGTTAGTTGGTTGCTTGAATATGCAAATCCATTGCTTAAAGTTACAATAATCCCTCGTGGAAAAGCTTTGGGTGCTGCATGGTATCTGCCCGAAGAGAGATCAATTACTACTACTGAACAGATGCTTGACGAAATGTGCTCAGCGCTTGGTGGACGTGCTTCAGAAGAGCTGTTCTTTGATAAAATATCAACAGGAGCACTTAATGACCTAGAAAAAGTTACTAAACAAGCATTTGCAATGGTTGCATATTTTGGAATGAGTAAAAATATTGGAAATCTTTCTTATTATGATTCTACCGGACAAAGTGAATATAGTTTTACAAAACCTTTTAGTGAAGAAACTGCCGAAGCTATTGATAAAGAAGTTAAGCAAATAGTAGAAAAACAATATAATAGAGCTCTAAAAATACTTAGAGAAAATAAAGATGGTATCGAAAAACTTGCAACTAAATTGTTAGAAAAGGAAGTTATCTTTAGTGATGATTTAGAAGAAATATTCGGACCAAAAGTAGGTGGAAATAAAGATGATATTATTGAAAATGGTAATGAGGTAGCAGATGAACACTTACAGGGAAAGGGAGAAGATATAGAGAAAGAGCAAGAAAAAGCTAATAACGAAAAGGGTACTGAAGATACTAACGACAATAATAACAAAACAAATGAATGATAATAATTGGGTATCGGTATATTCTAACAAACAAATGTATCTTGTAGAAATGGCAAAACAGATGCTACTTGATCACGATATAAATGCTGTAGTTTTTAATAATAAAGATTCGGCATATTTATTTGGATACATAGAAATACATGTACCAAAAGAAGATGCTAAAACTGCAAAATACCTTATTGAGCAGTTCGAAAACAATCTACAAATTGACTAAACTATATATAAGAAGTATTACAGGAATTGTATTTGCTTCAATAAGTATTGCTGCAATATTAATTGGCGAATATACCTATCTTATATTTATATTGTTTGTTTGCTCTACAGCTCTTTTTGAGTTTTACAATATTATTAGAAAAAACTCTAAATATGTAAATCCTATTTTAGGAATAATAAATGCCTTGTTAATTATTATATCAGCTTATAGCTATATCAAGACTAATAGTAATCTTATACTTTTACTTTGTTTTTCTCCGATTGTTTTAATCCCTATAATTTCATTTATTATAAGTAAAAACAAAATAATTCTATCATCTGTTAATACTTTATTAGGACTTATATACATAGTTGTACCATCTGTTCTGAGTTTATCATTATTGTTTGAAGAAGGCACTTACAAACCTATATTATTATTAGAAGTATTAGTATTAATTTGGGTTTTTGATATTATGGCATACGTAACCGGTAGTTTATTAGGCAAAACCAAAATGGTTCCAAAAATTTCACCTAAGAAAACATGGGAGGGCTTTGCCGGAGGAGTAGTATTTACAATTGCTGCAAGCTTTTTAATATGGAAACACATTCCTACTTTAAGCTTATTAAATCATTTTTTAATAGCTGTAACTGTTGTAATATTTGCAACTCCTGGCGATTTATTGGAATCGTACTTTAAACGAAAAGCTAATATTAAAGATAGCGGTAATATTCTTCCAGGACATGGTGGTATCCTCGACCGATTTGATAGTTTCTTTATGGTTATACCTTTTGTCTGGGTAGTTCTAAAGATTGTAGGATAGCTGAATTACGAATATTGAACTTTTTATGTTTCAATCTTTATTCAGTTTTTGCTTTTCTATTTTATTTAATGTTAAGCTTTTGCAGTTCTTTTTTATCGCAACAAAAAACATTAATATCAACGGGAGTTTCTATGCCAGAAACAATTCCTCGATCAGTAAATTGCCAAAACATCCAGTTTTCGTTAATATCTGACGGATTCCCTTCTACATTATACCATGCTATCCAAACTGTGTATTTATCAAAGCGGCTATCGTTACGAATTTGATTTTCGTAAAAGCTTTTATAAGTATAGATAATTGGAGTAACTCCATAAAATCTTTCACAAACCATCAAAAATTTTAGCACTCCGGTAAGCAAACTACTAACACTTTGTATACTGCTATACCTTTCAATATCAACGACTGGGGGTAAATCTCCCTTCTTAAGCCTAACATGCTCTACAAAATTGGAAACCTGATCAAGCGAGTTTTCGTTTGGCCGATAGTAGTGATATGCACCGCACACAAAACCGTGTTTATGAGCCTCTTCCCAGTTGTAATCAAACTTAGTATCTTTTTTATTTTTACCGGCTGTAGCTCTTATAAAAACAAACTGTATATCTGTTTCGTTTGCAAGCTTTTCCCAATCTATATCTTCCTGATATTCTGACACATCAATTCCATAGTTTTCGTATTGCTTTAATTTAGACTGATACCATGCTAAATGTTGAGCACCCTCGCTAGGTCTATTTAATAGCTTTTGTATATCATAACGAAAAAACCATGTTGTTGCTAATGCAAATGCGAGTATCACCCATAAGATACCTAAGTTTCGTTTTTTTCTTTTTTTACGTTTAGCTGCGTTCATTAAACAAATTTACTTCTTATCAAGTAATTTGCTATCTGAACGGCATTTGTTGCGGCACCTTTACGCAAATTATCGGCAACAATCCATAAGTTAATAGCGTTTCTACAAGATTCGTCCTTACGAATTCGCCCAACAAATACAGCATCTTTGTTTTCTGCCCACAAAGGCATTGGATATATATTGCTATGAGGCATATCTTTAACCGTAATTCCGGGAAATTCTGACAAAATATTTCTGACTTCAGATACATCGGGTTCATTTACAAACTCAGCATTTACCGCCATAGAGTGTCCTCCTTTTACAGGAACTCTAACAACAGTAGCCGTTACTCCTAATTCGCAAATATCCATGATTTTACGAGTTTCGTACAGCAATTTTAATTCTTCTTCGGTATATCCATTTTGTTTAAAATCTCCTCCGTGAGGCAAACAATTCAAATCTATTTGATGTGGGTAAGCATCATTGTTTTTAATTCCTTCTCGCTCGCTTAATAACTGCCTTAAGCCTTTGTTGCCTGAACCTGTAACAGATTGATATGTTGACACAACAACACGTTTTAATTCATAATGCTTGTGAAGAGGCCACAAAGCCATTACCATTTGTATTGTGCTACAATTAGGATTTGCAATAATTTTATCGTTTGAATTAATGATTTCTGCATTAATTTCAGGAACAATTAGTTTAATATTATTCTCCATTCTCCATGCCGAAGAATTATCAATAACAAAACATCCTTTTTCGGCAAATTTTGGAGCATATTGCAATGAAATAGCTTTACCCGCCGAGAAAATTGCTATATCCGGTTTTTTATCAATAGCTGAATCAATACTTTCTATTATAAACTCTTGTTTTTCAAAATCAATAGTATTACCAACATTTTTTTCGGATGCAACTAAAATAAGTTCATCATAAGGTAAAGTTCGTTCGTGCAGCACCTCAAGCATTTTTCTTCCTACCATTCCGGTAGCTCCAATTATTGCCAATTTCATAATATCTTCAAAAATTAGTTATTATTAGTCAATCACTTATCTTCTTTCAATCTTCAATATTTTGAACAATAAAATTAATCAATATTATTAATGCTGAAATAAATTCTACTAAGAAACTCCAAATAATCTCGAATATGTTTACCTCCTTTGAAGCGTAACGAAAGTTTATTGTTAGTTTCTTTTATTTGCAATTGATGAGGATTGTTTTGCACATATCTAATAATACTTGCAAAAACCTTTGAGTTATAATAGTTAGATTGCTGATTTAGTGGAAAATACGCAATAAACAATCCATTTTTTATAACAATTTTCTGAAATCCGAGTTTTATTCCTGTCCGGCGTAGTCTAACTACATTGAGCAGTTCCATAACTTCCTGCGGTGGTTTACCAAACCTATCAATAAGCTTTTCGGTAAACTCTAATAATTTTGTTTCATCATTAATATCATCTAATTGCCTGTATAGATTAATTCGTTCTGATGTACTTTGTACATATTCGGCGGGTAGCATAACCGGAAAATCGGTATCGATACTACAATCATCTATATATGTTTTTTCAGTTTGGTCGTTTTCTGTTTGTTCGGCATAAAATGATTTTAATTCATTTTCTTTAAGCTCCTGAAGTGCCTCGTTAAGTATTTTATTGTATGTTTCAAATCCTATGTTAGCAATAAAACCAGATTGGTCGGCGCCCAAAATGTCTCCGGCACCACGAATGTCTAAATCTTGTAAAGCAATATTAAAACCACTTCCCAATTCGCTATGTTCTTCAATTGCCCTCAATCTCCGTCTTGCATCAGATGTCATCATATTTAAAGGAGGAGCAAGTAAATAGCAAAATGCTTTTTTATTGCTTCGCCCCACCCTACCTCGAAGTTGATGTAAGTCGCTTAAACCAAAGTTGTTAGCATTATTTATGATAATGGTATTTGCATTAGGAATATCAACACCATTTTCTATAATTGCAGTACTTATTAAAACATCGAAATCGCCACGCATGAAACCCAAAACAACTTTTTCAAGAGTAGCACCGTCCATTTGCCCATGGGCAACAGCAGTAGTAACATCAGGGCACTGGCGTGCAATTAAAGTTTGTATTTCGTAAATATTTTGAATTCTGTTATTAACAAAAAATACCTGTCCGTTACGGTTTACTTCATAATAAATAGCTTCTCTGATAATATCAGCATTAAAAGTGTGAAGCTCGGTAATAATTGGCTGCCGGTTCGGAGGAGGAGTATTGATGATGCTCAAATCGCGGGCACCCATTAACGAAAATTGTAAGGTACGAGGAATTGGAGTGGCTGTCATTGTTAAAGTATCAACGTTTAGCTTAATTTTTTTTAATTTTTCTTTTACAGCTACTCCAAATTTTTGTTCCTCATCAATTATAAGAAGTCCCAAGTCTTTGAATATAATGCTATTACTGACTAATTTATGAGTACCTATTATGATATCAAGATTTCCTGCTTTTAGTTTATCAAGTACTAATTTATTTTCAGCAGAAGTACGCAGTCTGCTGATATAATCAATGCTAACAGGCAATCCTCGTAATCTTTCTTTAAAGGTTTCAAAATGTTGAAGTGCAAGAATAGTTGTTGGCACAAGCACAGCTACCTGTTTACTGTCGCAAACAGCTTTAAATGCAGCACGAATAGCTACTTCTGTTTTTCCGAAACCTACATCGCCGCATATAAGCCTATCCATAGGAATACTCGATTCCATATCAGTTTTAACAGCTTCGAGAGCTTTTTCCTGGTCGGGAGTTTCTTCGTATATAAACGATGATTCTAATTCTTGTTGCAGATACGAGTCAGGAGAAAAAGCAAATCCATCCTGATCTTTTCTTTGAGCGTATAGCAATATTAGCTCTTTGGCAATATCTTTAACTCTGCTTTTAGTCTTTTCTTTTAATCTTTTCCAATGTCCGGAACCCAGTCTGTGTACTTTTGGCGGTTCGTCATCTTTACTACGATATTTCGAAATTCGATGTAGTGAATGGATATTTACAAAAAGTACATCGTTGTCGCCATACATAATACTAACCACTTCTTGCATTTTGCCATTATTTTCGATGGTGGTAAGACCTCCGAACTTACCTACTCCATTATCAATATGAACTACGTAATCGCCTTGTCGTAATGCATTTAGCTCTTGCAAACTTATTGCATCTTTTCGGGCAAAAGCTTTTTTAACTTTAAATCGGTGAAATCTTTCGAATAATTGATGATCGGTATAAACGCAAATTCGCTTATTATAATCGATAAAACCTTCGTGTAAAACAAAATTCCCTGGTACGAAACTAATGTTTTCGTTTTTGGTAATTAAAATTTCTTGTATTCTTTGAATTTGTTTTTCGTTTTCGGCTAAAATGTAATGAGTAAAACCTTCTTCTTTTTTCTGAATAATATCCTGAGCTAAAAGGTCGAAATTTTTACCAAAAGCAGGCTGCGGAAAAGTGTTAACATTTAGTTCATTAGCTTCTTTAAATAATAAATGCTGCCCCCATTCTGCCACAGAATATTCGCTTAATTTTTGTAAAATATCATTTGCATTATTAAGGTGTGTTTTGGGGTTTACCACAATTTCTGAATCATCTAATAGGTTTTCTTTATATCTGTTCAATGCAGCATTATAAGTATGTTCTATTTTGTCAATAATAAATTTTCCATCGCAGATCCAAATATTAGCAGATTTACTTATAAAATCTAAAAACGGAACTCGTTTTTCGTCAATAAGCTTTTCGTGGATATTAGGAACAATTCTAATTTTATTAATTTTATCAATAGACAATTGCGATTCGGCATCGAATGTTCTTATGCTCTCTATGGTATCGCCAAAGAAGTCGATTCTTACAGGATATTCAGAGCTGTAAGAAAAGACATCAATAATGCTTCCACGTACAGAATAAGTTCCCGGTTCGTAAACAAACTCGTCTCTCGAAAAGCCGTAAGTATTTAGTACCTCTATCACAAAATCCATTGATAATTTATCGGTTACCGACATCTCTAATGTGTTTGTTTTAAGTGCCTTACGATCTATTACCATTTCCATAATGGCACCCGGATAGCTTACAATTTGCCATGGTTTGCGACTATCGCTAATTTTACTTAAAACTTCGGTTTTTAAGACAATGTTTGTATTATCGGTTTTAACATATTCTACCGACCTTTTGTAGGATGAGGGAAAAAACAACACATATTCATCGCCGATAAGACGAATAAGGTCATCTCTAAAATATGCTGCCGACTCTCTTTCGGGAAGTATATATAAGCTTAAGCGTTTGTTATTTAGAAAACAAGCCGAAGCCTGTATTGCTGCTACCGAACCTGATACTCCCTTAAGGCTTATAATTTTTTCATCTTTTGAGTCGAAAAAGCTATTTATTGTTCCTGTTTCAGAAGAATTTTGATATAGTTTTATTAATTGACTTTTCACGCTGCAAAAATAGTTGTGAAAGTTATATAGTCATATATTTTTAATAATTATTTTAGAATTTATCAAGAATTGTATAACCTACTATCAAACTTAAGCTACAAATACAAGCATACTTTTTATTTAAATCGACTTATAATTCGATAGTAATTGAAACGATTAAATGTAATTATTTATTTGGATAATGTTTCGGTGCTCTGCTGAATGGTGGTGTAGAGTTTTTGTCATATTTGGAAATTATCTTACCTATAGTTTGAGGTACAGAGCACCGAGATATTGATAAAAATGCAACAATAACTAAAAATTAGGTACAGAATACCGAAATATTTAATATTTAAATATTAGAAAGGAGAGTTGCTTAATATAATCTAACCCGCATTATTCATCGCATTATTCTTGGCTGGCTCGTAACAAGTTGTTAGTCTGTGGATTGGCACGGTGCTTATGGTTTTATTATTAGCCAAATTTTGAGAAAGCTTACAATTATCTTTGTGCATCTGCTTCGTTGCAAAACTCTTGAAATATAAGGATATATCTGCAAGTTTCGACGCCTACCAGCTACACAAAGCTTATCGTATGAATAATGCGGGTTAACTCTTTTTGCAATTGCCTTTATTTGCGTTTAAAGCACTAAATTGGATGCGTCCCAATTATAATTATAACAAGCTAACAGAATTCCTATTCGCTAAATCTTCCATCATCTTTATATGTTGTAGCCTTTTTTACATTGGTTTTTAGCCAACCTATACGTACATCATCGTAATTATCAAATGCAGGAACAAAAGGTTTAATGTCCAGCAATGGTGTGCCGTCCAGTATATCAAGCCCACTTACTTTAAGAATATTATTTTCTAGAGATTCTAATTTAACAATGCTTAGTCCGATAGGGTTTGGTCTGCTTGGACCCCGTATTGCAAATATTCCATGCTCAATATCATCCATAAATGGTTTTACCATTAAAGATTGCTTTTTTGCTAAATGAAAATGATAAAGCAGGAAAATGTGCGAAAATCCATCTAAATCAGTTAAGCCCTCAGTATATTCATTGAAAACTTCAATTATACCATGAGATTCTTTGGCTCCTGTTGGTTGAATTGGTGTCCCTTTGGGGTTTTTAAAACTGGAGTGGATTATTCCGATTGGCGTGAAAACTATTTTATCCATTTTTTTAATCTACTATTTATACCCAAATATCAAAGGTAAAATAAATACAACAAATACTGTCCAGAAAGCATATACCGGCAAATATTTACTTATTACATATTCAAGTTTTTCAATTTCAGTATTTTTAAAATTAATTTTGAATAATTCAATCATTATGAGCAATAGATTTACAAAAATCAAAATATTTGAACCTAGTACCACTATTCTGTTTGGTGTAAATCCGTATTCGCCAAGCCTGTAAAGAATAGCAGATAAGGCGATAATGTCTATTATTAAAGTAATAATTGACAAAAGGAGTAATACTATTTCGTTGAATCGCTGTTTGTTTTTTTTCGATGTTTCTGATACCGAAAAAACAATAATTCCCATTACGGCAATCAGCATAATATTAAATATCAATAGAAAATCTCTATCATTATATGGGTCTTTTCCTGTTATTATGATACTTATGAGGTAAACAGTAAGAGTTACTAATACCAATGGGCTAAATATATTTGCAATAATTGGAGCAATTTTGTTAGAAATTGCCGAAAAATTCCGAACAATATAAGTAGCAACTATTGGTGCCGATACCAAGCCAATTATCACAATATATTCAAAATAGAATTCTTCAATATTAAGGTCAATTGCCATAAAAAGCCCTATTGTAATTGTGCTTAAAATACTTCCGGCGATTAGAATAATAGCCGTTAGAATGGCTAGATCGCCATTGTATTTTATAAAATCAATTCTTTTAATTCTATCCTTAATATTAAAATCAATAAAAACTAAGCCATACAAGCACCATATTAAAAGTGGCATGTGTATGTAAACTAAATCTATGGTTTGGCTTGTTGTATTTGCAGGTAAAATGTTTATGTAAATTGCCGATATTAAAAAGATTATTCCACCAATTACCAATCCTTTAATATTAACAAATTTACGAGAAACAATTATGTATAATGATAAACCTAAAAACAAAATCAATGCAGTATTTTGGGGATAAAAATATTCAGGTTTAACTAAATCGAAGAATTGAGGAATTTTAATCAAAAAACCGCTTAATAAACAAATTATAATCAGTTTAAATATGTTTTCTGTTTTATTAGGCTTATTATCTGTTTTAGGTTTAGTAAATTCTAAACGAGATCTCCAAAATGCGGCAATTTGATAATCTGCAATATCAGGATAAATCTCGAAGAAAGTTTTTTTGAATTCTTTTTTGTTTAGCCTGTATAGCTTTTCCAATTCTTGTGGTTCGTTTATAAGCGACTTGATTTTTTCTTTCATCAATTCAAACAATTAGTGTAAGAAGTAAAACATACTGATACTTAACGTTATCAGGATTGGTTTTAGTTTGTTGTAAAGAGATTTTTGTTTAAGATTAACAAAAAACTATTGTTTTATATAATCAGAAGTTTACATTTTAAACATTTAGGATTAACACTTGTTTTTCAAACATGATAAATGAATGTAAGTATTACAATCAATTTTTCTAATTTTACATCTCTGTTTTTTAAAAAATAATATTAAGATGTCAGATTCACAAGATAAAGTTTTAAGAGACGTAACTCAAAACGAATATAAGTACGGTTTTGTAAGTAATATCGCAGCAGAATCTATTCCTAAAGGATTAAGTGAAGATGTTATTCGAATAATTTCTGCCAAAAAGGAAGAACCCGAATGGATGTTAGATTTTCGCTTAAAGGCTTATCGTAAGTGGCTTACAATGAAAATGCCTGAGTGGGCACATTTAAAAATCCCCGAGATTAATTATCAAGATGTTATTTACTATTCTGCTCCTAAGCAAAAAGCAGCACCTGATAGTTTGGATGAAGTAGATCCCGAAATTAGAGAGACTTTTGATAAGTTGGGGATACCTTTAGATGAACAAAAACGACTATCTGGCGTTGCTGTGGATGCCGTTATGGATAGTGTTTCGATAAAAACGACGTTTCAAGAAAGTCTTGCCGAAAAAGGTATAATTTTTTGTTCTTTTAGCGAAGCTGTAAAAAATCATCCCGATTTGGTTCGTAAATATATGGGAAGTGTAGTCCCTTATGGCGATAATTATTTTGCTGCTCTCAACTCTGCTGTTTTTAGCGATGGCTCGTTTTGCTATATTCCTAAAGGTGTTCGTTGCCCAATGGAGCTTAGTACCTATTTTAGAATCAATGCCGCCAATACAGGTCAATTTGAACGTACCCTAATTGTTGCCGAAGAAGGAAGCTATGTAAGTTATCTGGAAGGTTGTACAGCTCCTATGAGAGACGAAAATCAGTTACATGCTGCTATAGTAGAAATTATTGTTAATAAAGATGCTGAGGTTAAGTATTCTACAGTACAGAATTGGTATCCGGGAAATAAAGAGGGTAAGGGCGGTATTTATAATTTCGTAACAAAAAGAGGAATTTGCAAAGGCGATAATTCAAAGCTAAGCTGGGCACAAGTTGAAACAGGATCGGCAATTACATGGAAATATCCAAGTACTATACTTAAAGGCAATAATTCTAGTGGAGAATTTTATAGCGTAGCAGTTACAAATAATTTTCAGCAAGCTGATACAGGCACAAAAATGATTCATCTTGGAAAAAATACTAGGAGCATCATAGTAAGTAAGGGTATTTCGGCAGGTAAAAGTCAGAATTCGTACAGAGGATTAGTAAAAGTTGCCAAAAGTGCTACAAATTCACGTAATTTTAGTCAATGCGATAGCCTTTTGCTTGGCGATAAGTGTGGGGCTCATACATTCCCATATATTAATGTTGATAATGATACAGCAGTAGTAGAACACGAAGCAACTACTTCAAAAATTGGCGAAGATCAAATTTTTTATTGTAACCAGAGAGGAATAGAAACCGAAGATGCTATTGGCTTAATAGTAAATGGCTATGCCAAAGAAGTTTTGAATAAATTGCCAATGGAGTTTGCGGTAGAGGCTCAAAAATTATTGCAAATTAGTTTGGAGGGTAGCGTTGGTTAATGGATAATGATAACCAAAATATTGAATTTAAGCGATTTATAAGCAGAGAGTACTATTCTAAAGATTTAGCATTAGAATATTTGTCGAAGAGTTGTGCTAATGTTTCAGAAGCTATGCAGCTTGTTTTTGAAGGCAAACATCCCGACGCATGGCGTTCTGCTTATATGCTGGCGTTTTATTTTAATTCACAACCAAAATCAGTTAAACCATATATTCACGATATTATTGATTATGTAAAAATAGCGAAACCCGATGGCTTACAGCGAGAATTGCTAAGAATGATTATGTTTGCAGGTTTTAACGAAGATTATGCCGGTAAAGTTGTTGATTTATGTTTTTCTCTATGGGAGCCAGTTAAAAAACAAGCATCTGTAAGAATGATTGCTCTTAAAATATTGGTTCAGTATTCCGATTATTATCCGGAACTTAAACCGGAACTTCTTGTTATTACCGAACATGATGGATTTCAAAATCGGCATGGAGCTAAACATTCAAAAGATTTAATAAGAAACAAACTAATAAGAGACTGTAAAAAATTAAAACTAAATATTAATTATTGATAGCTATGTTAAGTATAAAAAATTTACATGCAGAGATAGATGGAAAAGAAATTCTTAAAGGAATCAATCTTGAAATAAAAGCTGGCGAAATACATGCCATTATGGGTCCTAATGGTTCAGGGAAATCAACATTAGCGTCGGTGCTTACAGGTAGAGATTTGTTTACTGTAACCGAAGGAAAAGTTGTTTTTAAAGGGAGAGACCTTTTAGAAATGGCTCCCGAAGATAGAGCACGCGAAGGTGTGTTTTTAAGTTTTCAGTATCCAATTGAAATACCCGGCGTAAGTATGGTAAATTTTATGAAAACGGCTGTAAACGAACAAAGAAAATATAAAGGAGAAAAACCTCTTAGTTCTGCCGAGTTTCTTAAATTTATGAGAGAGAAAAAAGAAATGGTTGAAATTGACACTCAGCTTACTAACCGTTCTGTAAACGAAGGCTTTTCGGGAGGCGAAAAAAAGAAGAATGAGATTTTTCAAATGGCAATGCTTCAGCCCGATTTTGCCATTCTAGACGAAACCGATTCAGGGCTTGATATTGATGCATTAAGGATTGTGGCTAATGGAGTTAATAAACTTAAAACACCTAATAATTGTGCTCTTGTAATTACTCACTATCAGAGACTTCTAGATTATATAGTTCCTGATATTGTCCATATTTTATACGATGGAAAAATTGTAAAATCGGCAGGAAAAGATCTAGCACTCGAACTTGAAGAAAAAGGATATGAGTGGATAAAAAACGAATTAGCAAAATAAGGTAAATACTAATTGTTATGAATTTAGAGGAAAAATTATATAATATTTATGCCGATAATAAGGATAAACTAAATATGGATATTCCTGATTTTATTAGGGAATATGCCGATATTGCAGCTAATAGCATTATTAAAAATGGAATTCCTGATAAATCATACGAAAATTATAAATACTCAGATTTTTCAGGTTTTTTAAACAATGGACTTGAGTATTCTTTAGAACCCGAAAAAACGAATATTGATTTAAACGAATACTGGCAATGTCAGGTTCCGGATATGGATACGCAAGTCATTTTATTAAGCAATGCATGGTATTACGAAAAAAATAATCTGGAAAACAAATTTCCAAAAGGAGTAATTGTGTGTGGGCTAAGAGAAGCATTTGTAAAATATCCTGAAATAGTTAAAAAACATTACAGCAAATATTTGCCGCAAAATAAAGATGGATATATTGATTTAAATACTGCAATAGCAAGAGATGGAGTGTTTATTTATGTTCCTAAAGGTGTAAAAATTGATAAAACTATTCAGCTTGTAAATCTTATTCATGGTTTTGCTAATAGAGCAGTAATGCAACGTAATTTAGTAGTTCTTGAAGAAGACGCTTCCCTTAGGATGATTATTTGTGATCATACTCTTAATCGTACCCAAAACTTTATTAATAGCCTTACCGAGTCTTATATTGGTAAAAATGCTCACCTCGAATATTATTCTATACAAAACGAACCCGATACTGCAGCTTTACTTAACACACTATGTTTTTATCAAGAGGCAAATAGTCATCTTACAAATTTAGCGTTTTCGCTACATGGTGGGAGTTTACGTAACAATGTTTATTCTACGCTTGCCGGTGAGCGTGCTCATAGTAATTTGTACGGTTTGTTTTTAAGTGATAAGAAGCAGCGTGTTGATAATTATACATATATCGATCACAAGGCACCAACCTGTACAAGTAACGAACTATATAAGGGTATTTTAGACGATAATGCTAGAGGGGCTTTTTCCGGAAAAATAATGGTTCGTCCCGATGCACAAAAAACCGAGGCTTATCAAACCAATAATAATCTTTGCCTTACCGATACGGCAAAAATGCGTACAAAACCTCAACTCGAAATTTATGCCGACGATGTAAAATGCTCACATGGTGCTACAGTTGGGCAATTAGACCAAGAAGCTTTGTTTTATTTACAAAGTAGAGGAATTAGTAAAAAAGAAGCTAAACTTATGCTAATGTTTGCTTTTGCTAACGATATTGTAAGAAATATCCCTGTTATCCCTTTAAAAGAACAAATTTCTGGTTTAGTCGATAATCGTCTGAGAGGTGAATTTACCGAATGTAAACATTGTTTGCTTAATTGTAGTAGAAATAGATAAAGATATTCCTTTATAAACTAAAAATTTGAAAATGAAAAAAGAAATATTATTTTTTCTAAGTTTTGTAATGCTTACAAGCCTTTTTGTGAACGGACAAGTAATGTACTCAGACGATTTTGAAGCTTATTCTGTGGGTGAAGGAATTGCTTCCGAAGCACCAGATACATGGAACACATGGTCAGAACAGCCCGGTACTGCCGAAGACCCAACTGTAAGCGATGAGTATGCTCATAGCGGAACAAAATCTGTTAATATACAAGGAACAAACGATGGTGTTATAGAGTTCAACGACCTTACATCAAACCGTTATCGTATTGAATTTTATCTTTATATTCCTTCGGGGAAACAAGGATATTACAATATCTTGCAAAATTTTAACCCTACCGGAACAGGTACTATCTGGGGTATGCAAATATTTTTTCAGAATGGAATCGGTAGTATAGATGGAAATGGACCTGCGGCTAAAACTTTTCCTTATGAACCTGATACTTGGATTAGAATGCAACATTTCGTTGATCTCGACAACGACTGGGTTGATATGTATATTGATGGAGAATTAGTACATGCATACCAATGGAGCCACGGAACTTTTAATGATCAAACAGGAATTAACAAACTAGACGCTTTAAACTTTTATGCA
>JAQVOJ010000016.1 GCA_028702675.1 Bacteroidales bacterium
GTAAAACACATAGCCATAATAATCTTTATATTTATTATATAGCTCTGCTTCGTGTCTTTCACTTCTTACAAGTTCTTCGGCTATTGTATTACCAACATGTTTTTTTAGAAACTTTTCTTGTGCCTGCTTCTGAGGTTTATAAAATCGGGGAACAAATCTAAGCCGACAATTTTTCTGGGAGCATTTTGAGCAAGAACCATTGTTTGCCCTCCGGTTCCACAACCTAAATCAGCTATTTGTGATTCGCTTGTAAGATTATCAATAAATCCTAATGCTTTAATTGTAGCCTCGTCGCTTCCCGTTCCTTGTCGATTAATACTCGAAAAATATTCACATATTAAGCTAAAATCGAATTCGTGAATTGATTTATTTTCTGTACTCATGATATTTAATTTGAAAATTAATAAATAATAGAAATATAGTTAGACATGTATATGTCTAATATAAAACAGAAAAGATAACCTAAGGTATAAACCCAAGATTATTTAAATTACCGAATCCAAAATAGTTCTATACATCCAAAAGCATTAGATTGCAAAAATATAAAACATTTTTAATGGCAACTAAATTTTGCTAAAGAAAATAAGTCAACAACAATTGGGAAAATTTCCTAAAAATGTATTAGTTTTATATCATGCAAACGCGGGAACTTCAACAAGCATTAATCAGGCTTTTTGCTATTGTGGTGGCAGGTAGCGAAGGAAATTTGTCGGAACGCTCCAAAACGGTATTCGATAATTATTTAAACATCCACGTTCCTTCTCGTTCAAAGGGAGATGCTAAAAAACTATTTTATGAATTAATTGAAAAACATAATTCGGAAAAGGGTTTTAAAAAAGTATCACTTAATTCTGTAAAAATACTAAGGATTTGCAGTGAGATAAACAAACAAAATAAAATTGAACAAAGAATAGAATTACTCATCCATCTTATTTCATTTACATATTCGTTATCGAAATTAACAAAATGGTCATTAGAATTTTTGCAAGCTGTTGCCGATGCCCTGGAAATACCCCCTAAAATATATTTAAACATAAAAAACTTTACATGCGGAGAACTTGAAAGTCTTTTAGATAAGAACTTGATAAAGAATTTTGATTCCTTTATTGCATTTAAGCCTTACGAAAACATTTATATTCTACAAAGCCGAAGTTCAGAGTTATATATAAACGGTAAGGTATTGTTTGAAGGAGAATTCACAATAATCCCTCGAGGAGCTTTAATAGAAACAGAAGAAGGCAAATATACATGGGATATAATAAGCGATTCGTTAAGTACAAATTCAGGAGATAGTTTTTGTTTACAAATAAATTCCATAAGCTACAAGATCCGGAAAAAACAAATACTTTACCCAACATCTTTGAGGCTTAATTCGGGTGATTCACTCGCAGTTTTAGGAACAAGCGGTGCCGGCAAAAGTACATTTCTAAAACTTATATGCAATTTATTGCCCGTGAAAAATAGCATTACTCTTAGTTCATCCGAAAACAAAATTAAGGACTTCCAGACTGCTTATGTACCCCAAGAAGATGCTCTTATACCTGAGTTTACCCCTAGTCAGATGCTTAAGGACAGAAGAAAATTGATTAAGGCTTGTAAGCAAAAACT
The DNA here is from genome assembly GCA_028702675.1 of Bacteroidales bacterium. Lineage (GTDB taxonomy): Bacteria > Bacteroidota > Bacteroidia > Bacteroidales > ML635J-15 > JAQVOJ01. Next base: position 1,609 of record JAQVOJ010000016.1, read on the forward strand.
TTCATCATATAATAATGAAGAAATATTGCAACTTGTAGGGCTTAGTAAAGTGAGGGAACAAAAAATCGGTAATAACTTAAAATCAGAGCTTAGTGGAGGGCAACGTAAAAGATTAAGTATTGCTATGGAACTTTTACGCGAAGTTGACATTCTATGCCTTGATGAACCTACAAGCGGGCTTTCTTCGGGTGATGCAATAAAAATTGCTGATGTAACTAATAATATTTGTAATAATGGGAAAATTGTAATTGCAAGTTTACATCAACCCTCGTTTGAATTATTAAACCGTTTCAATAAAATACTCCTTATTGACAAAGGTGGTTATCCTGTATATTATGGAACACCTGCCGAGGCTCCCGGGTATTTTAGGAACATTGCAGAAATTGCCGATAACACAGGTTTAAATTGTCCGGCTTGCGGTTCGTACAAACCCGATGATTTATTTAAAATATTAGAATTTGAATACAATAACAAAAGACGAATAAAGTCAGAAACATGGTATGAGTATTACCTTAAAGAACATGTTCTATCAGTAAATTCTGAATCAAGCACTGAACAAGAAAGAGTCTCAAAACAAGGAAGTTTTATAAAAAAAACAATTACCTATCTGCAAAGAGATTTTAAACGCAGTTTTCTCAAAATTTCGACATTTCTAATGAACCTAGCCCTTCCGATTATTCTGATAGTGCTAATAGGTTTGATTTCACGAGCAGGCATCACACCCTATACATTGTTCCACAATCCTAATCTTCCGGCAGCTATTTTAATGCTTATTGTTGCAGCTTTATTTACAGGTATGGTTAGCACAGGAACGTATATTAACGGAGATTCAGAGTTTAGACCCACTGATATTATTATTGACAAATCACAAAAAGCATATTTGTTTTCAAAGCTATTGCAAGCTGTATTTTGGGCTGCTATTGCATCACTTATCTTTACGACCGGCTTCCTAAGTTTTCTCAGTATCCATGATCTCTTTACAAGATATTTTATAATAGTTTTTCTTACAACATTATTCGGCAGCCTCACAGGTTTGGTTTTATCAAAATGGATACGCTCCGCTACTTTAGTTTATTTACTTGTACCTGCTTTAATTATACCACAACTTATGCTTAGCGGATTAGTAATTGACTATAATAACCTGCCTCAATATCTAAAAAACGAAGAATATGTACCTTTAATTGCTGAACCTATTGCGTCTCGTTGGGCATTTGAAGCATTATGTGTTAATCAATACACCAATAACGATTATGAATTCTATTTTAACCAAACCAGACAAGAATTACACAGAGCAAATTATTATTTGTTTTATTTTATTCCTTTAGTTGAAGATACTTATAAAACCAATGCTGAAGGTGCTACACAGATAATTAAAAATGAACAAAATAAATACTATCATTTCCCACAGTTTAGCACTGATAATTTTAACTCACTGAACTTTCTGAAGCATTATTTCAATCAATTAAGACAAAATGCCATAAACGAAGAAGACCAAATAAAAAGTCAACTCAAAAAGGTTTACGATTTAAATCAATTATCATCAAATTACACAAACTCATCATTGAACAAACTCTTGTTTAATGTTTATAACGACAAAGGATATAAAATTATAAGCAATAATGTAATAAGGAAATACGCACCGGTTTACCATATTCCTTACCAAAAATTTGGTAGAGCTCACATGTTTGCTCCTTATAAAAGAATGGGCAATTATTTAATCTCAACACATAACTTTAATTCTCTAATTCTAACTTTAATGAATTTACTGCTTACAATTCTTTTATTTATTAATATCCCAAAGCGTAATACTTAATTACAATAATTACTTTTGCATAAAACAAATATTATGGATGCAATAATTCAACACATATCTAAAGCCACTGATATTAGCACAAGACAGGTAATGTCAGTTATACACTTGTTAGAACAAGGATCGAGCATTCCCTTTATATCGAGGTATAGAAAAGAACAAACAGGTGGATTAAATGAAGTAGAAATCGGAAACATTAAAATAAACTACGATAAGTTCGTAAAACTGAGTGAAAGACGTAATTTTATTATTGAGAGTATTGATTCACAAGACAAGCTAAGCGAAGAACTTAAAACACAGATTCTTGATTGTTGGGATCCTGTTGTATTAGAAGACTTATATCTGCCTTATAAGCCAAAACGCAAAACCAAAGCAAGTATAGCTAGGGAAAATAAACTAGAACCATTAGCTGACCGCATAATGCAGCAAGCCGACGGTAATGTTGAAGAATGGGCGAAGCATTTCGTTACCGAAAACGTAAAAACCACTGACGAAGCTTTGCAGGGAGCAAGAGATATTATTGCAGAAATAATAAGCGAAAATCGGGATATACGTAACACTATTCGTAAAGCCTTCGACCATTCTGCAGTAATAAGTTCCAAACTGGTAAAAACGAAAGAGGAAGAAGCTCAAAAATATCAGGATTACTTTGAATTCAGCGAAAAACTCAGCAAATGTCCGTCTCACAGGCTTCTGGCAATTCGCAGAGGCGAAAACGAAGGTGTTTTAAGAGTTGATATTAGCCCTGACAATACTCGTGTAATAGAATCGCTAAACAGGATGTTAGTAAAACGAAACAATGCAGCTGCCGAACAAGTTGAACTAGCAATTTCCGACTCTTACAAAAGACTTCTAAAACCCTCAATTGAAAATGAATATGCAAATATAAGCAAAGAAAAAGCCGACCTCGAAGCAATAGAAGTATTTGCACAAAACCTAAAACAATTACTTTTATCTCCGCCTCTCGGTCAGAAACGTGTACTGGCAATAGATCCGGGTTTTAGAACCGGTTGTAAACTAGTAGTTCTTGATGCTCAAGGAAACTTAATGCACAACGAGAATATTTATCCACATAAGCCACAGGAAGACAGAAGAACTGCAACACGAAAATTAGTATCTTTGGTTGATATGTACGATATCGAAGCTATTGCTATTGGTAACGGGACAGCAAGCCGCGAAACCGAAAGTTTTATAAAGCGAATTAGGTTTAGTAAAGAAATAAAAGTATTTGTTGTAAGCGAAGATGGAGCTTCAATATATTCAGCTTCGGCTATTGCTCGCGAAGAATTTCCTAAATATGACGTTACTGTTCGTGGGGCTGTTTCTATTGGCAGAAGGTTGATGGATCCACTTGCTGAGTTAGTAAAAATTGACCCAAAATCAATTGGAATCGGGCAATATCAACACGATGTTGACCAAAAACTTCTTAAAGAAAGCCTAGATACAGTAGTAGAAAGCTGTGTAAATAATGTAGGTGTTGATTTGAATACGGCAAGTCGTCATTTACTAACTTATGTTTCGGGTTTAGGTACTGTTTTAGCTCAAAATATTGTTGATTATCGTAAAGAAAACGGAGCGTTTTCTAATAGAGCACAACTTTTAAAAGTACCTAGATTAGGAAATAAAGCTTTTGAACAATGTGCCGGATTTTTGAGAATTCGTAACGGTGAGAATTTGTTAGACAATACAGCTGTACACCCCGAATCGTATCATATAGTCGAAAAGATGGCTTCAGATCAGGGTAGTGATATTTTAGGATTAATAGAAAATCAGGATTTAAGAACAAAAATTGATCTTAACAAATATGTAGATGGCAATATTGGGATACCTACCCTTACTGATATTATGAAAGAACTTGAAAAACCCGGAAGAGATATTAGAGAAACAATAAAGGTGTTTGAGTTTGCCGAAAATGTTTTCGACATAGATGATTTAGAAGTTGGCATGGTGTTACCTGGCATAGTAACTAATATTACCAAATTTGGAGCTTTTGTTGACATTGGGATCAAACAAAATGGACTTATCCATGTTTCAAATATGGCAGATAGGTTTATTAAAGATCCTGCCGAAGTAGTTAATCTTCATCAACATTTAAAAGTAAAAGTAATAAGCATAGACTTTAAAAGGGAACGGATACAACTCTCATTAAAAGATGTAGATTAATTTAAACTATTCCTAAATGCTAAATATTTTTCAAATCTTTAATAAACTCCTTACAGCTTGTATATCTTTTTGTTATGCCCTTGTTTAGTAATTGCTCTAATTGTGAATTAGGAATTTTATAAGGGTTTTCAATAATACTTTCTTTTGCAGTAGCCTTTTTAAGTATCCTAAATATCTGTTTTGGTATTTTACTACAACTCAGTATTTCTGATGAAAGTTGATGTCTAATTATTCTTGCAGGATGGTCATCTATAAAACAATGCTTTCCGCACATCATTTCATAAAATATTAATCCTGCACTATATATATCTGTTGCACTAACTGCAAGATATTGCTTATTCAGAATCAACTCAGGCGCACTATAAAGGATGTTAAATGGATTTTTTGCAAATTCAATATCAAATTCGTTACTATCAATAATTTTAGAAAGACTAAGATTAATGATTTTTATAATAGGGTCTTCTTCAAATAAGTTTTCAGAATTACATATAATAATATTTTCTGGAGTAATATTACAATGTATATAACCTGTCTGATGATATGCATCTAAAGCTTCTAGTATTTTAATCATTATCTGAATTGCTAAAGCTTGATTATGTTTTTCGCTAAAGCTAAATCCGCTTAAAAATTTCTTAAAACTAATTCCTTCAACATACTCTTGAATTAAAAACAAGTTATCTCTACTTTTTAAGATGTCAATATTTCGTACAATCCCTTTATGATTAACACTTATTGAAGCTTCGAGTAAAAATCTCAATTTCTGGGACTCGTCTTTAGCTGTTTCGGCATTTAACTGTTTGCAGATTACTTTTTCCTTTGTATTTAATCTTGCCCCTAACATTATTATAGAAGTTTTTCCGTAAGACAAAACTGTTTCAGGTACATTAGGAAAAATAATGTATTTGTCAATGGAACCTTCAAGAATAGTAGGTTTCATTTGTTATCTTTTATCGAATTCTTCTCTAGCTCTTGAACCCCATTGGTCATCACTTTCAGTATTATCGAAATTATATAATGAATTATTCCTTTTACTTAAATAACGTTCCCAATTTGGAGTTTGGAGTTCACCAATAACATTACTGTGGAGTAGTTCAAAATTTTCGCCAACCAACGACTGGTTATAAAAAACAAATTTACGGTTACGTTGTTGTCCTGCCTCATAATAATGCCATATTTCGTAGGGATAAGCACTCGGTTCATGCTGGCTTTTATAAATATCGTTAGGTGTACCGTATTGTAAATAAATACGCCCTCTATCGGTTTCATAACCTTTAGAAATAGATGTTTTATACCATTTATTTACATAATCTACTTGTGCTTTATAGCTTCTCCAATCTTCGCCTGGATTAGGACTATATTTATGCCAAAACTCATAGAAAAATTGTTTCATGTGTTCTTTTTCTGCAGTATTAAGCTGATAGTTTATGTAATTTCGTTCGCTCGTTCCTGCAATTGGCCACAAACATGCAATATACTCACGTAAAGAATCAGCACTTTCAAAGTCTCCATCAAAAATCAGGTTTAACTCATAATCTGCCAATTTATTATCATCATCAAAATTTATAAATTTACTTCGCTGAAAGAATATTTTCTTGTTAGTTATTAGTTCGTTTTCTCTATCTCTTAATTCTATTACTAAATTATAATTGCCAGTATATAATTCGCTAATATTCAATTCTCCTACCAATGGTATTACTTTCTGAGGTTTTTGCTTCTTAAATCTGCTTAGCTGATCAATTATTTTTCCATCTTCGTATCTTTCGACAAAATATTTAATCAAAAAATCGTCAGTAAAATCAAGATTAGTATTATATATTTCGGTGTAGAAAATTAGTCTATTCAAATTATCAGGATAAAAATCAGAAATGTATGGCACAAGATCGTATCCGTTTTTGCTAATTACGCTCTCATTTTTAGTTTCTACAAGCTCTTCTATCAGTTGAATTCCGGAGAACTCTGTTTTTTCATTTTTAAATTCTAACTTAATAATATCTAGAAACAGAAACCCTTTACTATCTGTATTTTTATCTCGTATTAATAGTTCAAAATTATAAATACCATTATTTAAGGGAATCCTCTGAACGTCAATAAAATTTGGTACATTCTTTAAAGTATCATCAATTTCAGGGCTTAAAAGATTATATTTTCGGAATGTAACAATACTATCGTTTTGTTTGAATAGCATAGTTATTTCAATCTCTGCCTGATATTTACCACTTTCAGTTTGTTTAAATACAGCAGTTTTTCCGATTGTACTTATATAAGTTTCGATATAGGTTTTTTCGGGCGAATTAAATGCAGCATACATAAAATAAGCATCAAGCTCATTTGAATATGCCAAGCTATTTAAACTGACAACCAAAATAATCACAATAATTTTCTTCATATTCTGATATTTAATGATTTAGATGTGCAAATTACAAAAAAATTATTTACTACGCATAAATTTTTCAATTATCTGAAGTGTTTTAACAAAAATTAAAGAATTAGCTGCTACAATTTCTTTTCCAAATACATAGTTATCTTCTCCGTTAAAATCGGAAACTTTTCCACCAGCTTCGGTAACGATAAGACTTCCGGCAGCTACATCCCATGATTTAAGGTCGTATTCGTAAAAGCAATCGAATCTTCCACAAGCAACATAAGCTAGATCTGCTGCAGCAGAACCTAATCTACGAATACCATGAGAATTTTTAATTATATAATCAAGAAGTTCGAAGGATTCCTTATTTCGATAAAACCTACTTACCGGAAAACCAGTAACAAATAGGGATTCAGAAATTTTTGAATTAGTAGAACAAGTAATTTTTTCTCCATTCAAAAATGAACCCTTAGCTTTTGTTGCATAAAAACATTCATCATTCGATACTTCGTACACTACTCCAAGTATTACTTCGTTATGATGCATCAAAGCAATGCTCACAGAATATGGAGACAAACCATGAAGGTAATTAGTAGTGCCATCAAGTGGATCAATAATCCATTTATATTCTAAACTTTCGTTTATTGAATTGTGGCTCTCTTCGGCTATAAAACCTGCATTTGGAATTACATCTATTAATGATGCAATTATCATTTTTTCAGATGTTTTATCTACATAACTTACGAGGTCATTTTTTCCCTTTATTTCTATATCTGATTTACTAAATTTATTAATCTCAGATCGAATAAAGCTACCTGCTTGTTTTGCTGCGTCTATTGTTTGACTTAATATTGAATCAAAATTCATTTAAACTAACTTTACTTTCATTAATTCTTTGTCTTTTTGTTCAACGATTTTTACCCTTGTAATAGTGTTGATTACATCAGGTATTTTTTCATGAACAGCTCTGATATAATTTTTAGTAAAACCATACATGTAATAATCGGTATTGGCAGCATGTTCCCACAACACCTCCGACTCTGTATCTATAGCTGAACTTAAAAAATCATAATGTTTCTTTTCTGATAGTTTATGCAATAATTTACTTCGATATTTTCTTTCCTTTTTGCTTATTACAGGCTCAATCTCTAATGATGCTGTTCCTTTTCGCTCACTATATGTAAAAACGTGAATAAAAGATACAGGTATAGATTTAATAAAATCGTAAGAATCGTTAAAAAGCTTTTCAGTTTCTCCTGCTACACCAACTATCAGGTCCATTCCAATAAAAGCATGTGGCATAAGCGATTTAATTAAGCTAACTTTTTCGGCATACACTTCCCTCTGGTATCTTCTTTTCATAATTTTCAACATTGTGTTGCTCCCCGACTGCAGAGGAATATGAAAATGCGGCATAAGATTTTTCGATTGTGCCACAATCTCAATTATTTTATTATTTAATAGGTTTGGTTCTATGCTACCTAGTCTAATTCTAGTCTTTGTATCCAGATTGTCGATTGCTTCAATTAATTGCAAAAAACTCTCCCCATTGTTTTTGCCAAAATCTCCAATGTTAACCCCCGTAAGAACTATTTCATTAATTCCTGAGGCACTAATTTCTTGTATTTGATTTAGTGTGTCTGCAATTGACTGACTCCTACTCCTACCCCTGGCAAAAGGTATTGTGCAATAGGAGCAAAAATAATCACAACCATCTTGTATTTTCAAAAATGACCTTGTTCTTCCTTCGGTATTAAAAGCAGGGAAAAATGTTTTAAAAATCTGTTGTTCAAATTCATTATCGTTAGAAATTACATAATTACCTGACAATACTTGATCTATTTTATTCTTTTCGCTTAAACTTAATGCAATATTAGCCTCGGTTTCCTCCAAAATTTTCTGTTTGTTGAGAGCGGAATAACAACCTGTAACAATAATTAATGCATCCTTATTTAGCTTTCTTGCCTCTGATATTGCATGTAAGCTTTTTTTATCTGCCAAGCTTGTTACTGTGCAAGAGTTAATGACATAAACATCGGCAACCTCTGAAAATTTTACTTCGGAATAGCCTAACTGCATTGCTTTTGCATAATAGCTCATGGTTTCAGCATAATTAAGCTTACAACCTAGTGTATAAAAAGCTATAGTTTTTTTGGTGTGCATTGTGCAAAGATAAGAATTACAAAGTAAAGGGAACGATTAAGCATTCTTGCATAACAAATATTATGGGAATGATAAAACAGAGGTAAAACTAAACTAATTCCTTTGCTTTCAAAATACGATAAGTAAGTTTAATAGCAATCTAAAAGTTAGGTCTAAACTGATATTTTTTATAAAACTCATCAATAATATCTACCACTTCTTGAGCAGTATCAACAACGTGGAACATATTCATATCTTTTTCTGATATATTATGTTCTTTGTTTAGCATTACTTCTATAATCCACTCTACAAGTCCACCCCAATAATCGGTACCTACCAAAACAATAGGGAAAGCTGCTGATTTTTGAGTTTGAATTAATGTCATTGCTTCAAATAATTCGTCGAATGTTCCAAATCCTCCGGGGAACACAATAAAACCTTGGGAGTATTTCATAAACATTACTTTTCTCACAAAAAAGTAATCGAATGTAACAAGTTTATCATCGTCGATATATTTATTGGCTTCTTGTTCAAATTCAAGTTTTATATTACAACCTGCCGATTTTCCACCGCCAGCCATTGCTCCTTTGTTTGCAGCTTCCATTATCCCAGGACCACCACCTGTAATTACACCATAACCTGCCTGTGTGAGTTTGTAAGCTGTTTCTGTTGCTAATTGGTAATATTTATTATCGGATTTTGTTCTTGCCGAACCATATATTGAAACGCAAGGTCCTATTTTCGCAAGATGTTCAAAACCATTTACAAATTCACCCATAATTTTAAAAATCATCCACGAATCTTCTGATTTTATTTCGTGCCACTCTTTTAGTGCCATCGATTCTTTTAATTTTTGTTCTTTAGTGTCCATATGGTATATTCTATTTTTTTCAAAAATACTAAAACTAATGAATTATTATCATTTTATAAATAAACAATTCAAAAACCATGTTTACTGAAATTTGAATACTAATTATAATGACTAATATTTATTTAATCTGTCTAAATCTCTTTTTACATCTTTTTGCTTAATACTCTCCCTCTTATCGTACATCTTTTTTCCTCTAGCCAATGCTATTTCAAGTTTTGCAATACCTTTTTGATTGATATAAAGCTTTACCGGAATTATTGTGTATGATTTTTCATTAACTTTCTTTTGCCACTGATTTAGTTCTTTACGATTTAGTAACAACTTTCTATCTCGCTTAGGATCATGATTATTGTGAGTTCCAAGCACATATTCAGATATGTGTAATCCCCTAATATACAACTCATTATCCTTGTACACACAATAGGAATCGGTAAAACTAACTTTGCCGGCTCTAATTGATTTTATTTCGGTACCTAACAATTGTATGCCAGCTTCTAATGTATCATAAAACTCATATTGATAATAAGCTTTTTTATTTTTAAACAGTCTTTGCATATTACAATAAATTATAAACCGGTAAAATTACAGCGAAATATAACAACAAATGGATTCCTATCACAGATAATAAAGCAACTAAATAAAACGCTATTTTACGATCGGGGTCAGGTTTTATTAGCTTTACACAACCTAAATAAAACAAATATAAACTATATAAGCTAAATAGTTTGACAAATATTAAACTTGGAAATACACTTGTAATCATTTGAGAAAAATAAAAAGGCAGTGCAGAATAAAAAATTAGAAAAGCTGCATATACTTCATTATTTTCTCCATTAAACAAAGGGATTAATGATTTAATTATAATATAGGATACGAAAAAAGCAAGCAAATAAATTACAGTTACAAATAAAGCATAAAGAGAAATATATGGTAGCGAAGCAGTAGAAAGAGTTGAAAGGCTTTGCCCAACCAATAAACATATTCCATAAAAAATTATTACAGGGCTTACAATTTGCAAAAAGAATCGAGAAAAATTTACTTTTTCATTTTTAAAAGTATCCCATGCTGCAGTAGGATAAAGTAGTATCAGGCGTATATTTTCAAAAAACTTCGACAACATTTGTTTAATGCCAATTTTATAATCGGTCAAAAGTAGCGAAAATTTCATACATTAGCTGATTGAATAATGTAATTTTAATGAGATACGATTTAATTTGCATATTAGGACATACTGCCGGCGGAAAAACAAGTATTGCTGCTAATCTTGCCAACATACTCGGCGGAGAAATCATTAGTGCCGATAGTCGGCAAGTTTATAAATATATGGATATTGGCACAGGTAAGGATTTAGACGAGTATATTGTAAACGGAAATGCTATTCCATATCATTTGATTGATATAGTAGAGCCTGGCACTAAATACAACATCTTTGAGTACACTAGAGATTTTAAATCTGTATTTGATAGAATTGATAAGGATAAGCAACAAGTAATAATGTGCGGAGGGTCTGGCTTATATATTGAATCAGTACTCGAAAATTTTCAATTATTAAAAGTTCCGGTAAATAACGAATTGCGAAATAGTTTGCAAAATAAAACTCTTGCTGAGCTGGAACAAATCTTATTAAAGAAGAAGAAGTTACATAACAAAACCGATACCGACACAAAAAAGCGAGCAATTAGAGCTATTGAAATTGCCGATTATTATGAAAATTCCTCTGAAAGTTTTTCTAAATCCACAAAACTAAACAGCATTGTTTTTGGGATATCGTATAACCGAGAACTACGCCGCAAAAGAATAACGGAACGACTATATGAAAGATTAAATGAGGGATTGATAGAAGAAGCAATAAAACTTCACGATATGGGGTTAAGCTACGAAGACATGGAGTATTATGGGCTTGAATACAAGTATTTATCATTATTTCTGCAAAATAAACTCACAAAAATAGAAATGATTGAACAGTTAAATATTGCTATACACCAATTTGCAAAACGACAAATGACATGGTTTAGAAAAATGGAGCGAAATGGTAGAGAAATTCATTGGATAGATGGTGGGTTAAGCTTACAAGAGAAATTATCTTACATACAAAAAATACTTCAACATGCTTAATGCAATATTTTACATAAAGGAATGAATAAAGAATTTAACCGGCTACATAGGTGAATAATTGTAGGTAGTTTTTGATACAATGTTGTTAAGAGCTGGTAATTATTTTTTTTTAGTTTTATCTATTGTCAAAATTTGGTTTTACAGAACCAGCTTCATTAAAAGACTAGGATAAAAAAACATCCGATGGCAAATCTGGGTCATCGGATGCTTAATAAATTACTTTTCTTTACTATTATCGTCTCTATTATTTTTATTCTCATCTCTAGGAGGTCTAGGTAATAATACTTTGCGGCTTAATCTTATTTTACCTGTTTTATTATCTATTTCTAGTACTTTAACTTCAACTTCTTGCCCTTCCTTAAGGACTTCGTCAACAGTTCGAAGTCGCCTCCATTCAATTTCTGATATGTGTAACAAACCTTCTTGATTTGGCATTATTTCGACAAAGGCTCCAAAAGTAGTTATGCTTTTAACAGTACCTTTATAAACTTCGCCAACTTCGGGAACTCTAACAATAGTTTTAATTCTATTAAGTGCAGCCTGTAAGTCATCATTATTATCAGCACTCACTTCTACATAACCTAAATCATCAATTTCTTCAATCGAAATATGAGTATTAGTATCAGCCTGAATTCCTTGAATAATTTTTCCACCGGGACCAATAATAGCACCAATCATGTCTTTTCTTATGGTAATAGTTTCAAGACGCGGTGCATGAGGTTTATAATCGGAACGAGGTTCGGGCAATACTTCCAACATTTTCTTAAGGATGTGCATTCTACCCTGTTTTGCTTGTTCTAAAGCTTCTTCCATTACTGTATAGGATAATCCGTCAACTTTAATATCCATTTGTGTAGCTGTAATACCATTTTCGGTACCAGTAATTTTAAAGTCCATATCTCCTAAATGATCTTCGTCTCCGAGTATATCGCTAAGAACTACATATTTATCAGAATTTTTATCTGTAATAAGTCCCATAGCAATACCTGAAACAGGTCGCTGCATTTTTACACCGGCGTCCATTAGAGCTAAAGTTCCGGAACATACAGTAGCCATTGAAGATGAGCCATTTGATTCTAAGATATCTGAAACAAGTCTTACTGTATAAGGGAAATCCATGCCCTTTTGAGGAATCATACCTTTTAAAGCTCTGAATGCCAAATTTCCATGTCCAACTTCGCGACGGCTAACTCCTCTCACCGGTCTGGCATCTCCTGTAGAAAATGGAGGAAAATTATAGTGTAAAATAAAAGGCTCGTATCCATTTATAGTAGCACCATCAATCATTTGTTCATCGAGTTTGTTTCCAAATGTAACCGAAGCCAATGCTTGAGTTTCACCACGAGTAAATATTGCAGAACCATGAGCTGCAGGTAAATAATCAACTTCGCACCATATAGGTCTTATTTCGTCCATTTTTCTACCGTCGAGTCTTTTATTTTCATCAAGCATCATTCTACGTACAGCTTCTTTCTGTACATCATGATAATATCTTTTTACTAAGCTTTCTATTTCTTCTTTAGTTTCTTCGTCGTATTGCTCTAAAAATTGTTCTTCAATTTCAGAAAACAATCTACTACGTTCGTGTTTATCCGCTAACTGTTTACGAGCGACATTTAAGGCTTTATCATAAGTTTCGTTCCAAACTTTTTGTTTTAATTCTTCATCATTGTTTTCATGACAATATTCACGTTTTTGATTCGAGCCAACTTCTGTGGCCAATTCAAGTTGTAAATTACACTGTTGCTTAATAGCTTCGTGAGCAAATTTAATAGCATCAAGCATTTCGGTTTCAGAAACTTCGTTCATTTCTCCTTCAACCATCATAATATTGTCGAAGGTAGCAGCAACCATAATATCAATATCTGCATTTTTATTATCTGCAGCAGAGGGGTTTATTACAAATTTACCGTTTATTCGTGAAACTCTTACTTCTGATATTGGTCCATGAAAAGGGATATCCGAAACTGCAAGAGCAGCAGATGCAGCAAGTCCTGCGAGAGCATCAGGCATATCATCTTTTCCTGCTGAAACTAAATGTACATTTACGAAAGTTTCAGCATGATAATCTTCGGGAAACAATGGACGTAAAGCTCTATCTATTAATCTAGAGACAAGAATCTCGTAATCAGATAATCGTCCTTCGCGTTTAAGAAATCCACCGGGGAATCTCCCAACTGCCGAATATTTTTCTCTATATTCTACCGACAGGGGCATAAAATCAACATCTTCTCTTGCTTCTTTTGCCGAAACAACAGTTGCAAGCAACATGGTATTACCCATCTTCACCACAACTGAACCGTCTGCTTGTTTTGCCAGTTTGCCGGTGGAAATCTCTATTACTCTGCCATCTTGCAGTGTAATACTTTTTTTAATCTCATTAATCATACTTCTAATTTAAGTTTTTACATTTAAAATAAAAAAAGGCAATAATAAAATTGCCTTTAATTTTTTTGGTTAACGGCGGAGACCTAATTCTTTAATTATTGCACGGTACCGCTCTATATCTTTTTGTTTTAGATAATCAAGTAAACTTCTTCTCTTACCAACAAGCTTTAACAATGCACGTTGTGTGCCAAAATCTTTTTTGTTCTTTTTTAAATGTTCTGTTAAATGCTTGATACGGTAGGAAAATAAGGCTATCTGACTCTCTGGTGAGCCGGTATCCGTATTAGACTTTCCGTAATTCGCAAAAATTTCTTTTTTCTTTTCTGCATCAAGATAATTTTCCATTTCTAATCTTTTTTTCTTTAGTATTAAAATTTTAAGGGTGCAAATATAGTTATTTTTTCTTATTAAAGAAACTAACTATTCTTGAACTACAATTCTTTTAAAGGTATGATATACAAATAATCCTCCACCAAGCACCATCATTATAAATCCTGGAAAATAAAGCCATTTCAAACTATTTTTAACAGCTAAAACACTTGCCGACTTTGGCAATAATAATCCTACTGATAGATAAAATAAAACAATCACTCCGGCACCTAGTCCGAATAATAGTAAAGTTAGAACTTTTGCTCTTGTATGCATATCAAGCCTTATATAATATAGTGCAAACACTAAGCCTATTAAGCTATACAACATTGCTAATTCACCTGATTTTTCCAAATAATCGAATGCCTCAGCACATACTTTTATTGCGTAACTCATATCGTTATTGTATTTTTCATCTAATACATGAGTTGTTTCATTTCGCATCCCTAATACTACACTTTCTTGTTTTAATTCAAGTACAAGGCTAATAATTATTCCATAAAGGAAAATTAGTAAATACAGCATTATACCTATTTTAAGTGAGCGTAGTTTTGTTATTGTTCTTTGGTGTTCCATAATTGTTTTTGAATTATTAAGCTGCTTATTGCAACAGCATACGAAGAAGTGCCAAATCCACTTATTGTTCCAACACAAACTTTCGATAATAAAGATTTGTTTCGAAAATATTCACGTTCAAAGATATTACTAATATGTACTTCTACTACAGGTATCTCCATTATTTTAATTGTATCTCGAATTGAAACCGAAGTGTGAGTATATCCTCCCGCATTAATTACAATACCATCGTAAATACTATTCGCCTTTTTCAATTCTACAATAATATCGGACTCTTTTTGCAACTGGACAAACACTATTTCATGCTGATTAAAATAATTTTGAATTAAAAGTTCTATATCTGAAAGACTTGTTTTGCCATAAATTTCAGGTTCTCGAACACCTAAAGCGTCTATATTTGGTCCATTTAGAATTAAAACTTTCACAAATAAAAAAATTAAAACTTAATAAATAATTTAATATTTTTTAAACACAACAAATATATATGATTTTTATTAATTTGCACCGAAATGAACTGGAATAAACTTATAGAGGATTTTGAAAACTATTTAAGACTTGAAAAGTCTTTGTCGGAGAATTCTATAAAAGCGTATGTTACAGATATACATAAGCTTGAACAGTATTGCAGTTTATTTGAAAAAGATATACTTCCACTAAATGTTAGTATAGAAAACATTAAGTCGTTTATTCAATGGATTAATGAAATTGGTCTTTGTACAAGAAGTCAGGCAAGAATAATTTCAGCAATTAAAGCATTTTATTGTTATATAGAAATTGAAGGATTAATTGAAACTAACCCTGCAAACTTAATAGAATCGCCAAAACTAGGAAAATACTTACCTACAGTGCTTACAATCGAAGAGATTGACAAAATTATTGATACAATTGATTTAAGTAAACCTTTAGGTCATAGGAATAAAGCAATTATTGAAGTGCTTTATAGTTGCGGATTAAGGGTTTCGGAACTTATTAATCTTAGAATTTCAAATTTATATTTAAATGAAAATTTTATAAAAGTTACTGGCAAAGGCAATAAAGAACGACTTATTCCAATTGGAGGTAAAGCAATTAAAGAAATAGGTTTTTATTACGATTCATTTCGTAAACATATTAAACCCGCTACCGGACATACTGATTTTTTGTTTCTTAACGCAAGAGGTAAACAACTAACCAGAGTAATGATTTTTACTATCATCAAAGGTCTTACAGAGAAATCAGGAATAAACAAAAATGTAAGTCCGCATACTTTTCGTCATTCATTTGCCACTCATTTAATTGAAGGAGGCGCAGATTTAAGAGCTGTACAGGAAATGCTTGGACATGAATCCATTATAACGACTGAAATTTACACTCATCTTAACAGAGAATACTTGCGAGAAACAATAATTCAACATCATCCTCGCTCATAATTATTTGCTTAACAATTACCTTATTAGTCTCACTTTACCGCTAATTTTGTGTCCGATGCCACCAATTTCTTTATATTGTAATTGCCAATAATATAATCCTGATGGCATATAGTCATCTCCTTTCATTCGAGAACCACGTGTTCCGTCCCAAGAATCGGAGGAGCAAGAATTACACTTTACATCAGTATCATAATGGTCGGTTTCGAATACTTGATTTCCCCAGCGGTCGAATATTTTTAAATCAAATTCGTATGGGTCTATTCCCTGTCCACATATACGAAAACAATCATTCACCCCATCGCCATTGGGTGAAAATGCATCAGGGGCATAAATTGTATATTCACCTTCGATCATTACCGTACGATATGCAGAACCGGTACAGCCATGTTCATTTTCTGCTATCAAAACTACTTCATATTCACCTGTAGCATTATACATATGCATTGGTCTAGTTACATTAATTGATGAATCTCCATCACCGTAATACCAGAATAAAAACATAGAATTATCAGTAGTACTTTCAAATGCAATTAATGGATCAACTATTGAGGCAATCTCAGGTTTAACTGTAAAGTTAACAGTAGGCTTTGGATATATCTCTATCATTTCAGATACAGAGTAGCTCGCAGAACACCCATGACTATCAGTAACAGTTAAACTAACTGTATATTTACCGGAATCTCGATACATATGTATGGGATTTTGAATATTTGCAAATCTTCCGTCTCCAAAATTCCATTTATATTCTGCATCTGAGACAGGTGTTAAGTCGGTAAATGCAATACTTGTATTTGGGCAGCCGTTTAGAATATCGCTTGTAAATGATACTTCCGGCAATGGGATTACATTTATTGTAATAGAACCGGATACCGAAGGAGTACCGCAATTATCTTCAAGTGAAAGATTATAGGTAGTTGTTTCAATCGGATTTACCGTAAAAGGTGAGGGAACAATTTGTCCAAATTGATTTCTAATTATATACTGTCCACTGCCGCCTGTGGCAAGCAATTCAATTTGAGCTGATTCTCCTTGACATATCGATGGTGTATTTGTAATAATGCCTTCTATTCTTAATGAATCTCTTACAATTACATCCATATAACTTGAGGCAGTGCAAGCATTATCGTCGGTTACTGTAACAGTATAACGAGTTGTTTCAAGCGGACTAACCATTGCCATATGCTGATTATACTCTGATCCATCTGTACCTTGCCAATAATAAGTAGCATATCCTGTACCTCCTGAGTGTTGGGCTCCAATTGTAGTTTGCCCGTCTATACAAATCGTTTTATCGTTGTGAGTTTGTACATACAATGGCTGTGGAGAACCTATAGTTGCTGAGGCTTCTACTCTACAATTATGTGCATCTGTAACCGTAACAGTATATGTTCCGGGAGTAGCATTTATATCTGGTGTGCTTGATAAATTAGACCATTGATAAGTATAAGGTAGAGTACCGCCTGCCACTAGTATATTAGCGCTACCATCATCAGAATAACTACAAGTTGCATCCTGAGATTCAACAATATATGTTAATTCATCAGGCTGGGTTATGGTAAAATATGTACTTATTTGACAACCAATTGCATCTGTAACAGTAAGAGTATAAACTCCTGCACAAAGGTTATTATTAATATTAGTGTTTGAACTCCATGAATATGAATAAGGCGGAATACCCCCTTCGATAGTAACTTCGGCACGCCCATCACAAGCATCGTAACAAGAAACGTGTTCTATGTCTAAAGTATAACTCATTTCGGGGCTTACGATAAATTCTATGGATTCGGTGTTAGAAACACAGCCATGTTCATCAACAACATATACTGAAAGAGTTGTATCTTCGTGAGGAGTAATACTAAACGATGATGGTCCTTGATTAAAACCGCTGCCACCATCCCAATAATATGTATAAGGAGCAGTACCTCCAGCTTGTTGTGCTGCCACATTTATTGTTTGATGTTCGCAAATAGACATACCGGGAGCAACAACTACTTGCAATAAGTCAGGTTCTTGAATATTAAACTGTTCGAACAAATGACAACCGTGATCATCATAAATGCTAACTTGATAAATTCCTGCTGACATATCAGGATAATGATTACCATTAAAGCCATCGCTCCAAATATACTGATATGGCGGTGTTCCACCATCAGCAGTAACAGTTGCCCAACCGGAGTTGTCGTTGTAGCAATCTAAGTTATGATAAACAGTATCAAAAGTCATTAACGGTGGTTGTTCTATAGTAAATTGTATTTGGTCAATTGCACAACCATTTGCGTCACTAATATAAACTCCATAATCTCCTACGCATAAATTATTTAACACATTAGTACTACTTCCCCAATGATAAGTATAAGGAGGCGTACCACCCGTTACATTTATTTCGGCACTTCCATTACAAGATTGATAACACGGATCATCTTCGTAATTAAAAACATATTCAATTGGTGGAGGATAATAAATTATAATTGTAGTATCAACTGTTACACCCAGTTCAGTAATCGTTAAAGTAACCTCTTGGTTTCCTGGCACTTCCCAGTAAACTTCGTATGGGCCCCAATGAGTCCCGCTTACAATGATACCATCACCAAAATCCCATTCGTAAGTCCCCCACTCATAACCATTTCCGGTATATGTAATTGGAATAGTATCGCTAAAACAATCAATTGGTGGATGGTAAATACTTGTAGTAGGGACATGATAAAAAGATATAGTGATAGTATCTGTCCCTGTACAATTTGGGGGCAAATTGGTTTCTGTCCACACAAAGGTATAATCTCCAAAAGCATCAACATTTACGGTAGTTTGAGGTGAATCAGGGCTTACAATTTCGGCGGTACCATCTCCTCCGATAAAAGTCCAAAAACCTGTATTTCCTGCCGGCATATTTGAATTTAATGGAGCCGACAATCCTATTTGTTCAAAGTCGGGACCTAAATCCGGTTCAGGCGGATAAACAACTTCGAGGGTTGTAGAAACAACAAATTCATCACATGGGTACGATACCGTAACTTCATAAGTTGTTGTAACATCAGGACCAACAGTTAACTCATCTACATTGCTGTCTGTTGTACTCCACACGTAAGAGAACTCGCTAGGATCACCGTCAGTAATAAAACTAATATTGAGTGTAGCTTCGTCACCAACACATATTGGTCCACTATTAGTTAATTCGGCTTCAATTTCAAACTCATCAACGATATAAACCGTATCTACTGCCGATGAACCGGCTGAGCATGGGCAACCATTTACGAATGAGAATATTATGGATTCTGCTCCTTCGGTAATACCATCAGCAACTGCTTCAATAACTACAGTATCAGATTCTTGTCCTGCAGGGATAATGAAATTTTGTGGTATCTCAGTATAATCCACACCATTGGATGCGGTACCGGTTATAATTAACTCTACAGGAACATCTTCATTTATATCTGTATCGGGGGTGCGTGTAAAAATAAGAAAAACCTCACAACCTTCGTAAAACTCTAATGCACTCGCATTTGCACTTACAGCTTGCATTGTATAGCTTTCACCGGAAGTAAAACTCCCTGCTTTTAAAAACACGGCTGAGTCGTAGTTAGGGTCGCCACAGTCACCAACAGCAAGTTTAATGTGATATTCCTCACACATTACCACATCTGCAGTTGCAGTAAGAGTAACAGTATATCCATCGTATTCAATATTAGCACCACCGGTGTTATCTACATAGTATTGACTATTAGTTGAAATATTTACATTATCAATGGTAACAGGCATACTTGTACCAGGAATTAGGGCAATATTGGTGTAATTATAATCCGTTCCATTTGGGTTAGTTCCTGTTAAGAAAAAACCAAAAACATCATTATAGAAGGAGTTTACAAATTCGGGATACTCCTCGGAACCAAAAACATATTCGAATTGTAAAACATCCGAAGCAGGTACAAAATCAAACTCCAATACCGTTGCATCGTTTATAGTATAGCCTGGAACTAATGCCTGTAAATGTGGGTCGCTACCACTACTAGTATTTGTACCTGTACTTCCATAGGTATTTGGACCAGGGGCATCTGCCACATCTCCTGTACTTAATACTATACCTGTGGCAAAGTCTAAACCAGGAAGTCCCTGATTAAAATAACCAATACTTTGATTACTACCGTTGTATGTAACATTATAAGCCTCTAAACAACCCGTTACCAATGTATCTTCAACTAATTGCTGGGGGGTAAACATATCAGGGAAAACTGCTAATTTTACTTCAGGTTCTAATGACTCTATTTCGTAAACACAAATATCAACACTTGCTATGTTAGGTGTTATTATCCATAGTTGAACTATTATGTCAATTAAGGCTAAATCCTGATTTTCTGCAATAGTAATAAAACCATCTTCTGAACTAAATACATCACATTTTAATTCCTCTAAAGTACCTTGATTGTAATAATATGTTGCTAATCCAAATTCAACTTGTTCGCTAAATTCGACTGAAAGTTTTGCATTTCCTGATGCAGGTATTTGAAACTGAAAATAGTAATTATTATCAACATAATTTCTATTGCAAATTGGTATGCCAATCTCTGAACTTACTCCATTTTCTAAGTGCCATTCTGTAAAGTTACATTCTGTATCTACATTAATAATATTTGGCGTATTGTAATCTTGGCTTAAAATATTTTGAGAATAGAGAAAACTACCACTAAAAATAATAAGTGCTAAAAGAGAAAATATTTTGTGCATAATAATTTAGTTTAGTTCAATGTTATGACGTCATAATAATAGTTCAGTTGCTTTTTAATTCTATTAAATTCGATTAGCCTGCAAAATAATAAAAATTATCAAAACTTACATTATTAAACAAACAATAACCACTTATAATTATTTGCAGCAATATTCAAAGACATAATATTTTCATATAATTCGTTACTAAACAAACACTTTAGGTTTTTTAGACTATTAAAATTTAATATTTTTGATGTATCCGTCAAATTATTTACAATTAATACTTTATTCTTTTTGTTAGTTCTTGTGTAAACTAAAAGCCCTGTCTCTGCCTCAATCCACTCAATATTAGCTTTGCCAAACAATTTTAAATTATTACGAATCTCTAGCATTTTTTTAATACCAAAAAACACTTCATTTTCGATACCGGATGATTTACTAATTTGTTTATTCACATACTCCCAATCAACCCTTCCTCTTACTAAAAATCTTGTATCATCGTGTCCGGTATGCTTAATCATATTTTTATAGTATTCTATGTCATTTCTTTTAGCAAATTCGTCACCATAATAAATAACCGGTGTACCGGGTAAAGTAAACATAATACTATAAGCCAAAAGTATTTTTTTCGGATCGTTAAGCATCAATTCAGATAACCTGGCAGATATACCTTCCCCTTCTCTAAAGTCCCACTCAGGATTATGGCAATAAGAACTATGAATAAACGACCTGTCTTTTTCAGACACATAAACCAACTCCAAACTTAATTCGTCGTGGCATCGCAGAAAAGTAAACCACTGACAAGCATCAGGGATTTTAGGAGTAATTTCTTCTGACAGAACATATTTTATTGGTTCGCCGGATTGTAAAGCTAGAGTTTTAAAAATTTGCGGCATAAGTGGGAAATGATAACCTGCATGACATTCATCACCATCTCCCATATACTTTACAACTTCTTTTGGTCTCTGACAGGCTTCAGCTAACAATAAAGTTCCGGGCTTGAGGTAATCAATTACTGCTCGAAAAAATTTAACCACAATATGTGTTTTTGGCAAATTTTCGCAATCGGTACCCTCCTCTTTCCACAAATACGGTATAGCATCTGCTCTAAAGCCATCAACACCTTGTTGTATCCAATATATAAAGTTTTTACTCATTTCAAGTAAGACTTCAGGATTTTTGTAATTCAAATCGGGTTGAAATTCAAAAAATCGATGAAAATAATAATGATTGTCCAATTTTTCCCAATTACTGTTTAGCATTCCTTTAAATATTATTCTGGCATCGCTATATTTTTTATCATCATCGCTCCAAATATAGTAATCCCTATATTTACTATCAGGACTTTTTATAGCTTCTTGAAACCAATTATGCTGATTTGAGGTATGATTAATTGCAATATCAAATATTATTTTTAAACCCTGTGTGTGTGCTTCATTAAGGAAGTCCTGAAACTTGTTTTCTCGTTCAGATTCAGAATATTTTTTGCAAAATAGTTCTGACCTTATTTTTCGATAGTCTGAAATATCGAATCCTGCGTCACGCATTGGAGATTCAAGAACTGGCAACAACCATATACAGTTAACTCCCAAGTCTTTTAAATATAGCAATTTTTCTTGCAAACCCTCAAAGTTCTTATTAAATAAATCAACATAAAGTGAATACACAACAGCATTGCTATACCACTCTTTGTCGCTAAAACTTGATTTAATATTTGATTTTGATTCATCAAGATACTTAAGAAAGTTTTCGAGCAATGAAATATTTTTATTACCGTACAAGATGTTCCAATATTCTCGTAATTTATTCATTATAAAATTTGTTTTTATATGTTCTTAGCTAATTCTACTTTTTAACTATTAAAACCATTTTAAGTTTTCTTTAAACTTTTGTAAATGTAAATAAATAAAAAATCTGTACATTTACATAATGAATATATTTTATTTTTAATAAAAAGGAATAATATGAACAAACTTATACTATTAATAGCTTCTGTGTATTTTATATTTGCCCTTAGCATTCAAGCAATATCTCAAAATATTGGCACAGGTGCAAGCAATCTTGGATTTGAAACATGGATACCAAATCAAATTCTTGGTGAGCAACTTGATGGCTGGGTTGTAATAAATGGCGAAAAAGACGGCGAGGATGTTTTAGAAGGAGATTATTCGCTATATCTTGAAACCGGCAACTATTTAGTATTAGGCTTACAACCCGGAATGGCTACAATTGGCAAATTCCAATCATTCAACGTATTACCTGGAGAACCTTATGGATTAGTACCAAATTATGTGATAGGAAATGTAAAATATAATCTTTTGGAAAATGACACAGCCTTGTTTTCGGTACAATTAACACAATTTTATGAAGGAAATACCACTGTAATTGCTAGTGCCGACACAATGTTTGCAGGTGCACAAGACAACTGGACTAATTTTGCATTACAGTTTCAATGGGACACTTGGGGAGTACCCGATAGTATTCAAATTGCTATTACAAGTGGAGGCAACAGCGATTTAATTGGTTACCAAATTGGAACCCTTACAGCAGGGAGCTGGCTCAAAGCAGACAATTTTATGCTAACTAATTCTGTTAATATTGATGATTTAAAAACGTCTAACAACAAAATTCTAATGTTTCCTAATCCGTGTAAAGATATTTTGCACATAAAAAATGCTGAAAATTCTTTAGTTAACATTTACAATTTGTTGGGGCAAAAATTACTAACCACAAAATTATATAATAATGAAATAATAAACATAAGTAAACTAAGTCCCGGAAACTATATTATAGAATTTACAAAAGGCAATTTTACAGAAGTTAAAAAGTTAAATATAATAAGATAAAAACAATTTATTATGAGAAAATTTGCAGTAATTCTTTCAGGGTGTGGTGTTTACGACGGCTCAGAAATTCATGAGGCTACTCTTGCTCTTTACGCATTATCTAAAAACGGTGTCGATTATGAGTGTTTTGCACCCGATAAAAATCAACATCATGTAATAAATCACCTCAATGGTAAAGAAATGAACGAAACAAGAAACGTATTA
Organism: Bacteroidales bacterium; assembly: GCA_028702675.1. Classification (GTDB taxonomy): domain Bacteria; phylum Bacteroidota; class Bacteroidia; order Bacteroidales; family ML635J-15; genus JAQVOJ01. The sequence continues at coordinate 25,565 of JAQVOJ010000016.1, forward strand.
ATTGAATCTGCTCGCATAGCTAGAGGTAAAATAAAACCTTTAACAGAGTATAAAGCTAAAAATTTCGATGGAGTTTTATTCCCGGGTGGTTTTGGTGCAGCAAAAAACCTCAGTACTTATGCTTTTGATAGTACCAATATGAAAGTTGACCCCGAAGTTGAAAGAGTAATTAAAGAAACTCATAGCGAAGGTAAAGTTATTGGAGCATTATGTATTGCCCCAACTTTAATAGCTAAAGTACTTGGAGCAAAAGTTACAATTGGAACCGATAACAACACGGCCAAGCATATTGAAAAACTTGGCGGCAAACACATAAATAAAGAAGCAATTGATGTTGCAATTGATGAAAAGAATAAAATTGTAACAAATCCTTGCTATATGAATGCAGCAAGTATTTTTCAAGTAGGACAAGGTGCCGAAGCAGCTGTAGAAGCCATGATAGGCTTAACCAAAATATAAATTTGTAATCTGCATTTAAACAAAGTTATTTTAAGCCTGTTATTGTAAAAACATTCATAAAATGAGATTTATTAAAAAACATTGGCCCATAATAGTTTTTACAATAACAGGGGCGATAGCAGGTTTTTTATATTGGAAATTTGTTGGTTGCACAACCGGTAGTTGCCCTATTAAATCTAAATGGTATTTAAGCACCCTGTATGGCGGGGCTTTGGGATTTCTAATTTCATCTCTATTTATAAAAAAGAAGGCTTAATGAAATTAAACTTAGCAGTAATCATGCTTATAGGCATAATATTAATTTCCTGCAATAATAAAAAATCGGACAACAGTTCAATTTTGGAACTTTCAAAATCTGATAATTTTGATGAAATTATTAAATCAGACACGCCTGTTTTAATTGATTTTTATGCTGATTGGTGTAAACCATGCAAACAACAAACCCCAATTTTAAAAGAACTCAAAAATGAATTAAAAGACAATCTGATTATTATAAAAGTTGATATTGACAAATTTCCTGAACTTGCCAACCGACATCAAATAAAGAGTATTCCATATTTAGTAATTTATTATAAAGGTTCAGCACAATGGTCTGCTGTAGGTATGCACAACAAAACTCAGTTACAAACTCTTATCGAAAATATTACTAAAAACAAATAATTAAAAAAAAAAACAACTAATTATTTCTTTTGATTTTAAGGCTTACACTTATTTTTCTATTTTTACAATCAAAAGAAATTATTATGAAATACTCCGTATTTGTATTCTGTTTATTGATTGCAGCATATAGTATAGCACAAAATAATGGGCAAATTAGTGAAACCCGCTTAAACGAAATCAGAAGAAGTTTCGACAAAGATTTAGGACACAACAAAGCATTAATTAATGCAATCAGTGCCAACGACATAAATTCTTTAGCTATCAACCGAAATGTATGCGGAAAAGCAGAACATCACTTTAAGTATAAAGTTGATGTAAAAGGCATAACCGACCAAAAAAGTAGTGGAAGATGCTGGATGTTTGCAGGACTTAATGCTTTAAGACCAACCGTAATATCCGAATACGAACTGTCATCATTTGAATTTTCTACCAACTATTTATTCTTCTGGGATCAGTTCGAAAAATCTAACTTATTTTTAGAAAGTATAATTAAAACCTCTGCTTTACCGGAAGATGACAGAATGGTGGAATGGTTATTTAAAAACCCTATTGGTGATGGTGGCGTATGGAACTCTTTTGCCAATCTTGTCGAAAAATACGGAGTAGTACCTTCCAGAATAATGCCCGAAACACACCACTCTGAAAACACCGGAAGAATGAGGCAGATACTTGCGACTAAATTACGTCAACAAGGTACAGAACTACGTGAGCTCGCTACTAAAAATGCAGCAAATAAAGATATGCAAAAATCCAAAACCGAAATGTTAAAAGAGATTTATCGGATATTAGCTTTATGTTTGGGCGAACCTCCAACAAGTTTTGAATACCGATTTATAAATAAAAAAGGAGAAGCTAATAATCTTGAAACATATACTCCTCAGTCATTTTTTAAAAAATTATTCCCCGATTATAACACTGATGATTTTGTAATGCTTATGAATGACCCAAGCCGTGAGTACTACAAATTATACGAAATTGAATTAGATAGAAATGTACTGGAAGGTAAAAACTGGAAATACATAAATCTTCCTAACTCAGAAATAAAAAAATATGCAATAGAAAGCATTAAAGACAACGAAGCAATGTATGCATCTTGCGATGTAGGGAAGTTTTTAAGTAAAGAAGACGGCACTCTTGATGTTGATAACTACGATTATGAGTCCTTATTTGGAATTACTCTTGATATGGATAAAACAAGACGTATTAAAACATTTGCCAGCGGTTCGTCTCATGCTATGCTTCTAATAGCTGTAGATACCGACAAAGAAGATAAGCCCATAATGTGGCAATTTGAAAACTCTTGGGGGGCATCTCATGGACATAATGGATACCTAAGCTTTACCGATGAATGGTTTGATGAGTATATGTTTAGAGTAGTTGTAAACAAGAAGTATCTTGAGACAAAAACTATAAAGATACTTGAACAAGAGCCAATAATATTGCCGCCTTGGGATCCAATGTTTTTAATGGACGAATAGTTTTTATATGTGTGGAATAACGGGTGCATTTGCCTTTAATGAAGAAGGGCATAAAATATTTAAGTTTACCGAAAATGCGGTAAAATCCCTTAATAAAAGAGGACCTGATTCTCATGGAATATATAGCAAAGGTAATATCTCTCTTGGTCATAGCCGATTAAGCATTATTGATACTTCTGATTACGGCAACCAACCATTTATTGATAAGTCCGGTAATTATATTCTTATTTTTAATGGAGAGTTTTATAACTACCTAATACATCGCGAAGAACTCAAAAAAGACGGAATTGAATTTAAAAGTAAAAGCGACACAGAAGTTTTACTATATTTACTGATAAAAGAAGGAATAAACGCCTTAGAAAAAATCAACGGATGTTTCAGCTTTGCTTTTTACAACAAAAAGAATAATCAGCTTTTACTTGCACGCGACCGGATGGGAATTAATCCACTTTTATATTACTACGATAACGAAAAGTTTATTTTTGGTTCAGAAATGAAATCGATTATTGAGTATAAAATTCCTAAAAATATTAACTTTAACTCACTTTACAATTATTTACAACTGAATTACATACCAGGCGAAAACAGCATATTCGAAAATGTAAAAAGGCTAAAGCCCGGACATTATATTAAAGTAAATCATTCGGGAATTGAAATAAGCCAATACTATAAGATAAACAGAACAAAATCAAAATTTACTGATTATATTCATGCCCAAAACACATTAAAAAATCTTCTTAATAATGCCGTAAAAACAAGATTGATTTCTGATGTACCTTTAGGTGCTTTTTTAAGTGGCGGAATTGACTCTTCGGTAATTGTAGCACTTGCAAGCCAACACACAAAACATCTCAATACTTTTTCTATTGGATTTAAAGATGAACCGTTTTTTGATGAAACAAATTATGCAGAGCTGGTTGCTAAAAAGTTTAATACAAATCACACGGTGTTCAGTTTAAGTAACAATGATTTGCTACACAATCTTCGATCAGTATTAGATTATATAGACGAGCCATTTGCCGACTCATCAGCAATTGCAGTTCATATTTTAAGTATGCATACACGTCAAAAAGCAACTGTTGCACTTTCGGGAGATGGTGCCGACGAAATGTTCGGGGGCTACAATAAACACATGGCTCATTACAAAGCCATAAATCCCGGAGTTAGTAATAAACTGGTTGGTATTGGAGCCCCTATCTGGAAAATGTTACCTAAATCAAGAAATTCTAAACTAAGTAATCTATTTAGGCAGTTAGACAGATTTGCAACCGGAATTAACCTAAGTCCTATTGAACGTTATTGGTTATGGGCTGCACAAGGCTCTAATAAATATGCAAGTAATCTATTACTCAAAGGTCTTTGTAAAGATACTTATAATCAGTACACAATTGAACCAGTAAACTTCGACAATGAATATTCAGAGTTAGATAATGTATTACATAATGATATGCAAATTGTTCTACCTTATGATATGCTTACAAAAGTTGATTTGATGAGTATGGCTAACAGTTTAGAAGTTCGTACTCCATTTCTTGATCACAATGTAGTTGATTTTGCGTTTTCGTTACCTGATGATTTTCGGGTTAACTCTAAATTAAAAAAACGAATACTACAAGACACTTTTCGTGATATCTTACCTAAAGAATTATACAATAGACCAAAACACGGATTTGAAGTTCCTCTATTAAAATGGTTTAAAAATGAATTGTGGGAGTGGATTGATAGTGATATATTATCTAAAAATTACATATATTCGCAGAATATTTTTGAATACAAAGAAGTTTTAAATTTAAAAAAACAATTAAAAAGTAAAAATCCTGACGATTCAGTAGCAAAAATTTGGGCTTTAATTGTTTTTCAGAATTGGTACAAACACTATATTGAATAGTTTATGCCTAAGATATTAAGAATAATAAACAGATTTAATCTAGGAGGTCCTACTTATAATGTAGCATACTTAAGTAAATTCTTGGCTCCGGAATATGAAACATTATTGGTTGGCGGCATACAAGATAAAAATGAAACAAGTTCTGATTATATAACATCAAAACTAGGACTTGAACCGATTATAATTGACGAAATGCAACGAGAAATAAACGGTGTAAACGATTTAATTGCATACAGAAAAATCACGAAAATAATCAAAAGCTATAAGCCCGACATAGTTCATACTCATGCATCAAAAGCCGGCTTTCTGGGTAGATATGCAGCAATGAACAATAATGTTCCTACAATTGTACATACTTTTCATGGTCATATTTTTCATTCATATTTCAATAGATATAAAACAAAGTTTTTCAAAACTATTGAACGAACCCTTGCAAAAAACACTTCAAAAATTATTGCTATTAGTAATAAGCAACTCTACGAACTATGCGATGTACATAAAATTGCACCAAAAGAGAAGTTTACAGTTATTCCTTTAGGATTCGACCTCGAAAGATTTCAAGATAATTATAACCTAAAAAGGGAGTCATTCAGAAACGAATATAATCTTTCGGAAGATGAAATTGCAATATCAATAATAGGAAGACTTGTTCCTGTAAAAAACCATCGTTTATTTATTAAATCAATAAAATTTGCAAAAGAAAATACAAACAAAAAACTTAGAGCATTTATAGTAGGAGACGGAGACCTTAAATGGGATTTGCAAGAATTCGCTACACAATTGGGTTTAAGTTTTAGCAATTCTGAGAATAAAAAAGAAAAGTCTGACATCTGTTTTACATCATGGATTAAAGACGCCGATTATGTATTTGCCGGAAGTGATATCGTAGCTCTTACCTCATTAAACGAAGGCACTCCGGTATCCTTAATAGAAGCGCAAGCAGCAAATAAACCAATAATTTCAACAAGTGTTGGCGGAATTGAAGATGTTGTAATGGATGGAAAAACAGCACTTCTATCTCCAAATAATGAATTAATACCTTTTTCTCAAAATTTGTGTGAACTAATTACAAACGACCTACTACGTACTGAAATGGGACAATACGGTTACGAATTTGTTAAACAAAGATATCATTACACACGTTTAGTAAACGATATGAAAGAACTTTATCAATCTTTACTGCAATAATAGGTTGACAAATAAATAAAATTACTTATTTTTGACAGATTAAATATTTGTGTATGAAACTATTCAAAAGCTTCATGATATTTCTGGTTTTGGTATTGCTAATTGGCTTGAATTCATGTAAAATTCTTCGACCTTCCGAAATGTTTATAGTTGACGAGGAGCATCCAATAGCAGAATTTAAGCCTTCAGAAAAAGAATATAAAATTAAACCATTCGATAAATTATCTGTAAGAATTACTACAAATGATGGGTTTTCGTTAATAGGAGTAGGACAAGGTAATACAGAATCAAGTTACAGAAGACAACAACAAGGTTTTGAATATTTAGTGGAATTTGATGGATTAATTAAACTCCCAACCTTGGGGCGTATTCCAATTACCGGTTATACTATGAGAGAAGCCGAAGAATATTTAGAAGAACTATATTCACAATACTATCAATCCCCCTTTGTATTACTAAGCGTTACTAATCGAAAAGCATATATTTTCTTTAATGGTGCTACCAAAGCCAACATTGTTACTATACCAACCGAGAATCTTACTTTAATTGAAGCAATTGCTTCTACAGGTGGAGTTACAGAAATAAGCAGATCGTATAGAATTAAACTAATAAGAGGTGAGCTTACAGAGAATCCTGAGGTATATTATTGGAATTTAAGAAGATTAGACGACTTAAAAGACAGTAATATTTTATTGGAAGCTAATGATGTAATTTACGTAGATAGTAAACCTCAATATATTTCTAGAGCATTAAGAGAGGTTGCACCATATTTAACATTGCTTACAACTGCATTGTCGGTATATGGAATATTTTTTAGATAAGAGGATATGAGTAAAATTAAAATACCTGTATTTAATCAAAAATTCGATTTGCGAACTTTCTTAATTATTTTTAAGAGAAGTTTTTGGATTATCGTTTTAATTTTTATTCTCGCAATAATTATCGGCATTGTCAAATATAGATACACTTTACCTGTTTTTGAAACTAAAGTAATATTACAAATAAAACAAGAAAATCAGACAAATAGAATACTTAATATAGATTACGGTCTTACACAAACAGATTTAAGCTATGCCTTAGAACTTATACAATCAAAAACATTTTTAAACAATTGCCTCAAAAAATTACCACTCGAAGTAGAATACTATAAAAAGGGCACATTCCTTAGTTCCGAAATCTACAAACAATCGCCATTTGCTGTTGAACTTAATGTTTCTAATTCGGCTATTTATAATCAAAATATTTACATCTATTTTATTAATAACAAGTATTTATTAAGGTATAAAATTGGTAGCAACGAATATGAATTTATCTTAACACCCGATGAGTGGCATCCAATTTACGGTGGCGAGATAATAGTTACCTACAATTCTCCGGATAGGATTAAATCAGAAGAGGCAAACAACAATAGATCTAACTACTTTTTTGTTTTAAAAAACCCTGAATCTGTTTACAAAACAGTATCCAGTAACCTAAATGTAAGGGTACATAAAGAATCTGCAAGAACCATAATGCTAACTTACTCTGACAATAATCCAAATAAGGCGGCCGACATATTAAATAATATTGCAGAATCTTATCTCACATACGAGTTGGAACAAAAAAGCCAAAGTGCAAATAATGTTATTAATTATATTGATCAGCAGTTAGATGTTATCTACAAACAACTTGAAGATAACGAAAAGGAAATGCATGATTTTAGAAAAGAAAATAAAATTCCCCCTGGAATAAAAGAATTTGGTTATGGTAAATTCTCGTTTTTAACTACTAAAATCTCCGATATTGAAGATAATATTATTAAACTTGAACTTGAAATATTAACATTAAAACAAGTTAAACAACAAATTTATGAAGAACCTGATTTTAATGTTTATGAAGTAATGTCATTGCTTTACGGCACAAGTTCGCAGGGCTTTATGAATAGCATGATTGGATCTCTCCAAAGCCTAATGGATAAGAAAGAATTATTGCTTTTTGACGTTACACAAAATAACCTTAAAATACAAATGATTGACGAGCAAATTGATAGAAAGAAAGAGCTTATTGCGAGCTTTATAGATTCTTCTATCGAGCGACTTGACCAAAAAATAACTGACTATAGTTCAATGATTACAGAGTTCGAGTCTCAAATGTTCGTTGATTCTGCATACAAAGAAATTGAATTTGCTAAATTAAATCGAATCTATTCAATTAATGAAAATTTTTATTATGAATTAATCCGTACAAAAGCCGAATATATGATTTCGCAGGCAGGTTTTGTATCAGATAACTTGATTTTAGAAAAAGCTTCTGCACCAAAAATGCAGAAAAAACCTATCTTGTCACAAATTCTTCTTATAGCAATAATCATCGCAATTTTACTTTCAACAGGTATTATTACAATTAGATATTTGTTATATAATAAAATACGTTCAATTGATGATATCACAGCATTTTCGGACATTACTATTTTAGGAGGAGTACCAAAATCAAAAATTAAATCGGAAGTTTCGCAATTAATATTGCATAATAGACCCAAATCAATGCTTGCCGAAGCATTCCGCAATATAAGATCGAATTTGGAATTTATTAATAGCGAAAGTAAATCTAAAATTATTACAATTTCATCAACAATATCAGGCGAAGGAAAAACATTTGTTGCATTAAATTTAGGTGCTATTTTAGCAATGGCAGGACACAAAGTTATTCTACTGGATTTTGACTTACGAAAACCACGATTCCACAAAAGTTTTCAAGTAGAAAACTTAAAGGGGATTAGCACTATACTTATTGGTAGGCACAATATTGAAGAATGCCTTAAAAATACCGAAATAGAAAACCTGAGTTTTATTTCTTCAGGTCCAATTCCGCCAAATCCTAGCGAAATATTAATGGGCAAAGGATATAAAAATTTACTAAGCGAGCTAAAACAAAATTATGATTATATAATTATAGATACACCTCCAATTGGTATTGTAACAGATGCTATGATATCTTATCAGATAGCAGATTATCCTATATATGTTACACGATCAGAAATTTCTCCTAAAGTTTTTATTGAACATATAAACGAGTTTGCCGAAACCTCTAAGTTGAAAAATTTAAGTATAGTTTTAAATGGAGTCGAAAGCAGTAATAGTGCCTATGGATATGGCTATAAATACGGATACGGATACAGATATTCTTATGCAAAATATGGATATGGATACACCGAAAATATGAATAAAAATTATTATACATTAGATTCTGATGATAAAAAAAGTATTATCAAGAGAATAATAGACATCTTTAAAAAAAACATAGACTAAAAAATGATTAATAGTATTGTTTATATCATTGTATTTTCTGTATCCTTAATTATCGGTGTGTTTCTTAATCGGTTTTTCCTTAATAGAAGTAATAAATTTATTGTAAAAAAAGCAAATAAAGAAGCTGTTCGTTTTGCATCACAATCGAAACCAATTTTTGGAGGAATTACATTTTATAGCGTGTTTTTTGTCGCTATGTTAAGTTTCATGTTTATTTCAGGGTTTAACAATAGTGTCCCCAAAGAATACATCTGCTTATTTATTACAATTACAATGGCTTTCTTTATGGGGCTTGCCGACGATATTATAAGTACACCACCAATATTTAAATTCATAATACAGTTTGCTATTGCTGCAATATTTATTTTTAGTGATATTTATATTGTAATCTCGCCTTACACCATATTAAACTATACTATTACTGTATTATGGGTAGTTGGCATCATGAATTCAATAAATATGCTCGACAATATGGATTCGATTACCAACTTAACAGCTCTTGGAATTATTGCTGGAGCTACAGTCTATTCGTTTTTAACTAATGGAGTAGATTTAAATTTTATTAGTTTTGTTACAATCGCCTCTGTTGGAGCAATGCTTAGCTTTTTGATATATAATTGGAATCCTGCAAAAATGTATATGGGCGATTCAGGGAGCCAATTCCTAGGTACCTTGTTAGCATTTATTGGAATTCTTTATTTATGGAACTCAGTACCCATTGCCGACTATAGCTACGGATACAATACCAAACAAATAATAATTGTAGCACTTGCTTTCGTAATTCCAATTTCGGATACTACTACAGTTACTATTAACCGTTTATTAAAAAAGAAATCGCCATTTGTAGGTGGAAGAGACCATACTACACATTTTCTAGCATATTTGGGAGTACACGAAAGATGGATAGCAATCCTGTATTTCTCACTAACTATTGGCGGAAATTTAATCGCTTATTATCTGATAGGCAACAAATCAGAATGGAATACAAATCTATTTTGGTTATACACCCTAATACCCTTTACCATATTCATACTCCTTTATATTAATACAAAAATTACAAAACCAAAATAAATATGTCAATTCCAAATAAAACAAAAATACCATTACTAATAGTTTCGGGTGTTTTTTTAGGATTAATTATTGCAACAATTTTGATGTCATCAACAATAAGTGATGGAAATGTAAATCCAAAAAATAATAATATTGAATTGTATGATACTCCGTATCAAGTTTTTCAACCCACAGTACCAACCGAAGTATGGTTTGCAGACGAAAAAGTCCCAATAGAATTTTTTGATGTTTACGAAAGTCTGGATAGAGAGCTTATAATTAATACTTATCGACACTCTTCCACAATATTATATGTAAAAAGGGCAAAACGTTACTTTCCTATTATTGAGCCAATTTTGCAAGCAAATGGCATTCCCGACGACTTTAAATATTTATGTGTAGCCGAAAGTGGACTCGACCATGCAATTAGTCCTGCCGGTGCAACAGGCTTTTGGCAGTTTATGAAAACTACTGGCAGAGAATACAATCTTGAAGTTAATAATTATATTGACGAAAGATACAACATTATTAAAACCACATCGGCAGCATGCAACTACCTTAATAATGCATACAAAAAATTTGGCAACTGGACATTAGCTGCCGTAAGTTATAATATGGGCATGGCAGGACTCCAAAGAAGACTTGATCAGCAAAAAGTTGATAATTATTGGGACTTATACCTAACTCCGGAACCTGCCAGATATGTTTATCGCATTGTTGCTCTTAAAATTGTTATGTCAAATCCTGAACTTTACGGGTTTAACATTCCTACCGAAGATTTATATCATCCGATAAATTATTATCCCATTATAGTTGATACTACAATTAATAATTTGCAAGAATTTGCATTAAAATTTGGAATTAATTACAAATTATTGAAAATATTCAACCCGTGGATTAGAGATACCATGCTTATGAACAGGTCAGGCAAAGAATATACTTTAATAATTCCTGACTCTACCGCTAGAGTACGTTAATACTATTGTTTTAAACACTAATGAAACCTTTTTGTTAGTTAATTTTTGAGATAGAATGTAATGAGGAGTAAAAAAGATAGTTTCATAGAAGTTTATGGTGCGAGGGTTCATAATCTTAAAAATATTGATGTAAAAATACCTCACAATAAGCTAACAGTTATAACCGGACTAAGTGGTAGTGGCAAATCATCATTAGCTTTTGATACTATATATGCAGAGGGGCAACGTAGATATATGGAAACTTTTACTGCATATGCACGGCAGTTTCTTGGCTCAATGGAAAGACCCGAAGTTGATAGAATTAGCGGCTTAAGCCCCGTAATAAGTATTGAGCAAAAAACTACAATCAAAAACCCAAGAAGCACAGTTGGTACTATTACAGAAATATATGATTTTTTGCGTTTGTTGTACGCAAGAGCTGCCGACGCATATTCGTATAATACCGGACAAAAAATGGTACGCTATACCGATGATCAAATTGTTTCAATAATTACCAAAAATTATAAAGATAAAGCAATTCGATTACTAGCTCCATTAGTAGATGGTAGAAAAGGACATTACAAAGAACTTTTTGAACAGTTAAGAAAAAAGGGGTTTTTACAGGTAAGAATAGATGGTGAAATTGTTGAATTACGTCCAGGATTAAAACTAGATAGATACAAAACACATTTTATTGAACTTATTATAGACAAACTAATCGTTTCAGAAAAAGACACAAAGCGTTTAAAGAATAGCATGGATACAGCTATGAAACAAGGCAAAGGCATAATAATTTTGCTCGACAACGACAATAAACCACGATATTTTAGCAAATTCTTAATGTGTCCTCAAACAGGTTTATCATACAATGAACCTGCACCCCACAGTTTTTCTTTTAACTCTCCACAAGGAGCTTGCCCCACTTGCAACGGATTAGGAATAATTAATGATATTGATATAGAAAAACTAATCCCCGACGATTCTATAAGTATTTACGATGGGGCAATAAAACCGCTTGGACATTACAAAAACATGATGAGTTTTTGGCTTATCCAGTCAATTTGTGATAAACATAAAATTAGCATAAAAACTCCTGTTAAAGATTTGCCCGACAATGTTTTAAATACTATTTTGTATGGCAGTAATGAACCTATTCAGCTAAATAATACCCCATTAGGTTCTACAAGTGGATACATGATACGGTACGAGGGAGTTATCAACCATTTGAAATCAAAATATAACGAGATAGACGACTCAGAAAGTAAGAAAAACGGAATTAACCAGTTCAATTCTTACAAAGTGTGTCCGAGCTGCGAAGGTAAACGTCTAAAAAAAGAAGCTTTATTTTTTAAAATTGCTAACCAAAACATTGCCGAAGTAGCCTCAATGGACATTAATACTCTTTATAATTGGATAAATACCCTCTATGACAAATTAAATTCTAAACAACAAAAGATTGCCGGCGAAATTATAAAAGAGCTTAGTAATCGACTTGGTTTTCTATTAGACGTTGGTTTAAACTATCTAAGTCTTAATCGACCTGCTAAAAGCTTGTCGGGTGGTGAATCGCAAAGAATCAGACTTGCTACACAAATTGGCTCAAAACTCGTAAACGTTCTGTATATACTAGACGAACCAAGTATCGGGTTACACCAACGGGATAATCACCTACTAATACAATCGCTCAAAGAATTACGCGACCGAGGTAATTCAATAATTGTAGTGGAACATGACAAAGACATGATTTTATCCGCCGACCATGTTGTAGATATTGGTCCTGGAGCAGGACGTAAAGGCGGCAAACTTATTTTTAACGGTTCTCCTAACGAAATTGTTAAGGCAGATGGAATTACAGCCGAATATTTAACCGGTAAAAAAGACATTCCTGTGCCGGAAATTAGACGCAAAGGAAATGGTAAATATCTAATAATTAAAGGTGCCTGTGGAAATAATTTAAAAAATATTGATGTTTCTATTCCTCTCGGTAAATTAGTTTGTATTACTGGAGTTTCGGGAAGTGGTAAATCTTCGCTTTTGCATGAAACCCTATACCCTGCACTTAGTAAACATTTTTATCGCAGTAATGCTCAAGCTTTAGAATATAAAAGCATTGAAGGTATAAAACATATTGATAAACTTATTGAAGTTAATCAAAGTCCGATTGGACGCACACCACGTTCAAATCCTGCTACTTATACAGGAATATTTACCGAGATACGCAAATTATTTGTTTCTCTTCCCGAAAGTAAAATTAGAGGATATAAGCAAGGTAGGTTTTCGTTTAATGTAAAAGGTGGCAGATGCGAAACTTGCCAAGGTGGAGGAATGAAGGTTATTGAAATGAATTTTTTACCTGACGTTTATATTAAATGCGAAACTTGCAATGGTAAACGGTACAACAGAGAAACTCTCGAAGTTAGGTACAAAGGTAAATCAATAGCCGATATTCTTGATATGACTATAAATCAAGCCACAGATTTTTTCAAAAATATCCCTAAAATTTATCATAAAGTAAAGATATTGAGAGAAGTAGGCTTAGGTTATATTTCGCTGGGGCAATCATCAACAACTTTGTCGGGTGGGGAATCGCAAAGAATTAAAATTGCTACAGAACTAATGAAAAAAGATACCGGTAAAACATTATACATATTAGACGAACCCACTACCGGACTCCACTTCGAAGACATACGTGTATTACTAAAAGTACTTAACAAACTTACCGACAAAGGAAATACTCTGATTGTAGTAGAGCATAATCTCGACATTATTAAATCGGCAGACTGGATTATAGATTTAGGTCCCGAAGGTGGTGAAAATGGTGGATATGTTGTAGCACAAGGCACTCCCGAAAGTATTGCAAAAAATAATATAAGCTACACAGGGCAGTATCTTAAAGAAGAGTTGGGATAAGTATAAATTAGGCAGTTTATAATCTTATAACCAATACACAAAAAACACCAATTGTATCCGATAAGCATATTTTCTTATATTTTAGCTGTTTTATATACACATTCATGTTTCTAATATTATTATATAATTTTATTTTGGTTTTATTAAGGTATGTATTCATTATTTTTGTATATTTCAAGACTATTAACTTATTAAAACTTATGCTTATGAAAACTTTATGCAAAAAATTGATGTATGTATTAAAGCAAAATGCAGGAATGTTTGTTTATAACAAGAAACTTGCTGCCGGAACTTACATTATTAAAGTTGGAAACAGCTATACACAAAAAATAACTATTAACTAATTAAACTTCAGGCTGTCTTGTGTTTGCAAGACAGCCTTTTTTTATGACTAGATTATTCAAGATATTATTATTGCTGTTAATTACTCAAAACTGTTTTCCGCAAGAAAATACTGTTTTTAATTATAATTACCCGTTGGAATGGACATATATTAGTATCTCCATGAAAGAGTATTCCAATAACTACTACCTCACTGGTAATATAGCAAGAATTACAGTAGATTGTGAATTTTGGAAATATGGATATCATATTA
>JAQVOJ010000017.1:0-8520 GCA_028702675.1 Bacteroidales bacterium
ACCGCCAAATTTTTTAATTTGGCTTTTAGCTAAAAAATATAAAAACAAAATTCAAAAATTTGGCTCAGTACGTATTTGATAATGATATTACTATTTCTTTTCCGCACTCCACATAGCTGCAACCGTTGAACTACATCACAACTTAATTAAAATGTTATAGTTTTTCTATGTGCTTTGCTAGGGGGAGGTTTTTGCAACAAAAAGAAAACTTAAACTAGTTTCAAGAATTCTTAGAAATATTAATAAATTTGACCTAAAACCTGAAGAAGTCGGATTTTCACAACTTGCAAATTATCAGTAATTAAAATTTGACGTTAGTTGGAAGCAAAAAAAAAGACAACCGTGCAACGAATAACATGCTTATTTAATGCAAAAAAAGCAACGAATAATTTTGAATTGCGACGAATATAACTTATCTTCGTTGCAAATAATGCAATGAATGAAAGCTTTTATACATCAAAAAGACAATTGGCCTAAATTTACTTGGAATAGTAATGAATTCTTGAATTTGTTAAGTGAGGCAAGAAATTTACAAGGGCGACTTATTGGGAAAATGGAAACATTGGGTTTTGAATTAAGAAATGAAGCTTTACTTGACACTTTAACCCTTGATGTAATAAAATCTTCAGAGATTGAAGGAGAATTTCTAAATCCTGACCAGGTTCGTTCCTCAATTGCGCGTAGATTAGGAATGGAAATAGCAGGAGCCGTTGAATTCGATAGGAATGTTGAAGGAGTTGTTGAAATGATGCTTGATGCAACACAAAAATGCTTTGACCCATTGACAGCTGAGAGACTTTTTGATTGGCATGCAGCGTTATTCCCAACAGGTAGAAGTGGAATGTATAAAATTAAAGTTGCAGATTGGAGAAAAGATACTACAGGGCCTATGCAAGTTGTATCAGGAGCAATGGGAAAAGAGAAAGTTCATTTTCAAGCGCCTGATTCTGACCTGGTAGAAAGAGAAATAATTAGATTTATAGATTGGTTCAATAACAGTAAAATTGACTTAGTGATAAAAGCTGCAATTGCACATTTGTGGTTTGTGACTATTCACCCATTTGAAGATGGGAACGGCAGAATAACTAGAGCATTGACAGATATGCTTCTTGCACAGTCTGATAAAAGTAATCAACGTTTCTATAGTATGTCAGCACAGATAAGAATAGAGAGAAAGCAATATTATGAAATACTAGAACAGACCCAAAAAGGAAATTTAGATATAACTGATTGGATTGTTTGGTTTTTAAACTGCTTAATTAATGCTTTGAAATCAACTGACTCAGTATTAACAAGAGTTTTATTTAAAGCTGAGTTTTGGCAAAAACACGTAGATACAGCAATAAATGACCGTC
Organism: Bacteroidales bacterium; assembly: GCA_028702675.1. GTDB lineage: Bacteria > Bacteroidota > Bacteroidia > Bacteroidales > ML635J-15 > JAQVOJ01. The sequence continues at coordinate 1,356 of JAQVOJ010000017.1, forward strand.
AAAGAAAATTATTGAATAAACTAATGGATGGATTTGAAGGAAAATTAACTTCTTCAAAATGGGCTAAAATTGCAAAATGCTCTAAAGATTCGGCTGTTAGAGATATTAACGACTTGATTGAGAAAGGGATATTGCAAAAAGAAGCAGCAGGAGGAAGAAGTACAAATTACGAGATGACAGGATTGCCAGCTGGTAACACGCAATAAAAAACATAGGGCGGAAAGTGCTAAATTTGGACGACATAACATTTAATAAACGGCTCAGCAACTTGATAGGTAGGAGCTTCGAAATGCCCTACGTTTCTTATTGCCAGCCGTCAGACTGTCTAAAAACTAACTAATTCTTGTTAATAAACATTATTGTATTTACTTCCTGATAAGCTTTAATTTTTATGAAAAAACCTGTATTTTTATTACAAAATTGAAATGGGCGTCTGGTTTTTGGACAGACTGCCGTTGTAGCACATATTAGAGAGCTTCCTCATAAAATATTTGCAAAACAGTAACTTTAAAGTTACCTTTGTGGTATGAAAAAAGTTCGAGAGGTCATAGCGTATAAACATTACTTCTATGATTTTTTAAAGGGTTTGCCTGAAAAGGCACAGAATAAAATCTTCAAAATCATTGAAGCCATTGAGACGTTTGAACGGATTCCAGCCAATTATTTGAAATATATCAAAGGAACCGAAGGGCTTTTTGAAGCAAGAGCAAAACTGGGAAGTAATACATGGCGAGTATTTTGCTTCTTTGATGACGGAAAACTTGTAATCCTGCTCAATGGATTTACAAAGAAAACACAAAATACCCCGAAAAAAGAAATCGCTAAGGCTGAACGTTTAATGAAAGCGTATTACAAAGAAAAAAGGAGGCAGTTATGAATACAAAAAGTTGGACAGAAATAAAGAACGATGTTTACGGCGAGAAAGGAACAGAACGTCGTGATGAATTGGACCGTGATTTTGAGTCGTTTAAAATTGGTTTGCTCTTGAGAAAAGCTAGGGAAGAGAAAAAACTGACTCAGGAACAATTGGCCAGTTTAATCAACAAAAAGAGAACATATATTTCCAGGGTTGAAAATGATGGAAGTAATGTTACGCTAAAGACTCTATACGATATTGTAGAGAAAGGCTTAGGAGGAAAGCTCAATATTTCAATTGACATGTAAAGAAATACCTGCTACAATATATAGGAACACAAACCATCTGCATTCCGAAAGTATTCGGAACCCAGCGAATATACCTTAACTAGTCCTCGTTGCAAACGAGGACAAGTAGGGGGCAAAATGTTCTAGTTTTCTATGTACTTTGCGAGGGGTTTGTGTAGGTTTTGGTGGTAGTGTGTTTTAGATGAGATTTGCTTACAGGCTGCCTCGTTCTAAAATGGATTCTCACTAACAAAAGAGTAAAATGAATAAAACAATGAAACTTATTATAGAACGATACTTAGTTATTCTTTAATAATTACTTTTACAATGCTGTTGGTATTTGTAACAATCTTAATTTTATAAAGTCCTGAAGGTATGTCATTGGTTTTAATTCTAAAACAATGATTATTGGGATTGAATTTTTTGATTAACCTACCTGTATTGTCGTATAGGTATAGTTCTTTAATAATTTCGTAAGGAGAGCTAATATTAAAATGGTTTGAACATGGGTTAGGATGGATACTCAAATTTGGTTCAATATTAGTTTTTATTCCTGTTGGATCAATGAATAATACTCCATCACTAAATGCACATTCAGATATTAACCCAAGAATATTTACGGCTCTTACGCTAAAAAAGTAATTTGTTCCATCAACAAGGTTTAGTCCATTATGTGTAGTAGTTGTTTGAGTTCCTACATTTGTGTAATCAACAATGTTATTATCTCCTTGTGTTGTGCCTATACAATATTCGTAATAATCCACAAATGAATTAGGTTCGTATGCCTGAGTCCAGTTTGCACTTAAGCTTGAACCGTTATAAGTTGTGTCAATGTCAGTTACAGTTCCATCATTTACTGTGCTTATTTGTTCGGGTGCTGTAAAGTCAATATTTACATCAAGACCTATGGCCTCAGAAAAGTTCCCAAAATCATCATTTACAATACTCTTAATCCTGCATGCAGAACTGTATTGATTCGAGTTTTGATATCTAACCTCCTTATTTTCTCCAATACTTACGCTTACTTCGTTATTTCTACTTTTGTAAACCTTAATGTCATCATAATATGCAATGCAGTTACCGGTACGCAAAGAAATAGAATTACCTGTATTTAAAGGGAAAATATCAGACCATTCGGCAATATGAATATTATTCTGAAATACTTTAATTATTCCTGCAATTGGATTGTAGCTGACTTTATAGTCGTACCAAATATCGGGTAATATTTCAATATTATATTCGCCTACAAGTTCAATACTATTATCTATTGATTTATAGATTTGACAATTGTTTTGGTCGGCACGGAAGTATATCATGTAAGCGTTTCCTCTTTGCGAAAGCTCAGGGTTGCTGCAAAAGAAATAAATGCCTGCACGTCTGTTGTCTCCGCTACCTGATAGTTTCATTTGCCATTGATATAAATAATTGTAATCATCGGTTTGAGTTAGATTAGCAAAGATATTTGGATTTGTAGTGGTTTCGTCTGATTGCATTAAATGTGAATCGTTAATAGACCAGTTGCCGGAACTATTTGTCCATTCGCTATTTATAGATTCATTAAAATTATCATTAAAGAATCCATAATCAGAATTTGCACGCCATTCGTTTCCGTTAAAATCGAGAATCTGATAATACTTTTCATTTACGTTAATATTATCGTTATCGGTAAAGGTACATAGAAAATCTTCGCTTTGCCAGTTATCTGTATTTATTTGAGTAGTTGGAGGAATATTATCGAAAATGCAATGCCATTCGGCAGTAAATCCATTATTAATAGTTGCACCATCTGAATGAAAAAGTACTGTAAGTGCATTTCCATTAGCGTTAATTATTCCTGGATTACCTGTTGTATTACAATATTTGCCAAGGCTTGGAGCTGATGTATTAGGTCCGTCAAAGATTTCAATATAATCGTAATCACATTCTGAGCCACTTCCGGCTTCAATATCGAATTCGGTAAACTCTATAGAAACATGCGAAGCTCCTGTTGGTGCTATTGTAAGACTATAGTTACTATTATTATAATAACTATTGTTTGGTCCACCTAAATCGTAAAATACGCCATTGCATGGAAAGGTATTGCAATCGGTTAGTTTTTGGTAAATTAGTTGCCACAGTTGTACATAACCGTCGTCGTAGCCTAGAGCCCAAATTCCAATTCCGGCTAAATCCATAATGTTAACTAAATCGTATCTAAATGCTAAGCTTTCTTCATCATCGATAAAGCATTGTCGCCAATTGCCTACATTAAAAGAATAATATGGCGATAAGCTAACAGGATCCCATTGTCGATTAGAATAATTCCCACTAGTATTATCCTTTATGGTTTTATAAGTACGGGTACTAACATAAGATGTTGTAGCTGATGGGATATCTTCTGTTTCAGTATTCCATTCAATACCATAATATGGTAATCCCAGTATTATTTTTTCTTTACTTGCACCTTCGTTTAGATAATAGTTTATAGATCTTGATAAGTTATAGTTGAAAGTATTAAAGGTATAAAGTGGAGATGTAGGTCCGGCAATGCTGCTACCTGAATAATAATAGTCATATCCCATAATTGTATAATAATCAATGTATTGGTCTATTATTTCTTCCTGAAAAAGATCATTCCAGTCAACAGCGTAGAGGCAAAGACTGACTTGTGAACCTGGTATTTGACCGTGCATTTGATTACATAAGGAAACTAAAAAATTTGTTAGTGCTTCTCTATGAGTGCTGCTTACACCTTCAAAGTCTATATTAACTCCATGTGCACCTCTTGTCTGAACCATAGATATTAGGTTGTTGATAAGTGTTTGTTGAGCAGTAGAGTTAGAAAAGAAGATTGTGTGATTATCAAATAGTGTTACACATAAGTTTACTCTTACGCCGTTTGCCAAGGCAATATCTATTACGGGAGCAGTCGCCCAACCATGTGTGTTGTTGGCATTCCCTGTTGATGCATTTACTTCGTAAGAAAAGTAAGATAAATCGGAAATTAGATTCCAATCGTAATTTGTTTCTAGTCCGTTGCTCCAATATGGGTGCCAACCGAAAACTATTTTGTTTAAGTTACAATTTTTTGTGTCTTTTATTTCAACAACATTCGAAGGTACATTTAATTCATAATAATCTTCGGCTGTATAGCCCAAGGCTTTATAATATTCTAATTCTAATTGACGAGATGATTTGTGTGGGTCTATTTGAGTATAAACAGAAAATGCTAACAAAATTAATGCGAATAATAGGTATAATTTGCTCATAGCATATTTATTAATGTTGAATATACAAATATAGTTTAGTTTGTGATTAAATTAAAATGAAGTTTTGACATTTTACGATAAAATGATTTATAAATTGCTATTTATAGTATATTTCAGTTTCGGATATTATTTGAAATTATTTCTCCGCCTTCATTGCCACTGGCAGGTCCTATCAAAATTACCTGATTGGCTATATTTATTAGAACCGGATTGTGTTCAATGTAAATAATAGTATTGCCTTTGTTTGCCAATCGGTTAAACACTTTTGCTAAATTAATAATGTCGAAATAATGCAAGCCGGTACTGGGTTCGTCAAGCAGTAAAATATTTTTATTGGATTTAGATTTTATTATTTCGGTAGATAGTTTTAGCCGTTGAGCTTCTCCTCCCGAAAGAGTATTGGCTGCCTGCCCTAGCTGTAAATGTCCGATACCGGTATCAATACATATTCTAAGTTTATCTGATATTTTTAAAATATCCTTAAATATAGTATGTGCTTCATTTATAGTTAGTTGTAGGCTGTCGGCAATGCTGAGTCCCTTTATCTTTATGTCAAGTACCTCATTTCGGTATCTTTTCCCTTTACATATATCGCAAGTTGTCCAAATATCGCTCATAAAGTCCATGCTAATACGTAATTGACTGTATCCGTTGCATTCAGGGCATTTCCCGTCCTTATGATGATAAGAAAAAGCTGATTTTTTGAATCCCTTTGCCTTAGCTTCTCTTGATGCAGCATATAATTCTCTTAAATCATCAAGTATTCCGGAATAACTCGCCGGAGTGCTTAAAGAATTTGTGCTAATTGGATACTGATTGGCATGAATTATTTTTGAAAATTGTTCTAATCCAAATGTTTGTGTGCAATTTCTAGGTGTGCCGGATTTTATTGATTTTAGAAGCACTTCATTAATGAGTGAAGATTTACCGCTACCTGAAACTCCCGTAACAGCAATAATTCCACCGGTTATGAAATTTGCATTACAGTTTTTGAGATTATTCGCAAAAGCTCCGGTAATCCCAAATGAGTTTGTCTTAAAATTTCTTTTTTGAGGAAATTCCGGATTTTTACAGTTTAATAATCTGGCAGTAACACTTTTAGTTTTTGTTTTAATTGTATCAATATTTCCTTCTGCTACTATAAATCCGCCATTTTTACCGGCTTCTGGTCCCATTTCAATAATATAATCGGCTTGTTTAATAAAAGTTTCATCATGTTCTACTACCACTACAGTATTGTTTTTTGCAATAAGTCGTTTTAAAACAGAAATAAGGGCAGCAGTATCTTTAGGATGTAAGCCTATAGTAGGTTCATCAAGTATATAACAAACTCCGTAAAGCTTTGCAGATAGTATTCCGGCTATTCTCAATCGTTGTGCTTCTCCTCCTGACAAACTATCTGCTTTTCTGTCAATGCTCAGATAATCAAGTCCAATGCTTTGAAGGGTATTAAGTATATTTGTGATATTCAAACTTATTCTTCTGATTATTTCTCTTTCGGTAGTGTTATCATTCTCATTAATAGCAGACTTGAAAAAGCTGATACTGTTTTTTACGTTTAAGGCGCTAAGTTCTGCTATGTTTTTATTATTAAGTTTAACTTTTAGTAAATGTGGTTTAAGTCTGTAACCATTGCAAGATTTACATTTTACAGGTTTAAGAAGTGCTGCAATAGAGTCAATTGTTTTATTATGATGTTTTCGTATGTATTCGTCATCAATTATATTGCAAAAACCTTCCCATTTTGTTGATAGATGTTGTGTTCCGCTTCTTGTTTTATTTTTAAATTCCCAATTAAGCTCCCAATTTTTATTTCCTGTTCCGTAAAGTATTATATCTTTAAATTTTTTTGGTAGTTTTTGCCATGGAATGTCAATATCAATTTTATAAGCTCTCGCAATGGTTCTAATAATTGCAATAAATCTTCCGTAAGGATCACCATAATACTTACCTGGATTTGAGCCTTGTAATGCTCCATTTGTAATTGGCAGATGTGGATGAGTAATTAGTTTTTCGGGATCGGTTGTAAGAATTTCGCCCAAACCACTGCAAGCTTTACATGCTCCTGTTTCGTGATTGAATGAGAAGTTTTGAGCTGAATAGTTGTAGCCTCTATTTTGTGCTAGACGAGAGTACAAAAGCCGATAATTATCGTAAATGCCTGAAATTGTTCCTACTGTAGAACGATTTGAATGTCCTAGATGTTTACGGCTTATAGCAACAGTAGGGCATATTCCTGAACCGGATTCAATTTTTGCAGGATTGTTTAGCTTAATTAAGCTTCGTACATAACTAGAAAAGCTTTCAGAAAAACGGCTTCTTGATTCCGCAAATAATGTATCGAAAGCTAATGAAGACTTGCCTGTTCCCGACAAACCGGTAATAACTGTTAACTGGTTTTTGGGTATATTTACATCTAAATTCTTAAGGTAATGGGTTGTTACACCTTTTAATCTTATATAATTGTCGATTTTTGGAGTTTTGGGATTAGCTGTAGTATTATTGTCTATTCTAAAGGAAATTGCAGTGGGTGTATTGGCGTTTTTTATTAGTTCGTTGGGAGTGCCCTGAAAAACTATTTTACCGCCATCTGTTCCGCTTTTTGGCCCTAACTCTATAATATGATCTGCTTCACTTATAATTGTAGTATCGTTTTCGATACAAACTATTGTATTGCCTTTTTCTGTTAGTTTCTTAAATGCTTTTAGCAGTACATTTATGTCTTGAATATGTAAGCCTACTGAAGGTTCGTTTAAAATATAAAGTGTGTTTCC
>JAQVOJ010000017.1:8620-40008 GCA_028702675.1 Bacteroidales bacterium
CCTATATCAATTATCCAATCTGCTTGCATTATTGTTGCTGGGTCGTGTTCAACAACTATAAGGGTATTTCCCTGATTTACGAGTTCTCTGAATATTTCAAGAAGTTGCTGCATATTCTGCGGATGCATTCCTGCCGAAGGTTCATCAAAAACATACACAACATTGCTTAGCTCTGCACTTATTTGATTAATCAGCCTTACCCTTTGTATTTCGCCACGGCTTAGAGAATTTGAGGGACGACTGAGACTAAGATAGCCCATTCCTAAGTTCTCAAACATCTCAATTTGATGAATTATTTTATCTGCAACAGACTGAATAATAGGCGATTTAGGATTATTGGATTTTAGTTTGACCAAGTTTTGCTTTAAGTAGCTTAATTCCATACTGGCAAAATCGGCAATATTATGTCCGTCAATTTTTACACTTAAAGCATTGTTGTTCAATCTGCTTCCATTGCATTGGCTGCATGCTTCAGATTTTGCATATTTTAAAATATTTACATTTCTATCTCTTCGCAAAATCTCGTTCATAATTGGCAGCATACCTTTGTAATATGCTTCTTCGCGAGGTTTTGCGCTTATTCCTGTCCATTTTAATCTCGACTCTAAACTGTGCTTACCAAAAGGCACTTTAATTCGAGTGCTACCATTTAGTATAACATCTTGCCGGTTGGTGCTGAGTTTTTCCCATGGCGTATCAACATCAAAACCATGAGCATTACACACACGATTTAATACATCTATTGTAACTTGCGAGTACATTATATAGCCGTTTGGCTGACTTGGTGCGAGTGCTCCTTGCCTTAAAGTTTTCTTTGGGTCGGAAATTAATTTGTCAATATCTATTATTTCTTCAAGCCCTATGCCTTTGCAATGCTCGCAAGCACCAAGTGGTGAATTAAAAGAGAATAAACTTCTGCTAAGTTCTATGTCTAAATGGGTTTTACCTGCTCTGGCAAATAATAATCTTAACATATCGTACATTTCGCTCATAGTGCCAAGAGTAGATCTGATGTTTGTTCCCGAAGTGTTTTGGCTGATACTTATTACAGGCATTAAACCGTCGATATCTTCGACTATAGGACGCTGTAGTTTACCCATAAATAATCGGGAAAATGAGGCATAAGTTTCTAAAAATCTGCGTTGTCCTTCTTTGGCAATCACATCAAAAACTAACGAAGACTTGCCTGACCCGGAGACTCCAGTTACAACAATAAACTTATTATGAGGAATTTCTAAGCTTAAATGCTTAAGATTGTTTTCTGCTGCTTTAGATATTTTAATTACATTTTTAGTTATCTCTTTCATGCTTGCAAAAATATAAAAACAAGTTTATAGCATTCCGTTTGATTGTTTTTTTATTGTTTTAATTTTTTATATTTTTAGACTAAACTAAAACTTTTTTAGTAGTATTGTTTGCAGGTATAGAGTTATCTATATTTGGCTGTTATTTGATATTTTAAATATTGTCAAACGTAAATGAATTATAAGTATTCAATAATTGTATTATACTACTTTTCAGGCACAGGCAATGCCCGCAGAGCTTCGGAATGGATGCTGGCAGAAGCAGAAAGAAAAGGAATAAAAACTAAATTGATTTGCATCGACAGATTCACTAATATAGAAATTGCGGATTTTAAAGATAAGGCTTTGATTGGTTTTATTTCGCCAACACATGGTTTTAACATGGCTCCTTTAATGCTTAAGTTTATTCATCGTTTCCCGAAAGGTTTAGATGCGGATATTTTTGTATGTAATACTCGTGCAGGGACAAAGCTTTATAAATGGTTTTTACCTGGAGCAAGTGGAGCTGCTTTATTGTATCCAAGCTTAATGCTAAGATTTAAGGGCTACAAGAGTAGGGGTATTATTCCAATTGATTTACCTAGTAATTGGTTCTTGTTGCATCCTGCTTTGCGACCAAAAGTTGTAAAAAGCATGCATTTGCATTATAAACAGAAATGTGAAAAAACTATGAGTGGGCTTATTAATGGAAAGTATTATGGTAAAGCATGGCTTGATCTTCCTTTCGATTTGATTTTAATACCCGTATCTATGCTGTATTATTTTTCAGGACGATTTATGTTGGCAAAATCGTATTTTGCCGATCATAACTGTACGGGTTGCGGTAAATGTGCCAAAAACTGCCCTGTAGGTGCAATTGAAATGCGTAAGGGATTGCCATTTTACAAAATTACTTGCGAGAGTTGCATGCGATGTATTAATAATTGTCCCGAAAGGGCTTTGCAAACAAATCATCTTTTGTTGCTAATTGTATGGGGTTTGCTTTATTATTTTGCATATTTGGCAACTAAACAAATTGATATATTTTTAAATATTGACCCATACGGATTTTGGGGTTTGCTAATACTTATTATTTTAGTTTCATGCTTTGGTTTTATAAGTATTCCTGTGTTTAACTTTATGTTTAAGTTGCAACGGTATTGTGTTGTAAGAAAGATACTTGCAAAAACATCCTTAACTTATTATAAGTTTTGGAGGAGGTATAAGTTTAATCAATAGTAGTAGTCATTGTAAAGAAAATTCCGTTGATAACTTTGTTAAAACAAAGATCGTGATATGTAGGATAAATATTAATTTTGCTGTAAAGTAAACTGAAAAATGAAAGTTAAAGAGCCTTTATTTGAATATATTAATCCTGACATTTCTTACAATATTATAAATGGTAATAGTCTGAATGTTCTTAAAGGAATCGAAAATGGAAAATTTGATTTAATTATAACTTCACCGCCTTACAATGTTGGCAAATCATATGAAACAAAGACTAGTATTGAAAAATATTTAGAAACACAAGAAGAAATTATAAACGAACTTGTTAGGACTCTTTCAGACAGAGGAAATCTTTGTTGGCAAGTAGGAAATTATGTTAACAAAGGAGAAGTTTTTCCACTTGATATATTCTATTATCAAATATTCAAAAAACAAGGTTTAAAACTTCGTAATCGTATTATTTGGCATTTTGGACATGGCCTTCACGCAAGCAATCGTTTTAGTGGACGTTACGAAACTTTACTTTGGTTTAGTAAAACCGAAGAATATATTTTCAATCTTGACAATGTTAGGGTTCCTTCCAAATACCCGGGTAAGAGACATTTTAAAGGTCCAAAAAAAGGACAACTGTCTGGCAATCCTCTTGGCAAAAATCCAAGTGATATATGGGAAATAATTGAACAAGATTGGGACAAGGCAATGTGGAACATTCCAAATGTTAAATCTAATCATCCTGAAAAAACTGAACACCCATGTCAGTTTCCTATAGAATTAGTAGAACGTTGTGTTTTGGCTTTAACAGATGAAGGAAGTTGGGTGCTCGACCCGTTTGCTGGTGTTGGTTCAACAATAATCGGAGCAATTAAGAACAACCGTAATGCAATAGGTATTGAAAAGGAAACGGATTATTGTAAAATTGCAAATAACCGAATTGAAAACCTTAAAGAAGGTAAGCTAAAAGTTAGACCAATTAATAAACCAATCCATAAGCCATCAGGTAACGATAAGCTTGCGCAAATTCCCAAGGAATGGTCTAAAATTTAATTCGCAAATAGTAATAGTATGAAAAGATAGTTATGAAAATAGCACAGAAATATTCTCATTTGAACGGAGAGGAATAGCTAATTGTCCATCATAATATACTTTATAATGAAATTTTAGATACTATTAAAAGCATTGATGCTTCTAAATACATTACAAAAGTAAGTAAAGAAAACACGATGACAGGAAAAATGCTTTTTAGCCCTATTGATCTTAATAAAGCATTTAATGATAAATTGAAAAGACTTGGTTGGAATGAAAGTCGTTATCAGTATTTTATTACAACAGACCCAAAAATTCTATCTGAACTAATTACCTTGCCATATAACAAGCAGAAAGAGTTCTTAATTTCAAAGGGAATTAAAGAACCAATTGCATCATACAAGCAAACCGACTTTGTAAAAGATCAGATAGCTGTCGAAGTACAATTTGGCAAATATGCATTTGTGGCATTTGACTTATTTGTAAAACACTTACTTTTTTATACTGGCGGTGTAATAAATCTTGGAATAGAAATTTTGCCAACAAAGAAAATGCAATCACAAATGAGTAGTGGAGTTGCATACTATGAAGGTGAAGTTTATAATGTTTTAAGACATGGGAGAAACAATCCGCCAGTTCCACTTTTAATCTTAGGAATCGAACAAGATTAAAACACAGATCAAAAAATACACTTACGATAGATTTAAAAATTAACTATTACTATTTAGCCAAAAGAATAGTAACATCTTCTTTTAGCCAATTCAGTAATGATTTGGCTTCCTCAATACTTATGTTTTTTTGCTGTAATAGCTTTAAAATCTCATTATCAGGAGTTTTTGATGGTATTGAGTTATGTTTAAGTTCTTCAAATATATTAATTTGAATATTGTGATTTTGCCAATATGGACAAAAAGCATATTTAGCTCCCAATCTTATGTATTCTTCAAAGTTCCCTAATTCATAACAATCGTTTTCGTTGTAATCAATAAAAAGCATTTTGGCGTCATTTTTAGAGTTTTCGTAAGCTAAAATCCCTATTGCTTCTTCTGTGAAATTGTCTATTAATACAAATTCCTTGTAGTAAAAATCGCTGTCGCAAGTTGGTTTACTGTTCCAGCTTGAATCAATTCCCATATACCTAAAACTACCCCCATTTGCACCTCTTTCCATATTTGTATCTGCTCCCGTTCTGTCGGAAAAATCCCATTCAAAACTAAATGATCCGCATTCTAATCCAAATGCGATAATATCTATTGGTAATTCCTGTTTTTTATGTAGAGATTCTGCTTTTTTTAAACTTAAAGATTTTCCAAAAGCATTTTTTAATGGAATATGTCCATGTTTGCTTGATCTCCAGTTACCATATACACAAATGTCGGGGCGTTGGGCAAATACTTTAAAATAAGCTTTCAGTCTTGCACCTAAACTTAATCCATACACTTTGTCAATCTCATTTTTATAATTCTCAAGAGTGGTGCTAAAATTAAAATTTTTGGATTGTACCATTTTTTGTTGTTTTTATAGATTATTGTCAATGACAAAATTAAAACTTAATTATAAAAATTTTCTTTAATTTTAATAGATTTTTTTATTTTTATAAAAACTATAAATATATGCTTTTAAGAATATGAAAAAAACAGGTTTAGCTTTAGGTGGTGGTGCAGCACTGGGTGCAGCTCATGTGGGGGTTCTTAGAATTATTAGTGAGTATAATATCAATATTAAATATGTGGCTGGTACCAGCATTGGAGCACTTGCTGCTTCTTTTTTTGCATTTGGAGTACCAATTGATAAGATAGAAGAAATGACTTTAGGGCTTAAATGGGTAGATATTTCAAGACTTTCGCTATCGAAATACGGATTGTTGAAGAATGATAAACTCAGTCATTTAATTAAAAAATATATTGGCGATAAGAATATTGAAGAAGCAAATATCCCTTTGGCGATTGTTGCAGCTGATGTAGCCACCGGTGAAAAAGTTGTGCTTAAAAGTGGATCGCTTATAGATGCTGTACAAGCAAGTACATGTATTCCGGGTATCTTTATTCCAGTAGAAATTGATGATAGAATGTTGGTTGATGGCGGTTTGGTCGAAAATGTTCCTGTTAATACTGTTAAAAATATGGGAGCTAAGTTAGTTATTGCTGTTGATCTTAATGCGAAACACAAATACAACAAACCTGACAATATTTTTGATGTAATTATCAATAGCTTTCATCATTTGCTGAAAGTACCGGTAAAATTACAAACTAAAACTGTGGATTTTTTATTAACTCCCGATTTAGGTGAATTTAGCCGAACCAATACAAAAAATATTCCCGAAATGATAGAGAAAGGTTATATTGAAGCTCAAAAAGTATTAAAATCAATAAAAAGCTAAAGTGAATTAAAATTAGGAAAAAACTCTTATTCTTTTGGAGTGAAATAAAAACCAGTTTTTGGTTTATTCCCTCATTGCTAATTTTAAGTGCTGTTATTGCAGCTTGGGTAATGATTTTTATTGATCATCAGATTGATATTGAAATAGAAGGAATTTTTAGTTTTATGTTTACTAGTAGTGCCGATTCTGCACGAAGTGTATTATCAATAATTTCAGGTGCTATGATCGGTGTAGCTGGTACTGTGTTCTCTATTACTTTGGTTGCCTTAACACTGGCTTCATCAAATTTTGGTTCAAGACTTATTAGAAATTTTATGTACGAAAAAATAAATCAAATTGTTTTAGGAGCATATATTTCAAGTTTTATCTATTGCCTCATTGTTCTAAACGTTATTAAAGAAACCGACACTACTGTGTTTATCCCAAGTTTGTCTGTTCTATTTGCAATAATATTAACAATAATTAATATTTTTCTTTTAGTTATATTTATACATCATACAGCTGTAAGTATTCAATCAGATAAAGTTGTCTCAGACATAGCCGAATCACTATCATATAATGTTAAAGTGCTTTTCCCTGAAGAAATGGGAGAGGATTTTGAAGTAGAAAAAGAACCAACCTTACCAACAGAATATTATAATTTCACTTATAATGTTAAATCTAATAAATCTGGTTATTTGCAATATATTGACGATAACAAAATTTTTGATTTTGCAAATAAAAATAATCTAATTGTGAAATTGGATTGCCGCCCCGGCGACTATTTAGTTCAGGGGGTAAATATTGCAAGGGTATTTTCTAAGGACGAATTGGAGGATAGCTCCTTAAATATTTTTAAATTAGCGTTTATTACCGGTAAGTCGCGAACTCCTCAGCAAGATGCAGAATTTGCTATTCATCAAATGGTAGAAATTGCCGCCAGAGCATTATCACCAGGAGTTAACGACCCATATACTGCAATTGCTTGTATTGATAATTTAACCACAACTATGTGCTATTTGAGCAAAGTAAAATTTCCTTCACCATACAGATATAACGATAATAAAGAATTAAGGCTTATTGCCTCAGTTCTTGACTTTGAGGGAATGCTTAATGCTGCATTTAATCAAATCAGACAATTTGCTAAAGATAGCCCCTCTGTTGTAATTAGGCTTATGGAATCATTAAAAGTAGTTTATTACTATACCGATAAAGATGAGTACAAAATGGCAGTAAAAATGCATGCCGAAATGATATTAAGATTAGCCGAAAAAACATTTATTGAAAAAAATGACCTTATCGATCTAAAACAAAGAAGTGAGTTTATCTATTAATTTTATGATTGTTTAATATTTTTTACTGTTTAGTTTCGATATCTTAATTCGTTATTTACTATTTTTGTTTTTTTAATTTTTAACATTAACGCAAACTTATATTTAACGTGCTACTAAAAGGAATACTTGTGTCTTTTATTATTGTTGGTTTAGTTTTAATTTCTTATGGTCAAGATTTAGCAGGCACCATAGAAAAAAATAAAATCCGAAAAAGTGATATTTGTACAGGAATAGGAATTATACCAATGTTTGGACACGTATCAATTAATTACGAGTTTTTCTATTCTGAATGCCCCAATAAAACATTCAAAAGGCGAGGCTTAAAGTTTGGTGCAGGTGTGTACCAGTATTATGACGATGGTAGTTTGAATGTAATACTAAGTTATATGTGTTTTACCGGAGATAAAAACAATCACTTTGAGCTAGGCTTAGGAGTAGCTTATTTGCATTTTCTCTCAAGGTCAATAAAGTATGTTGTGCCTGCTCCATGTATAGGATATCGATATCAAAAACCGGATGGAAAGTTTATTTTTCGCACAGGAATAGGATTTCCCGAACTAGCATATCTAGGTATAGGATATGCATTTAATTAAATTATATTGATGATTAAGAAGCTTTAAAAATGAAATTAAAAGTATTGATTAAAATTTGTGTTTTCATAAAACAAAGCATGTTTTCGTTAGTAAATAGAAATACCTTCTATTTGTTGCTTTTTATGTCAACTTCAACAAGTTTTTTTGCACAAGATACTATTTATAATAATTATAAATGGGGTGTTGAATATGATCTTATGGCTCCCCGAATTGGTAAGTGGTATAGTGTAAATATTAATGGTTATTTTGCACATGGCAGGATGAAGCATTCTTTGATGTTTGCTCATATAAATATTAATGATAAACATCTTACTGAGGAGTCCTTTACAAAAGATAATTTGAACGCTGTTGGATACAGATTCGAAATATTCTCGCATCGTGAGCTTAAAAGATGGAGTACCGGTTTAATTTTACTTTTGAGTATGCATGACGTAAAAACTGTTCCTAACCAACAAGAAGGACACTTTAATACTTTTTTTATTGGTTTACCTATTGGATATACATGGGTAGTTTGGGAGCACCTTACAATTAATCCAAATATTAGTATATTAATACCATTAACTAACCAAACAGTAAAAATTGGAATAGACGAAGTGCAACAAGCACCTTGGGGCTTAGAACCTGGAATAAGATTGGGATATCGGTTTTAATTTAGATTTATTTAAATGAGGATATTAGTTTGTTTGAGGGACTTAGATATACAAAAATTATTCATAACTAGTATTTGTCGCAACTTTCTTCCCTCATTTAAGTGGTGTGAAAACACTAAATTATTTCGTGGTATATAATTTGATAAATAGTATCTCATAAAAACATTATTAATATTAATACAATGAAATCAAAAATATCCTTAATATTTATTGTAGTTTTAGTAAGTCTGCAATTGTCATATTCTCAGCAATTTAAGTTAATCGAAGATTCACTTGAGATTAAAAGGTTTAATGCTTATATTGATTCTGTTTTATGTCTCAACAGAGATACTATTTGTTTGTCTTCAGTTAATGCAAAATACCGACTGGTAGGTTCTGTGAGTTGTCCATTTACTGTTTTAGAAAATAATACATATCCTTTAGGTCAGACTGATATTATTGTTTGTAGAGACAATCTCTATTTAGCTAACGATACAGTTTTATACAATATTTTAATCAACAATAAGAGTAAAAACAGCAATAACGCAAGTTTTCTGAAAAAGGATCAAATCTATTTACTTAAAAATGAGTCGATTCTCAATAATTATGATGATATTTATTCTTTCAATAATTATAATTTCATAATACTTGAAAAATCTGAATTGACTATGATTGGAGATTACACTTCATCAGGATATAAGTTTTTTTATATTCTCGAAATAATTGATTAAGCAATAGGTATTTAAAATTGTTATATCTTTTATCTAAATTGAATTTAGATACTGCTTGCTAATTTGTGCTATAAAATCCAAATTTCTCAATTCGATAGAAAACGAAATATTATTTGCTGGTTTATTTGAATAATGATTTAAACACTCTTAAGTTTCACGAGAAAAATACTTTATAACAAAATAGTCCATAAGTTTTGTGGGGAGTATGTTTATAAGCACAGCCAAAGCTTTTGCGGCGAATGTAACTTTGTATCTGATTTTTGGCTGCTTTTTGTTGGCTGCTTTCCAAATAGCTTTAGCTACATCTTCAGTTGTACCTCCAATTTTACTTAAATTACCAAAATTCAAAATCAGATTGTAAAAGCTTTTGTAATGTGAGTCTTTATTGATAAACTCAGCTTTTTGGTTTGCTGTATTACCAAAGTTTGAGCTTATTGGTCCTGGTTCTATTATAGAAACTTTAATATTAAATTGCTTAAGTTCCCAACGTAATGAATCGGAAATTGCTTCAACTGCAAATTTTGTTGCAGCATACCAAGCGCCTCCGGGCATAGAAACTTTACCTGCTATCGAAGCTACATTTATTATTCTTCCTTGCCCGTTTTCTCGCATCAAAGGAATTACTTTTCGTGTAGTTTCAGTAAGTCCGAATACATTGGTTTCAAATTGCTGTCGTGCTTTTTCAACCGGCACATCTTCAATGCTACCGAATTGTGCATAACCTGCATTATTAACAAGCACATCAAGCTTATGACTGTTCTTGTCAATTTGTGCAAGAGCCGTGTCTATACTAGCTACATCTTTTACATCAAGATAAAGAACATGAATATTTTTTTCTTTCAAATCTTGAATTCTATCAATATTTCGTCCTGTAGCATAGACGTTCCATCCTCGTTTTGCAAAATAAACAGCAGTTTCTTTTCCTATACCTGCAGTGGCTCCTGTAATTAATATTGTTTTGTTCATTGTCGTTTATTTTAATGGTAGTGTAACTTTACCATAAGTATTTAAATTGCTAAACCAATTTGTAGTTAAATAAACGACATTATCAATGTTTTGTTCAGTATTCTTGAAGCGAATCTTTTTTGAGCTGTTTGGTTCAATTATTATATCATTAGGTAAGTTTTCGATATTAAGGGGGTTGGGCAGTTTTAGTTTGATAGGGCAGGAGCATAAATTTGTAAAACTCCAAACCATAAAACCCGATTCATAATTAAATTTATGATTAACTAAAAGACTTGCGTTTAGTAGGTCTCCAAGATATGGTTCAAAAGCAACAATTGTATCTTTAAAATAGCATGCTGTTCTTTTATTAATCAATGCATCTTCAACAGCTTTAGAACTGTAATCTTTAGCAAAAACAAGAGTTATGGGTCTGTGATTGCCAAAACCTCCTGTTCTGATTGTTTGGTGAACATCTGAGTTTGCAAACATTGTTAAGTCTTTTTCGTTTGCCCACTGCAGAGCTTCGGGATAGTAATCGGAATAATTAAAAATTTCAATTCCGTTAATTAGATCTTTTTCATAAAGTTTAGTATGTATGTCGAACCATATTGTAGTATCGGGTTGCTGAACTTTCCAGCCGGGATGGTTCCATATAATAAAACCTCCTTGCGATTTAGCTTCTTCGAGTGCTTCAAAAGCATTATCTGTTTCTATTTTATTTGCATCTTTAATGAATAATGCATTTAAATGGCCGGGTGGCATACTGCGAGTAAGTTCTGTGCCTTTTATTACAATTATGCCTTTTTCTTTTCCGGCTTTTGAGGCAATTTCGTATGAACGATTATGATCGCCTTGTACTTCATCTTGGTAAGGTCGATACTCTATATGGTCGGTAATTGCTATTACGTCAAGATTGTCCTTCAAAGCTTCGGTAACACGTAAGTCTGGCCAAACCAAACCGTCAGAGAAAATTGTGTGTGTATGAAAATCGCAATGGAGAGTGTAATAGTTTTTAATATCCGGGAAAAAAGGTGCTTTTTGAGCAAAAACATTAATTGATATTAACGCAGTAATAAGTACTAAAAATTTGTATTTCATTTATTAAATCTATTCAATTAAGAAAATGTTATACTTAGGTTTATTGATAGTTCCCGAAATATTAATTCCAAGTTCGATAGGAGAATTGTCGTCAATAAATTCCGTTTTTTGCATTAGAGCAAGTCCTTTAATAGCAAGAATTACCGATTTGCTTTGATAGTTCTCGGCGATTCGTGCATTAAAACTAATATCGAGTGAGTCTAGTTGATAAATATGTCCCTTACCTCTAAGTCCTGATTTTGCAGAAACAATATAAAAAGGAAGTAATTCTAAATTTCCATTAGTTACTTTCACTACAATGCTGTCAGTAGATATGGGGATAAACTCGTTATCGTTAAACTTGAATTTTGTACTTGCCTTTTTGCTTAATTGATCTTGCTGCAAATAAAAGTCTTTTGGAATAATTAAGTAAGATCCGTTAATACTTTCTATTATTGGTTTTCCGTTTTTATCAATTTTCATCTTAAAATCAGCTTTAGTATCCAAGCTACCTTTTATTTTAGATGTTAATGTTGTGTCGAACAGCAGGTTATTACTCTGTTGCGAAAAATGCAATAATGTAATAGTATCGTTTAAATAGTTTATATATAGGCTCATGTCAATATAGGAGTCATTTTTGGTCATCGACAATTTGTTTAAACCTATTTGTTTATTATTGAATTTAAAGCTTACATATAAATCGTTAAACAAGCTATTACCTATATAAAGAGTGTCTGATAAAAATTCATGCGATATTGAAATATTCTCTGGAAAGAAATCA
This sequence comes from Bacteroidales bacterium, assembly GCA_028702675.1. Lineage (GTDB taxonomy): Bacteria > Bacteroidota > Bacteroidia > Bacteroidales > ML635J-15 > JAQVOJ01. The sequence continues at coordinate 20,603 of JAQVOJ010000017.1, forward strand.
TTAATATTTACTCCTTCATATTTTATTTGTTCATTATATAAATTATTGGAATAAGCTTTAGAATCATTCATTGGGATAGTTACTTTTGGAAATATTGTTCGTGCATTTAATTCAAGTGTTTCGTTTTTAAATAAATACTCCCAAAAATTAATTAACTCCAAATAAGATTTATATTTATAGGCTTTGCTTGTTACAAAATCGGTTTCGATGTTGAATTTCCCATTTATGCAATTTCCCGAAGAGTTTATTAATAAATCGGTTCCTGTTTCTGTATTTATCAGTTTCATATCTGATATTGAGGTCTTTAAATCTGATAAAATACTCACATTAGTAGTATCGGCTTGTCCCTTAATACTTCCGCTTGTGCTTATATTACCTGCAAATTTATAAACAGAAGATTCTAAAACATCATTAAGTTTTTCAAGTTCGAGATACCCAATACTACCGCCTTCAATCACAGATTTATCGTCAATTTTTGTAATAGATAATTTCCCAAATATTTCATCTGTATTAAGATTGATTTTTGTATAAGCTTCTAAATTATTATCAGCAACAGATTTATTTGAACTATAATCTAAAACTAAGCCAGATTCGATGCTGGCAAAATCTCCGGTAGATTTGTTTTTTACCTTAGCGTTAATAATATTTAGTTCTGCATTTGCTTTTACAAGCTTTTGAGAACTACTTTCAAGTCTTATTCTTGCTTGCCATGTCCCTTCCGATATTATTTTTTCATTTTCTATTGAATCTATGGGTCTAAGTACACTTAAAACTTCGCGGGTCGAACATTCAGGTAGAATAAATTCTAATTCCGCTAATTCAGATTCCAGTTTATTGTATGTGATATTATATTCGGTATATAATTGATTGATAAAGCTGTGTCCTGAAACTTTAAACATATCATCCTGCAATACTATCATGCCTTCGGTTTTAAAACAGGGCGTATGTTTTGAATGATGTCCAGAGCTTATTCCAATTCCATTAGTATTAAATGTATAATTATAATTTAAATCCTTGCCCTTAATTACAGATAGAGAATTGTCCAGAATTTGTAAACTTTGACCATTAGCTTGGTTAGTATAGTAAATGTTTAAATTAGTAATAGTAAGCTTGTTGATGCTTATATTTGGTAAAATATTTTCACTAGTGTCAATTTCTATGCTTGTAATTTCGGGTTTAGTTTGCCAGCAATTTTCTCCTTTGCTATTAATAAAAACAAAAACATCTGTGTTTTCAATTAAAAGATTATCTAATGATATATTACTAAGCTTTGTTCCTGAATTTTCAGAAAGCTTTAGTTCAATTTCGGGAATATTTAACATTTTAATATTTTCAAATGTATTAATTCCTGTTAGTTCTATGTCAGTAACTGTAAAGATTCCTTTTCGCCAATTAATACTAATATCTCCAACACTTGCTTTTGTGTAAAGCATGTTTTCTATATTTGTAATTAATTCTTTTTTTACTTTACTTTTAATAAAAGGTGGTACTATCAGCAGTATTAATGCCGTTAAAGTAACTAAACTCAGAATTGTTATTATTAAACCTTTACGAAGCTTTTTGTTTTTAGCCATTAGAATATAATTAATACATTAATTGCATTTTACTTTTATCTCTCCATTCAGCATCATATTTGCTATCCGAAAAATATATAAGTAGGTCGGCATCGTATTTTGAATCAACGAAATATATTATTTTATCAGCGTCATATTTTGAGTCTGCAAAATACCAGATTCCTTTATTACTATCGCCAACATCGTATTTTGAATCTGTTTTATATACTACTAAATCAGCATCATATTTACTGTCAGTAACAAAAACAAGGACATCAGCATCATATTTGGAGTCGCAGGAATAAACTTTTTGAGCATACGAGCTTATATTTATCAATAAGGTAATTAAACCCAGTAATAAAAATTTTTTCATTTTCATTTGAAATTTAATACATTAAATGTTTTTTTGAACTATTTCTCCATCCGGCATCAGATTTATAATCAGCAAAATATATTAACAAATCGGCATCGCTTTTATAATCTACAAAATAGATATTTTTATCGGCATCACTTTTATATTCACAAAAGTACCATTTGCCTTCGTTGTCGGAAGCATCACTTTTATAATCACATTTATAAACAACAAGGTCTGCATCGCTTTTGTAATCGCACACATATACTTTTACATCTGCATCGCTTTTGTAATCGCAGCTATAAACTTTTTGTGCATTTACATATAACCCAATACTGTAAATTAAGATTAATGTCAATAGTATTTTTTTCATTTTTTTTATAATTTTACTTATTTAACACTTTAAATGATTTAACTGTAAAAATGCAAAAAATAAGCCAATATGACAATACCCCCTGAAATAAAATTTAAAGAAAAGTTAGTAAATTATCCTGGCGAGTATTTAGAAAATTACTATTATGAGCGTACAGCTTTTAATAAGCTTATGCGTAAGAGAATTTATCGTATTCTATTAATTTGTAGTCCATATGATGCTTTTATTTTAGAAGAAGACGGACGTATCGATGGTCAATTGTTTGATGAATACGTTTCTTTAAATCTGCGTTATCCACCCGAGATTGTTCAGGTTTCTTCTGCCGAGGAAGCTATTCAAGCTCTAAGTCTCGAAAAGTTTTATCTAGTAATTAATATGCTTTCGGTAATAGATAAAAATCCATTTGAGTTAAATAGAGAAATTAAGCAATTGTATCCTAATATTCCTATCGTAATTCTTACTCCGTTTTCCAGAGAGTTAAATCTGAAATTGGCAACAATGGAGGAGAAATATGTCGATTATGTTTTTTGTTGGTTAGGCGATGTAGCTATTTTGCTAGCTATTATCAAGCTTTTAGAGGATAAATTAAATGTTGATTATGATGTAAAGATTATCGGTGTACAGACTATTATTTTGGTTGAGGATTCGTTCCGTTATTATAGTTCATATCTTCCAAATTTGTATAAGTTACTGATTAATCAGGCTAAAACTTATGTTTCTGAAGGTCTTAACGAACACGAAAAAATGATTCGTATGCGTGGCAGACCAAAACTTTTGTTGGCTACAGATTACGAAGAAGCAACCGAATTGTACGAAAAATATAAGTCAAATCTATTGGGTCTTATTACTGATGTTAGGTATAAGCGAAGCGGTAAAGATGATAGAGAAGCAGGTTTTAAGCTTGTGAGAATAATTAGGGAAGAAAATCCTTATTTACCCATAATTGTTCAGTCGTCTGAGGAAGATAATCGAGATAAAGCCTTTAAAAATAATGCATTATTTTTAAATAAATACTCAAAAACCCTATTGCATGATTTAAGGAAAGTTATTTTAGAACAGTTTGCATTTGGAGATTTTGTATTTAAAAATCCCGAAACTGACGAGGAGGTTGCAAGAGTAAGTAATTTAAAAGATTTGCAGGATTGCATAATGCATATTCCAGGGGAAGCAATTATTTTACACTCTAAAATGAATTATTTTTCTCGGTGGTTAAAAGCTCGTGCACTATTTTCTATTTCACGACTTTTCGAAGGGCTTAAAACCACTGATTTTCAAGATGCAGAGGCAATAAAGGAATATGTTTACGAAACAATTTCGTGGTATAGAACAAATCATGCCAGAGGCATAATTGCTAAATTTTATAGAGATGATTATGATAAATATTTGCTTTTTACTCGTTTAGGGGATGGTAGTCTTGGTGGTAAAGCTCGTGGTTTGGCTTTTATTGATAATTTAATTAGTAGGAATTTTTTAAATACCAAATATGAAAACTTAAAAATTACTATTCCACGAACTCTGGTAATAACTACCGAAATATTTGACGAGTTTATGATAACTAACGACTTATATAAAGTTGGTTTGTCAAATATGAGTGATGATGAAATCTTGAAGCATTTTGTAAATGCAAAGTTTCCTGAAAGTATATTAAAAGATTTACGTAAATTTATAAGTATAATTAAAAATCCATTAGCAGTACGTTCTTCAAGTTTGCTGGAAGATAGCCATTATCAGCCTTTTGCAGGAATATACACAACGTATATGATTCCTAAAACTGCAAAAATTGATACTAATATGCGAATGCTTACTGACGCTATTAAATGTGTTTATGCATCAGTGTATTATCATGATAGTAAATCATATATGACAGCAACAAAAAATGTTATTGACGAAGAAAAAATGGCAGTTGTGATTCAAGAAGTAGTTGGTAAGAAACATGAACAATATTTTTATCCTGAGGTTTCGGGAGTTGCTCGTTCAATAAATGTATATCCTATCGAAAAAGAAAAGCCCGAAGAAGGTATTATTAATCTTGCACTCGGTTTGGGTAAGTATATTGTTGATGGTGGTACTTCTTTACGATATTCGCCCAAACATCCTAAAAAACTATTGCAATTAAGTAGTCCCGAAATAGCTTTACGCGAAACTCAAAAATCATTTTTTGCTCTAGATATGGACGAAAATAGTTTCCAAATTTCTACTGATGATGGTATGAATTTAGTAAAGCTGGATATTGATCATGCTAAAAAGGATGATGTTCTTACAAAAATCGCATCTACTTATGATTATAACGATCATATAATAAGAGATGGATTATATCCACATGGACAAACAATAATATCTTTTAGTAATATAATAAAATTTAAAGGTCTTCCGTTAAATGATGCTTTATCTGATATCCTTAAAACAGGGCAACGAGAGATGAATAATCCGGTAGAGATTGAGTTTGCAGTGAGTCTTGATTATCCCGAAAAAGGTGGGCATACTTTAAGTTTATTACAAATACGACCTATTGTTGATAACAAAGAAACAATTGATGTTGATTTAAAAAGCTTGAAAAAGGAAGAAATTGTAATTTTTAGTAAAAAAGCACTTGGCAATGGTATTATTGACGATGTAAATGATATCGTCTATATTAGACCTGAAAATTTTGACCCTGCCAATAATACTTTGCTTGCACAAGAGATTGGAGCGATTAACGAAAAATTGCAACGTTCGCGAACGAATTATATTCTTATTGGACCAGGACGTTGGGGTAGTAGCGATCCATATTTAGGAATTCCTGTAAAATGGGCACAAATAAGTGCAGCTAGAGTGATTGTTGAAACTGCTTTGCGGAATTATCAGATAGACCCTAGTCAAGGTACTCATTTCTTTCAAAATTTAACATCTTTTAAAGTAGGATACTTTACTGTTAATCCTTGTACACAAGACGGTAGTTTCGATTTAGCTTTTTTAAACAGACAGAAATGTATGTTCGAAAATGAACGATTACGCCACATAAGGTTTGCTCATGCCTTAAAAATATTGATAGATGGAAAGAAAGGAATAGGTGCCGTTGTAAAACCTGAACGTTTGCTACATTGATTATTGTCTATTCAAGAGGTCTGAAATAAGTAATACTACCCTTTTTTATCCAATCAGGATTAAAATTAGTTATTACAACAATGTTTTTCTTTAATCCAGTGTTTTGATGTGCAATTTCTAGTAGATTATTGTCGTGTACTTTATACACAATAGCAGTATGGTGCATTAATTGTTCTGTGAATATAGCGTTGTCTTCAGTATATTCGGCTATTACATTTTTAAACTGCAAAATATCTCCCGGTAAAATATCTGTTTTTCTAATGTCGTATTCATCCCCAAATTCATACATTCCATCCCAATTAGCATTAGCAAAGTTAAGTGATTTAGCAGCTAAATCCCAACACTCACCACGATCAACCTTAGTCCCAATAACCGACTCTACATATTCTATTACTTTTTTATTTATTTCTGGTAAATCATTTTTATATGTTTGATAGTTAACAGAAGTTGTTGATGTAAAAAGTATATTTAAAACCAATATCCAAAACATAATTTTAAAATTTTGAGTAATGAAAAATAAATGTAAAAATATAAAACTATTTATTCTTTCGTAAATATTTAGAAATAAGATAGTCTATCGAATATTTGCCACTACCCATTATTGCAATACCAATAAATGCAACCATGTATAGTAATGCGAATTCTTTTACACTAAAGGGATCGCTACCATGTACAACAAAAGCTGCTACTCCCATTGTAAAAACTATGGGAATTGTTGCCAATCGGGTTTTAAATCCAATAATAATTGCAATAGATGCAAAAAATTCAGCACCTACGGCTAAAATTAACGAAATTTCGGGACCCATACCTAGCGGGTCTGCAAATTTATCAAGATTGCCCGAAAGCAAAAGTTTAAATTTCCCAAAACCATGAGTAAGCATAAAGCTTGCAACACTCACTCTGTAAATAAGTTTAGATATATCTGTAATAAAACTGTTTTTCATAATTCTGTATATAATTAGTTTTATTATATAAAAAGTAAAAAGCTTAAAATGTTCATATTTTAAGGATAAATTATGAAATTGACCTTATTAATTAAATAGTTGAACTTTTTTATTTTGAAAATTGAAATCATTTTCAAATAAAAAATTACGATTCTAAATATTATTATAGAAGGTTTGTTGATGTTTATGTTTAATAATTGGTCTTGCATTACATTTTATCTTTGTTAAGTATAAATAATAAAACTCTGACAAATCTCATTTAGCAAGCAAATAGAATTGTACAATTTTACATCAATTTGTAAATATATAGATATGAGTAAAATTATCAAACATCCAATATTAGAAGTGCCAGTAAGAGAGCGAGTTACATTTATGTATAATGAACAGCCTATAGAGTGTGAAAAGGGTTTTACAATTGCTGCCGCACTTCATCAAGCCGGATATCCGGTTCATAGCCATTCGTTGGATGGTAGAAATAGGTCTCTAGAATGTGGTATAGGCAAATGTGGTGCTTGCGAAATGCTTGTTGACGGTGAAATTAAAAGAATATGTATTACTCGTGTAGATGGTGTTAAAGAAGTAAAGGAAATACCCAAAAATTATCGTCCTGTAAAAGTTAAGCTAACTACAGACGAACCTGTAAAAACTTATAAAACCGATGTAGCTATTATTGGAGCCGGACCTGCCGGATTAGCTGCTCGTGAGCTGCTTAACGAAAACAATGTTGATAATATAGTGCTTGATAATAACGATAAAATTGGTGGGCAGTTTTTAATGCAAACTCATCAGTTTTTCTTTTTCGAGAAAGAGAAAAAATATGGAGGAATGCGTGGTTTTGAAATTGCCGAAACTCTTGCCGGCGAAGATCGTTCAGGTATTATGTTGAATGTTACTGTTTGGGATATACTTGACGATAAACGCTTGGCTGTAAAAAATCTTAACACAGGTGAAATATTTTATGTTTTGTGCGATTATCTTGTGATTGCAACCGGAGCTATTCCCTTTATGCCGACTTTTAAAAATGATGATGTCCCGGGTGTATATACTGCCGCAGTTGTCCAAAAAATGATGAACAATGAGTTTACATTGCTTGGTAAAAATATTCTTACCGTAGGAGCAGGGAATATTGGTTATCTTACTTCTTATCAATTGATGCAGGCTGGAGCAAATGTAAAAGCTATAATTGAAGCTCAATCTTTTGAAGGAGGTTTTCCTGTGCAGGCAAATAGAGTACGTAGGTTGGGGATTCCAATTATGACAAGTCATATTTTGGTGGAAGCTATTCCTAATGATGATAATACCGGTGTAATTGGGGCTGTAATTGCTGAAAGCAAAAACTTCAAAGCAATACCCGGAACCGAAAAAGCTATTTACGGCATTGATGCAATAAATATTTGTACAGGTTTGGTTCCCGATGATCAATTAATGATAAAAGGAGAACTTGTTTTTGGCAGAAATGTTTTCTCGGTTGGCGATGCTCTCAGGATAGGAGAAGGTACAAGTGCTGTTTTACGAGGTCGGCAGGCAGCATATGAAATATTTGAACGTATGGGAAGACGCTATAAATATGATGATTATTTGGCTTTGAGTAAAGAATATATCGATTCGCAACAGCACCCTACAAGAGTTATTGAAGAGCCCTATAAACCTACAAGAGAAAGAGCACAACAAAAGCCTTATGTGCTGATTGATTGCTTATATGGTTTTGCCTGCAATCCATGTGCTTTTGCTTGTCCACACGGAGCTATTACAAAATCAAGTACCAGCATTGTTCCTCAGATTGATTTCGACAAGTGTATAGGTTGTATGCAATGTGTTTATCAATGTCCCGGATTGGCTATTTTTGGATATGATGAGCAAAAAGGTAAATTGTTCTTACCTATTGAGTATGAGGCAAATGAAGGTGCTGAAGTTTTTCTTGTAAATAATAATGGCGAAAAAGTTGGAACAGGAGTAATTGAAAAAATTCTTAAAAAGAAAAATAAAACTAATATTGCAAGAGTTAAGACTAACGATTTGCATGGAGAAGACCTTCAGAAAGCTAGAGGTTTTATAGTTAAAGACAACTATCCGGGAAAAGTTAATATTGAGAAATTAGATAAAGATATTCCGTTCGAAACTTATATCTGCCATTGCGATGATGTTAAGTTAGGTGAGATAATGGATGTAATTGGCGACAGACAATACATTTCTATTGATGAAGTGAAGCACACAACACGTCTTGGTATGGGGGCTTGTCGTGGTAAGCGTTGTATAAAAAGATTAAAACAAACTATTGCACCTTATGGAGTTGAGATAGTAGGTGATGCCACACCTCGTGGTCCTTTATCGAATCAGCTTGGAATGGGTGAGACATATCCACACAAAAAGAACGAAAAAGTATTTACAAATATAGAAAGCAAACCTAATAAAAGAATTAAGGTTCTGGCTTTGATTGCTGGAGGTGGTATTGCCGGAAGTGCTGCCTTTAGATATATGGCAGAAGCCGGACTTAAACCTGTTTTGATTAATAAAGACAGAGGTGCAAGTTGGAGAAATATTGCTGGAGGCAGACCGGCATTTTCATTGCCTGCATTAGCAGATATTGCTTTGAAAAACCGAGGAATTTTTGAGCAATTACAGAAAACTAACAATATAGATTATCGCCCTACACGTTATGTTAGTTTTGCTCACGACGAACTTACTTACAAGGCTTTGGATGCTTCTCGAAGTTGGAGCGATGCTAAAATGGTAGATAAAAAATATTTTGTAAACGAAATATCTCCATTTTTTAATCCTAATCTTGATAAATATTCTGCAGCATTAATTACAAACGATTGTTGGCAGGCAACTCCCGGTAAGGTAATTGATTTAATTAGAAAAATTGGAATTAATAATGGCGGTACTGTTTTAGAAGATACTGAATTGATTGATGTCCAAAAAGAAGGAAAAAATACTGTTGTTTTGCTAAAAATTCATAGTGGTGAATATTTGGAATATGAATGTGAACATTTTGTGAATGCTCTAGGTCCTACAGCCGAAAAATTTGCAAATAAACTGAATATTGAAGTGGGGCTATATCCTGTAAAACATCAGGCGTTCATTACAAGAAGATTGCCATATATGGGAGTTGATGGAAATCCTATTGATATGCTAATAGACAGAAGAAAATACAAAGGTTTCAGTGCTGTTTATGGGCAGCAATTGGCAGAAACCGGTCAGATTATTGGTTGTGCTTCACCGGCAGTAGATCCACAAGAAACAGGAAAAGATCTGAGGACAAATACTAAAGATTTTCTCGAAATAGTATCCGAAGTGTTTGTTGATTGGATTCCCGAACTGTCTAGCGTAGGCTTTCAGGCTGTCTGGTCTGGATATTATGTAGAACCAAGATACGTGGTTGATCCTGACTTGGGGTTGATCATTGGATTGAGAGGACATGGTTTTATGTTAGGGCAGTATTTTGCTAAAATGTATGTTGATAGTTTGCTCGGTCGCCAGGTACCTGATTATTTTGAAAAGCTTAAGCTTAGTGGCGAAGGATTGTCAGAAGCCGCGTTTAAGTAAGGTATATGTTTTATGGCAAATGTGAGATGTAAAATGTTGAGATGTAAAATGTTGTGATGTAAAATGTTGTGATGTAAAATGTATGATGGCAAATGTATGATGGTAAATGTATGATGTCAAATGTATTATGGCAAATGTGAGATGTCAAATGTTGTGATGTTAAATGTATGATGTTAAATGTATGATGTCAAATGTATGATGGCAAATGTAAGATGTTAAATGTTGTGATGTACGCGTAATTATGTTTTGATATTTGGAATTCTTATTCTCCAATTACGTTAATACGAACATGAGACACGAATGAGAAGCATTTTGTTTGCTATATACGCATTATTGTTTTATTACTGTTTGTTCAAAAATAGTTTGTTTTGCTCGAACTCGAAAGCTTTTGGAACTAGTTTGTAAAAGAATTTAGCATTATATTTTTATTGTTTTTACTAAAATTTAAATCAATATTTATTACTTTTAACCCAAATTACGAATATGTTACTTTTTGCTGATAGTGGGAGTACAAAAACCGATTGGATATTAACTGATGTAGGTGGTACAGAGATTTTACGTTCTCAAACCATTGGATTGAATCCTTTGTTTGTTACCGAAAAGCAAATTATTGAATATTGTCGTAATATAATTCCTAAAAAAATTAATTCTATTGATATTGAACATGTATATATATATAGTGCTGGTTGTGGAAACGAAAAAAGCAGGCTTTGGCTGAAACAAATTATTGAAGATTGTTTTCCTGTAGCTATTGTTCATATTAATACAGATATACTTGGTGCTGCACGTGCCATTTTTCAAGATAGGAGAGGTATTGCAGCCATAATTGGTACAGGGAGCAATATTTGTGTTTATAATGGTGGCGATATTTTCAGAAAAGTTAATTCACTAGGTTATATACTTGGGGATGAGGGAAGTGGAGCATTTTTAGGAAAAGAATTATTAAAGCGTTATTATAATAGTAAGTTTAATCATGGTTTACAGACTATTATTAAAGAAGATTTAGCTCTGAAACATTCAGATGTGATTGAAAATTTATATAAAAATCCTTATCCCGGAAGGTATTTAGCATCATTTACACCATTTATTTTTGAAAATCGTATGCACCCAGATATTCAAGATATTCTTTATTTTTCTTTTAACGAATTTTTTGATAACTATATCCGATTAATTCCCGAAAGAAATGATTTAACCATAGGATATTGTGGTTCAGTAGCTTTTTACTTTCAAGATATAATAACAGAAATTAGCAATAAAAGAAAATATAAAATTGAGGGATTTATAAAACAACCTCTTGAAGGTATTGTAAAGTATCATATGGATAATTCTGAACTGATTTAAAAGTTTGTTAATTAATGTATTAACGCTTTAAGAGCATTGCGAAGTCTATTTTCGTGTTGACCGTTTATTATTACATAGTCATATTTGTATAATTCAATTTCTCGTTTATACCAATTAAAAAAAAACTCTCGCTTGTCGGGATTTTCTCGCACCGGATCGGCAACCCAAGGTAAATCAAAATTGCAAAGCAAATATAAATAACGTGGAGCTTTTATAATTGCCTTATCAAGCCATTTAGGATATTTACCATATAAATGTAAAAACCATACTTTAGTAATTAGTAAATCAGTATCAATAAACAACCATTCTTTTGAGAGTTTTAATGCCTTGTTTTCCGCTTCAATTTGCATTTTAGCAATTACTTCAATATCCTGATAATTATAAGCTCTATTGAGTTTTTCAACATATTCTCTAGCTACTTCAGAAACAAAAGGTTCGTTGAAATAATCAGCCAAAGTTTTTGTTAAAACCGATTTTCCTGTTGATTCAGGTCCAATTAGAACCACTCTTTTTATTTTAGTTCTTTTTTCCATGCATAATATCCATAAACAGCCAAAATGCTTAATACAACAAACAATATTGCAGTTGGATATAGTCCTTTATAAATGTATAATCCAACCGAAACAACATCAGCAATTATCCAAAAAATCCAATTCTCAATAAATTTGCGGGCAAGCAGAAATGTTGCAGTAAAACTAAAAGCTGTTGTAAATGCATCTCCATAAGCAATATCAGAATCGGTAAATCTTATCAATACAAATGCAATAATAATGTAGAAAAATATTGTTGCAACGATGGCTTTTATCCAATTGTTTGAGTTTAGTTTTATAACAGGTACAGTTTGTTTTGTTGCTTTTTTATTTTTTGTCTTTCCTGATAGCCAGTAGTACCAACCATATATACCAACTGCAAAGAAATATAATTGAAGAGACATGTCGGCATAAAATTTAGATTGATAATAAACCACAGCATACATACTTACCATTACTATACTAATGGGCCAGTACCAACTGTGTTGTTTAATTTGAAAGTAAATAGAAATAAAGCCGAGTAAGGCTCCAAATATTTCAAGCCAGTTTTTAAAAACCCATTCTATAAACATAGTTATTTTTTATTAAGCAGCTCGTTATATTTTTTATTGTCAAGTAATATATTGCGTGCTTCAATATAATAAGGGTTAATATCATTAAATATCTGATAAAACTCGTTTGTTCGCCAAATGTCGCCAGCAATTAGGGATTTTATGTGTGTCTTAAGCAAATACTCTAATTCAGGACTAACTACATCAAAACTATCTCTATATACTTTATTTTCTGCAGCATAAGTATCAAGTTCAAAAATGATATCATCATTACATTCAAATTTCTTTTTAAACGTATTAATATCGGGGTATGATTTTGTCATATTTTCTCTATTATCGTCAACGTATTTACCGATAAATCTAAATAATACCCCTTTGCGTAAAAGTTCGTAATGATAAGCGCTATACCTATTTGTATCTAATGGAATAAAATAATCGGGCATAATTCCTCCCCCGCCGTAAACATTTCTTTTGTTAATTAGTGTTTCAAAAGATAACGAATCGGGGAGTTTTATGCTGTCTTCGTGTAACAATTCGCCATGGTTAAAACGAGTATAAACATCTTTTGCATATTCTTCGTAGCCTTCTTCGTAAGGTTTTTGAATTAGTCTTCCGGTTGGTGTATAATATCTTGCAACTGTAAGTCTAATCATTGAACCGTCTGTTAAACTAAAAGGTCTTTGTACTAATCCTTTGCCAAAAGTTCGTCTGCCTATAACAGCTCCTCTGTCCCAGTCTTGAATGGCTCCGGCAACAATTTCACTAGCCGAAGCAGAACCTTCATCAACTATTATAATAAGTCTTCCTTTTTCGTATCTTCCTTTTGTTGTTGCTTTATAATCTTTTCGTGGATTACTCCTGCCTTCGGTATAAACAACTAATTGATTTTTTTCTAAAAATTCATCAGCTAAATCGATTGCTTGATCAAGATAGCCACCACTATTATCGCTTAGGTCTAATATTATATCTTTTACCGAATTATCTTTAAACTCATCAAAAACAGCACTTAACTCTTCCATTGTTGTTTTGGCAAACCTATTTAGTTTAATATACCCAAATCCATCGTCTGTAATAAATCCTGCATCAACACTATATATAGGAATCTTGTCGCGAGTAATCGTAAAATCAATTGGTTTTTTTACTCCTCTTCGTACAACTTCCACATTTACCAAAGTACCTTTGTCGCCTCTTAGCATTTTTAATATATCCTGATTTTTAATGCCAATGCCTGCAATGCTTTCTCCATCTACACTAATTATTCTGTCGCCATTTTTTAAACCAACTTTCTCCGAGGGGCCACTAGAAATTACACCAACAACAAGTAGAGTATCTTCCATTAATCTAAATTGAATACCTATTCCCTCAAAGCTTCCTTCGAGTGGTTCATTCATTGCGGCAACCTCTTCTTTACTAATGTAAATTGAGTGAGGATCTAATTCATGAAGCATTTCAATTATTGCATGTTCAACAAGTTCTTCTTCCTGTACACTATCTACATACAATGTGTTTACTAAATTTAAAACTCTTCCAAATTTATATAATTGTTCATTAAACGACTGACTAAAACAAGAGCTAAAGATAAATAGTACTAAGCTTAGTGTTAAAATTGCATATTTTTTCATTGTTGTAGCTTTTAGTTGCTAATTCTTGTTTATTGTAAGCAAAGATAATAATTAAGGGCTAAAATAAGGTTTGATTAACTAATTATTAACTTTATTAAAAATTGATTTATTACAGTACAGATATAAATTAAGCATATATATTTTCAAGAAAAAACAGTATTTATTGAATATATTTTCTTTAACATCATTTTGTTTTTGCTTAAGCAGATAAAATTTGTCAAATTTGCACAAAATGGATAATTTTTTAAGATTCAACAATTAATAACTAAATATTAAAAATTATGAAAATGACACCGAAAGATTACATGGATCGTGAATCACGTTATGGAGCTCACAATTATCATCCGCTACCAGTAGTGCTAGATAGAGGCGAAGGAGCATTTGTTTGGGATGTTGAAGGGAAAAAATATTACGACTTTCTGTCTGCTTATTCTGCTGTAAATCAGGGGCATTGCCATCCAAAGATTGTAAATGCTTTGGTCGAACAAGCACAAAAGCTTACTCTTACTTCACGTGCATTTTACAATTCTGTATTAGGCGAATACGAAGAATATATCACCAAGTATTTTGGTTACGATAAAGTATTGCCAATGAATACAGGTGCCGAAGCTGATGAAACAGCAATTAAACTCTGCCGTAAATGGGCTTATCAAAAGAAAGGCATTGAGGATAATAAAGCAAAAATTATTGTTTGCGAAAATAATTTTCATGGACGTACAACTACAATCATTTCTATGTCAACCGATCCGGTAGCAAAGAATGAGTTTGGTCCATATACTCCGGGTTTTGAGATAATTCCTTATAATGATATTAATGCTCTTGAAAAGGCATTACAAGATCCTAATGTTGCCGGTTTCTTATTTGAGCCAATTCAAGGAGAAGCTGGTGTATTTTTACCTGACGAAGGATATTTGAAAAAATCATATGATTTGTGTAAAAAGCATAATGTATTATATATTGCTGACGAAGTTCAAACAGGTATTGCTCGTACAGGAAAACTCTTAGCTTGTGATCACGAAAATGTAAAACCGGATATCTTAATTTTAGGTAAAGCTATTTCAGGGGGAGTAATTCCTGTATCGGCAGTATTAGCTAACGATGAGATAATGCTTTGTATTAAACCAGGTGAACATGGTTCTACTTTTGGTGGGTTCCCGCTTGCAGGTAAGGTTGCTATGGCTGCATTAGAAGTTGTAAAAGAAGAAAAACTCGCTGAACGTGCCGAATATCTTGGTAAAATTTTTAGAGACCAAATGAAGAGTATTAAAAGCGATATGATTGAATTGGTAAGAGGTAAAGGTTTGTTAAATGCTGTTGTAATCAATCCTAAAAACGGAAAAGAGGCTTGGGATGTTTGTGTCGAAATGGCTAATAATGGAGTTTTGGCTAAACCTACACATCAGCATATTATTCGATTTGCTCCTCCTTTAGTTATTTCTGAAGAAGATTTATTGGATGCCTGCGAAAGAATAAAAGCATCTTTAGCAAAATTTGAATAAAATTTATAGCAGGAGTTTGATTTTAAGTAGAAAAAGAAAGCATTAAAATATTAGTAAAAATGTTAGTAGTATTATAATTGCAAAATAGTTATGTTCAAATAAAACAAATTCCGAATTTTGCTGTTTAATAATTAGAAAACAAAACAATAGTAAAGTTTTCATAAAGTGGTGGTTAAATAGTTAGTATGCGTTAAAGCAGGAGGCATCCCGGAAGCGGGATGCCTTTTTTTTGTTTACTTTGTACTTTTGGTAAATCATTAATATGGAAAGACTATCTATATATGATATGATAAAAATGGGAGAGGGGCAACAATTAGATTTTAAGCACTCTATTAGTGATGCCCCAAAAATTGCTCGCTCACTCGTAGCATTCGCAAATACCGATGGTGGTACTTTATTATTGGGAGTTAAAGATAATGGAAGGATAGCCGGTATTAGAACTGATGAAGAAATATTTATGATTGAAACGGCAGCTCATTTATACTGCAAACCTGAAGTTGAGTTTTTTTCTAATTTACATAAGCTTGAAGGAAAAACCGTTGCAGAAATATCAGTTGAGCCTAGTAGAAATAAACCGCATAGTGCACCTGATGCAAATGGTAAATATATGGTGTATATTCGTAAAAAAGATGAAAATTTGTTGGCTAATAGAGTATTACTCGAAGTTTGGAGGTTGCAAAAGAGAAATGCTCAAGTAAAATTATTCTATGATACATTTATTGAACAGATATTTGAGCTTTTACAGTCAAACAAACGAGCTACCATTAAAGAAATAGCTGCAAAGCTTAAACAATCAAAGTTTAAAACTGAGAACATAATTATAAAATTGATGATAATGAACTTAATTGACATTGATATTAATGCAGATAATGTTTATTATTATTTAAAAACTGAAAGTTATTCTGAAAATGAGTTACAATTATAAATATCCACGTCCGATGCTCACGGTTGATGCATTGATATTTAATAAAAATCGAAATGATTTATTTATATTATTGATCAAAAGGAATAATCCGCCATTTAAAAATATGTGGGCATTGCCAGGAGGTTTTGTTGATATGGACGAAGATTTAATCAATGCTGTAGAGAGAGAATGTTTTGAAGAAACCGGACTAAGACTAAAAGGATTTCGTCAATTAGAGGCTTATGGTAAACCTGAACGAGATCCACGAGGCAGAAATATTGCAATAGCACATTATATTGTACTAAACGAAAAACTTGAGCCTATTGCGGGAGATGATGCAAAAGATGCACGCTGGTTTTTAGTTAATGATTTACCGGAATTAGCTTTCGATCATTATGAAATTATTGCTGATGGCATTAAAAAAGTGCAGACAAGCTGCACTTAATTCTATTAAATTCTATTAAAGTTTAATGGTTGTGCTCTGAACAAGGATGAGTTTCAGTTTCGTGCCCTGTACATGGTTTTTTACTTTCGGAGCTTTTACAGCACCCTTCTGAGTCGGTATGGCACGAACATTCTGAAATCTTGCTGCATTCTAAATAATAAACTACTTCATGGTCGTGATGAGTTTCTACCTCTTCTTCGTCTTCAACTTTTGTAACAACTCCCGTTACCATAACATGTTTGTTTGTTAACTCCTGATCAAACTTTTCAATATTTTCTCCGGTAGTAATAATAAACGATTCTTCACCACTCTCGTCTGGAGACAGAAATATTTTATCTCCTGAGTGCATGCAAACATGAGTGGCAACACCACAAACAGAAATTTCTTGTCCTAAAAATGCTTCAGGATTATCAATTATGCTATCTACGTATATGCCGCTGCACTTAACGGCTTGTTCTTCTGCAACAACTTTTTCTTCTGTCTTTTCTTCAGATTCTTTGTTTGCAGGATTATTGCATGAAGCAAAAAACATTGTCAGCAATACTAAAATACTAATTGTTCTAATCATAATTATTGTTTTTGTGTTTAATTTATTCTTTAATTTTTGAAACCTCAAATATATCAAAATCCCAATTAAATTCATAACTATTAATATAGTCCATATCATTTGTACCTGTATCAAAGTTTAATCCTCTAGCTTTTCCTGTTCGCGACTTGTTTGCAGGGATTTCGATGTTTATTATTTCGCTTTTAAGTTTTTGTGTAAGACCTTTTTCGTACACAATCGAGAACTTTACAAGAAAATCTTCGTCAGTAGTATTTTCAAGTCGAAGTCTTAGGTTTATATTACTTTCTTTATTAAGAAATTTTGAACGTGCATATTTGTATTTGATATTAACCCCTTCTTTTGTGTCGTATTCGTTAGAATATCCAAACTGTGCATGAGCATGTTCAAACACAAATGTAAGTCCAATAATCATTAATATTAGGGTTAAAGATTTCATATTATTAAAGTTTAACAATTGTCCCCATAAACAAAATACTACCGGTAGAGTTCTCACGTATTAAATAGAAAAATGGACGATTTGCATTAAAGAAAACCGGTTTATCAGCAGGTGCAGTTTTTTCTCTTATAATGACTGCTGTAGCAGCTGCGGCTTCTGTGCCGGTTTCGTCAAGTTCAATAAATGTTTTATGTACAACTTCGTCTATCATTAACATTTTATTGCCGCTAATTCCTCTAAAGTTTGCTTTATGGCTAAAAGCATCTATCATACCCAATCTTTTAAGAGGTTCTTTCAATTCATATTCACTCTCGTAACTGAATTTTGGCATAATAACATTAACCTGTTTCTTTTCTAATTGTTTAATGGTATTACATAAATAGTCATTAGATAAAACACTATTTACAAAGTATTTAAGTTCTGTGTTTTCTTTGGGTAAGAATATAATCATACTAGCTATACTGTCTTGATATGATAATTCAAGAATTTGACAAATAGAATCTTCGGTGTAATTATGATAATCTCTACCATGCATAAAATCTACAATTACTTGTCTTTCTTTACCATAGAATACCATTTGACGAGTGCGTTTTTCGGGAAATGAAATTTGCCAATTGGCTTTGAAGTGTATGGCATTTACTAGAACTAATCTTGTAAGGTGGTCTAAATGATCTGGTTTTATCAAATTTTCTATTTTTTCATTTGTTTTACTCATTACCCAATTATTAAGCGCATTGCGTGCTGCTTCGCGTTGCAAGTCATCTCTGAAATTTGCATATTGCACATTTGCCCCATATTCTTGCATTAACTCAAAATATTTATCAAGAAAACCATAATCTTCTTGTGCCATTAAAGCATTTGCAGTAGTAATTACATTTTTATTTATTGAATTGAAATGATTTAAAACCTTAATAAATTCATCGTGATGATTCGTTCTTTTTCTTTCGAAATTTAAAGTATTTCTCATCTCTCTCGCAGTACTCCCTCTTGCTCCTTCGTATGTCATAGCAAGGGCAACCGAAATGCTGAATGGACTAAGTAAACTATTGTCGTTGTCTGTATAAGTTTCGGTCATTAATTTAAAAGCAAATTCGTTTGTTTTGCTCATTCTTGAATTAATATCTTGCTGCGAATACATTTTTAATAATCCCAATAAACAAACAGCAGCTATAAAAACTGTTTTTTTCATAATCTTTATTTTCTGTTTATACTAATTAACGGCTAAATAACCTGCATATTTTTGTGTCCGGTTATTTTTTCACAATAACGACATTTTAAGCTAATTACACTATTTTCGTTGATGACTTCAAAATGAGTTGTAATATTTTCGTGATTTGTAATGCACTTTGGATTTACACATTTCACAATTCCATCTACTGTTTTTGGAACTTGCACTTTTTTCTTTTCAACTACTTTGTAATCTTTAATAATATTAAATACTGCATTAGGAGCCAATATTGAAATTTTATTAATATCGTCAATTGAAGGGAATTTATTCTCAATTTTAATTATCCCCTTTGAACCTAATTTTTTGCTTTGGAAATTATTTCCGATTACTACCTCAGTATCCATTTTTTCTATTCCAATAATTGATAATATTTTGAACAACATATCTGATGGAATATGATCAATTACAGTGCCGTTTTCAATTGCACTTA
>JAQVOJ010000186.1 GCA_028702675.1 Bacteroidales bacterium
ATAATAATATATTGAAGCAGTTAACAATATTACAGGTTTGCGGGCATAGTTTGCTTCAACCCCCATGGTTGAATTAAAAACAATTACTTTATTGGAGTTTTGTAACAATGTATAGCTACTTACCGGCGAATCGGCAGGAATAATAGTTAAATTTGGGAACTCTTCATCTAGTTTTAATAATTCTGTATGATATTTATATTTTATATTTTTCAAGTTCGGGTGAATTCTTACATACAGATGGATTTCTTTATAGGATAATAAAAATTTTGCAATAAACTCAATTCCTTGGTTTTGTGACGAAAACAAGGAGTGTTTATCGTATTCACCTCCAATTCCTAAAAATTCATCCTCAGAAGAATTGAAAATCACAATATTTATTTTTTTTGAATCCCATTTCTGCGGTAAAAGATTTTCAACTTGGTTAGCAGTATAAACCTTATCTCCTACTGGTTTGTTTTGTAGCTTTCTTTCAAAGAAAACCTTAGCCAACTGTACCTTATCAAAAGAATTTTCACTTATTTCCCAATATCTGTTTACTTTTTGGGCAAATGCCTTCATATTATGAGGAAGAGAGTTCTCATAAAACAATTTTTTAATTTTTAAATCTTTGGTGATTCCCGCCTCGTAGCATCTGAAATTCATATTATTATCCGAGCAATACTCTACAATTGGTCTAGAATCTAAAAAACGACCGTTAAATAAACAAATGATACTATCTTTATCATTCTTTGTTACTTTTTTTGCAATTTGAGCCATTTTTATTGACTCATTGAGTAATAAATCAAAGTATTTCCTGAAATTATCGTTCAGTAAAGGGTTACTATTTCGTGTTAAAGAAACATAAGTAGAAAAACAGCCTAAACCAATATTGAGATTTTCATATTTTATATTTTTTATTTCTTTAACAGATGTATAATTGTATTCTTTAGGAGAATAATATAGATCATGCTTAGATGCAACTTTCTTTAATGAAAAACAGTTCTCATTCTTTAGATACTTCTTAAGCAGGTACTTATGTTTGAGTTTACAACTTTCACATATTGATTTTTTTCCTAAATTATTGTATTTACATAATTGTAGATAGCCATCACAATAAAATATTTCAACTTGATTCCCTTCTTTTTTAAGCAAACATGCTTCATCAATTAAAATTCCAGTGACGGATGAACTATGAGCACAAGGAAGAAAAAAACTATATTTCATAATTGTGTTACAATTTTATTTATTTAAGTATTTTAATATGCTATTAATTTCGTTTTTGTTTACAAACAAAAAAAAGATAACTGTTGCCGTGACTATACCTACTCTAGTAGCAAATGTTGCAGAGCTATTAAATATTATTAATGTAGCTATCATTAGTAATAATGATGGGAGAAATATCTTCATTGCGTTCAACTTTATTTTTGAATATTTATTTGCATAATGAAATTTATAAGATGCTGAAGCAATAGTACTAAAAAACAAAGAATAAACAGCACCAGATAAACCAAATTTAGGGATTAATACAACACATCCGGTAACATTGATAATAGCTGCAAATATTGTACTTATAGATATGTGTTTTGGAGCTTTAAGGTAATAAAATAAAATATAAATATAAGAAGTGCTGATAGCACTAATCGTAGTACCCCAAACTACTATTGGAATTATTGTAGCTGAAGAGTAATATCTTTTGTCAATGAATATATAGAGTAGTTCTTTAGAAAAAAGCACTAAAACAAATCCCGCAATTGTATAACACATTGCGAGAACAATAATAATATTTTTTAATTTTTCTTTTCCTGTGTCCCCTTCATCAAGTAATTTATATACGAATGGTTGATACGCCATTGATACAGATTGAGAAAGCACAGTAATTATTAATCCAAAATAATTAGCCACATTATAAATCCCAACAGCCGCATTAGTTAGTAATTTACCCAGATAAACCTTATTAAAATTTTCCAGCCCCCACGAAGATACTCTGTTTGGTAGCAAAGGCAATGAATATTTAAGAGCTTCCTTTAAATATTTTAATTGAAAGGATAATTTCATCCTTTTCGATAAAAAAACAATGCTGTATAAATAAAATGCGATATGAACAATAACTGCAGCTAATAACAGACCTTCAGCTCCCATTTCATATTTTACTATGAACAAAACACAGAGAAGAGTATTAACTAGAAAATGTGTAAAAGTATTTATCGTGTAATGAAATGGCCTTTCCTCGATAATATGTATTTTTTGCTGAATGGCATACAACGGAGCTGTGGCAATACTTATTATTCCATAAATTAACAAGGATGAAGAAACATTTTCATTGATAAAAATATTAAAAAAGAAACTTTTAAACAGATAAAGTCCGAAAAAGCCTAATAGTGAAAATACTAAAGAAAAAATTACAATACTTCCTAAAAAACCGCTCTGCTTGTCTTTTTCCGATTTATATATAAAGTAATATCTAGCAACTGCATCATCCAACGCAAGCGAAAAAAGCATGATGTAAATTGCAGCAGATGCATTAATTACATTTGCAACACCAAATTGCTCAGGTGATAAATAAGCTGTATATAAAGGCAGAAGTAAAAATCCGGCTCCTTTTTGCAAAAATGACATTGCAGTATAGACAAGCGAATTTTTTAA
>JAQVOJ010000187.1 GCA_028702675.1 Bacteroidales bacterium
ATGTCAACAGTGAAGCGAATAATATTAACGAGAGAGACTATGATTATATGAGAGAAAAATTTTATACTAGATATTTGAGCAATGACAGAGTCTGTATTATAAGCAAAGAACATAACTCCCCTCAATTAAAATACCTGATATCAAAATGCAAGGCGTTTGTTGGCTCAAGAACTCATGCAACTATTGCAGCATATTCTCAGGGAATTCCAACAATTGTTATTGGTTACTCAATTAAATCGCGTGGCATTTATTTTGATTTGTTTGATGATAATGACGATTATATATATTCCTCAGATAACAATAGTAGCAGTTTGGTTCTAATAGAAAAATTTTGTCAAATGATCAAGAACGCTCAAAACATTAAAGCTATGTTGCATAAGAGAGTGAAGGGGTATAAACCATATTACGATAATGCAATGGAAGAAATCAGGTTGTTAGATGCAAGAAATAACTAGCAGAATAGAGAAGTTGGCAAACAAATTAAACAGCAAAGGAAACAGTCCATTATTTAATCGGCTTAGACATGCTTTGCAGTGGAGCTTTATTGGATTGTTTCTTAGTAAAGGTGCAGCTTTTTTAGCTTCGGTAATAGTTGCAAGGATACTAGGGCCTACTGGCAATGGTGAACTTGGCGTAATCGCAACAACACTTGGATTGTTCTCTACAGTTGCAGGCATGGGGCTTGGATTAACATCCACCAAGTTTATTGCTGAATACAAAAGTACCGATAAACTGAAAGTCGGTCGAGTAGTTGGAATGACGAATATTGTTGGGGCCTCATCTGCTTTTGTTTTCGGCATCTTGTTATTCTTGGGATCTGAATGGCTTTGTTCGGTTCTTTTGAATGCTCCTCAGCTAAGCGTTTATCTTAAAATTGCATCAATTACTGCCATATTTTCAACATATAACGGCATTCAAAAAGGAGTGCTTTCGGGGTATGAGCAATTTAAGAAAATTGCATTGATTGATACGATATCAGGCACCATTATTTTTTTGTTAAGCATTCTAGGGGTTGTATATTGGGGTCTAATGGGTGTTGTATTAGGTCAGGCAATGGGGGCTTTTATTACAAATTTTCTGTATTACTATTTCATTAGAAAATCAAATAAAGAAAATGGAATCAAACCTGAATATAAGACTGCGTTTACTGAGAAAAGGATCCTACTCACTTTTTCTATACCATTAATGTTGGGTGGTATCTTGGTAACCCCTACGATGTGGTTTTGTCAAACAATAATAACTAATACTGAAAACGGATATGTTGAACTTGGTATTTATAATGCAGCAGTTCAATGGAGGCAAATTCTACATTTGATTCCAAGTGTCTTGGGAAATGCTTTGTTGCCTATTCTCGTATCGGACAGAGAGAAAAGCGTTAAGTTAGAGAAAATAAACATACTATTAGGATGGATGCTTGTTTCAATTTGTTCTCTTCCGATATTGTTGTTTCCGGAGTATATCGCAAAAATTTACGGATCTGAATACGATGTATCAAAATATGCTGTTTCTGCTGTCTTGATTGTTTTTACTTGTATCATATATTCTTACAAGGAAGGAATAACCAGGAAATTAGTTCAAAAGAGTGTGTTGTGGCTTTCTCTATCTAGCAATCTATTGTGGGCTGTAGTGGCGATTGCTCTTCATTATTGTTTGAGACAATACGGATCGATAGGAGTCGCGGTTGCTTATCTTGTTGCTTATATGTTGTCTACCATAGTTTTTCTGCCAATTTATACTATTAAAGGTTATGTTAAGAGAGAAGTAATTATTTCTAAAAGGATAGCGTATATCTGGGTTGCAATTTCAATTCAATTTGTTGTCTCCATTATTAAAATAAATATCTACCTTAGAGTCTTTGTTGCGGTAATGATTTGTTGGTTCATTTTGATTAATTTAAAGAAAATTATCAAAAGTGAGTAATGTTATAATAATATTACAGTTGTCGAAATCGAGGAGAAAGAGGAATGAAGAAATTAAATTTGTTAAGGCACATAAAGATAGGTGCTTTCATACGATTAAACTTTCTCCAAAAGAACATCAAAAAGCGAAACAGAGCAAAAATTATTCCATATGGAAACGTGTATATGCAACTCTACAAAGATGCGAGAATCGAGTTAAATCATTATTTATTAGCAAACACTCTTAAGCCTTATAAATCTAAGGCTGAGGTTAATATAAGATTAGGCGAAAAAGCGAGAATGATAGTTAATGGAGCATTTTCAGTTGGATATGGGAGTGATTTTCAGGTGTTTGAAGGAGGAAAACTAGTTCTCAACGGTGGATACTGTAATTGCAACTTGATCATTAGATGTCATTATGATATTGCTATAGGAAAAGGTGTAGCAATCGCACATAATGTTCTGATTATAGACACAGACGCACACAGTATCACTGGACAGAAAGAGAAGGGAAATTACGTGCATATAGAAGATAATGTTTGGATATGGGGACCATGCTAAAATAATAGACAATTTGCTAAGATGGAACAGAGTGGGAGACACTCAGAAATCGGAGGCAAGAAATGGGAGGAATTCGGAAGCAATACGACGAG
>JAQVOJ010000188.1 GCA_028702675.1 Bacteroidales bacterium
GATAGATTAGCTCAAAAGAATGTAATTCATAAAAATAAGGCTGCAAATCTAAAATCAAGCCTTTCCAATCACGCGAATAAGCTTCAGTAGAATTATTGAAATATTTAAAATATGAGCCGATTTTTTTTAGAATCGGCTTTTTTTGTTTTAATACATATTAAGTTTTAAACATAAATGGATGACAGGTAAAAAAGGGCTATATTTGCATAATTGATTAATAGTATGGAGATAAAAGGACAAATTACAGGAATAAAATACAAGCTTATATTAGCCGAAAACTTGAAGGAATTTGATATAAAATCAATTAATATTAATGAAACGCCTTCTGTGTTCTTGCTGAAAGATAACAAACAAAGAGTAGCTATTTCGAAGTGGGTTTCACCTAAAAGAACACGATCTTATCCGTTTGAAAGGGTTTATAACACATTACATATTGCTAAAAAAATTACAATAATTCCTATTATAAAAGATGAAGGAGCAGATGGGGACAGAGATTTTTTACAATGGGATACGGTTTCGTTAATGTCCTTGCTTGATGTATTTGTAATCTTTGCATATTACGAAAAGGCAGAAAAGCTTAATAATAAAATCACTAAACAACAATTTAACAATAGATATGTAATTAGTAAAATAAAGGAAATACAAAATTACCACAGTTCGGCATTACATTGGAATTTGTACGAACTTAATCAGAATTTACATAAGATAATAGATAAGGTAAAAGTATCATACACAAAAATTGAAAACGATACAGGAATTAAATTACATGGTCTAAAAGGTATTGATAAGTTTAAAGAAAAGATAGGTAAAGATGTTTCTTTATTTATGGAATTTTCAAGAGATAAGGCATTACACGCTCAGGCAAGAGAATATGTAACAAGGCAACCAAAAGAAAGTTTATCAACTCTCACGAAAGCCAAAATTACAATTACTAACTATTTAGGCGGTCAGTACTTTTTAACAGTTGATGAAATTATATTGGGTTCGCATAAAGTAAGCTTAATTGAAGGTAAACATAGCAGAAATTCTTTGTTACCAAGTAAAGGTGATATAAAAGACGGTTTATTAAAAATGATTCTTTATTCAAACCTCACATTAGTTACAATTAAAGGCAAAAAGATTAACAGTGAAGCAGTTTTATCATTGACTTCTACAAAAATTAATGGAGCTATTAATTCAAAAGATACTAAAAAAGAGATCCTTAATTTTATTGAGAGAAACAATTTTACGCAACAACAAAAGCTATTAGTAGATTCAATTATTTCTGAGGCAAAAAAGAATAAGTTCTTAATTAAAATACAGCATTCACAATGATAAAAAGCCCGTTAAGATATCCCGGAGGCAAAAGCCGTGCTGTAAAATTAATCTCTCAGATTATTCCTGAATTTGATGAATTTAGAGAACCATTTTTAGGGGGTGGTTCTATTTTTATTTATGCAAAACAGCGTTATCCGAACAAAAAGTTTTGGGTAAATGATATTTATTTAGAATTGTTTAAGTTTTGGGAAATAGCTCAAAACGATGTTAATCTTTTAATTAAAAAAATATATGAATGGAGAAATCGTTTCCCTGTCGGCAAAGAATTACATCGTTTTTTAAACGAAAACTTAAACAATTTTAATGATTTAGAAAGAGCAACTGCTTTTTTTATTTATAATAGGATTACTTTTTCGGGTACAAGCCTGAGTGGAGGATATAGCGAACATGCTTTTACAGGACGATTTACTGAAAGTAGTATTCAGCGATTAAAACCATTTGCTACAGTTATCAATGGTTCTACAATTACAAATTTAGATTATGAAGATTTAGTAAAATCCAAAGGTAAAAATGTATTCATATTTTTGGACCCACCATATTATTCTGCTAAAAAGTCTGCATTATATGGGAAAAATGGTAATCTTCACAAATCATTTGACCATAAGAGATTTGCTGATACAATGAAAAACTGCAAACATAAATGGTTAATAACTTATGACGATAGTGAATACATACGAGAATTATTTTCATTTGCAAATATAATATCGTGGGACTTAACTTATGGAATGAGAAATGTATCAGCAGGATCGAACCAAAATGGGAAAGAACTTTTTATATCAAATTATTTGAAGAGTCTCCCTGAAGAGAAACAGCTTAAATTGTTTGAGCCGAAAAACAAGTATAATAAATAAGATAGCACTATTAGAATTTAAGACACTAAAATATTGTTCAATGAAACAAACAGCTGGTATTAAATCATGGGCTATTGACGACCGCCCACGCGAAAAACTTTTACATAAAGGGTCTGCTGCGCTTAGCGATGCCGAGCTAATTGCTATTTTAATAGGCTCGGGAAACAATAAACAATCGGCAGTAGAATTAAGTCGCGAAATTTTAAGTAAGTACAATAATAATCTTAACAATCTGGGCAAGCAATCACCCGAAGAATTGATGAAGTTTAAAGGTATTGGCGAAGCTAAAGCAATAAGCATAGTAGCAGCTCTGGAACTTGGTCGCAGGCGTAAAATATCAGAGGCACTTAGTCGTCCTAAAATTT
>JAQVOJ010000018.1:0-16360 GCA_028702675.1 Bacteroidales bacterium
TTTTTTGGCATGTGTATTTGCATAGTCTGCAAAGACCATGACAAAAAATTGTTATGTGCAGTATTACATTTTATTAAACACTTTATTACTTTTGTAAAAAGAATTCTAATTAATGAAATCAATAATAGATAAATACAAAAAAATCCGAAAACTAAATTCATTGTCTAAATCCTATAAAGGGAAATACGCTTTTGTAGGTATTGGCAATCATTCGCTTAATAATTTATACCCGGTTTTACATTATCTTAATGTAGATTTAAAATATATTGTTTCAAAATCAGAAGATACAGCTAGATCGATTGATGCAAATTATTTTAGCATAGAAGGGACAAACGATTTTAACAAAGTTCTTGATGACCCTGAAATATCTGGAGTTTTTATTTGCACAAACCCTTCATCACATTTTAGTTTAGTAAAGTCAGCATTAAAGAGAAACAAAAATGTATTTGTAGAAAAGCCTCCTTGCCAAAATTTACAGGAGCTTAACGAAATTATCGAAATTGAGAAAAAATCAAAAGCTAAAGTTATAGTAGGCTTTCAGAAACGATATGCACCTGTGTTTCTTAAGATGAAAAAATATATTAATTCAGGATATTATAAGCTTACATATAATACAGGTATGTATCCCGAAGGCGATGCTTTAACAGATTTGTTTATTCACCCGATTGATTTAATTAATTATTTGTTTGGCAAACCGGAAATTGTTTCTGTAATGAATTCGGGAAATAATAAAACAATTCTATTGCACACAAAACATGATAACGGCATTTTAGGGACTGTGGAACTTTCGACAGAAAACTGGTGGGCAAGAGCAAAAGAAACTCTTATCTATAATTCATCAAAATACATTTTTGAAACTGTAAATACACAAAAACTATTAAGGCTCGATAAACCAAAAGCTATTGCAGGTATTCCATTAGAGAAAATAAATACTCCCGTGATTTCGCAGACAATTCTATACGAGCAAAATCAATTTTTACCATTAGTTCAGAACAATGAATTATATTCTGCAGGATATTACAACGAAATTAAAACATTCCTAAATATTTGCGAAAACCATAGCAATAAAAACCTATCAGGCTTGCAAGATATAGTTAACACTTATATTACTATTGACGAAATTTCGAGATAAAAAGATGTACAAATTAAATGACTACCTAAGCCGAGGATTTAAATTAATAAACAATAATTTTTTCCCAAAACACAAGAAACTATCAACTATAATGTTGTATGCAACCGACCGTTGCAACTCTCAATGTAAGCATTGCTACATATGGAAAAAAACACCAAAACAACATTTACCACTCGAAAAAATTAAAGAAATTATTAATAGTCCTGTAGTTAGCAAAAACACAGTAATAGGTCTGGAAGGTGGTGAGTTTATTTTACATCCCGAAGCCGAAGCTATTTTAGATTTTTTAATGAAAAATCATCCCAAATATGATTTGTTATCGAATTGTGTACTTCCTGAAAAACTGATAGATTACACAAAAAAATACAAGCCTTACCGTGTTTATGTTTCACTTGACGGAACACCCGAAACCTACTTAAAAATGCGTGGAGTTGACGCTCACGATAAAGTTATTCAGGTCATTAAAGAGCTAAAGGGTATAGTTCCGGTTTCGGTTATGTTTACTCTTACCCCATACAACGACTTTGAAGATTTGAAACACGTTGCAAAAATTTGTAAAGAACATAATTGCGATATGCGGGTAGGTATCTTTAACACTATGGAATATTTTGATACTAAAGACGATAGTCCCGAAAGTAATTCCTTAGACTTTAAACCCGAAGATATTCCTGAGATAGTAAAAGATTTTGAGGAAAACTATGATTTCATGGTACTTTACACACAGTATAAAAGAGGTAATCTTAAATTATCTTGCAATAGTATAAGAGACAGTATAGTAATATATCCTAATGGCGACATACCTATTTGTCAAAACAAAGAAATAATCCTTGGAAATCTTTATAATGAAAATTTAAAGCAAATAATCAATAAAAGCTCAACAATTAAACTTCACAAAGAACATAAAAATAATTGTAATCAATGTTGGATAAATTTTCACCGTAAGTACGACATTATACTTTATAGAAATTTTGAGAAAGTAATGCCAAAATTTCTTGTAAAGAAACTACTTGGCGACTATTATTGGAATTATCCTAAAAACATTAATTAAGCTTCTTTCCTGTATTTTCAATAATACTAGAAATAACATTACTTTTTTACTCTGCATTAGTCATGAAAATAATATTTTGGGAATCAGTCTCCAACTAGTTGTAACTTAATTTCTAAGCACTCTCAATTTAAGTTAAATGATAAAAACTAAAATTATTACTGAACACATTATTATTAGCAACGAAACAAATGAGTGCATAAATTTCAACTTTTTCTTATTCCTCTTGGTATTTAATAAGCCACCACTGATAATCTCAAGAATTATTAAAGCTACTAAGAAAACCATTAAAAGCCTACCACCTAACTTTACGACACTAAAATCTGCAAATTTAAATACCATAAAGCCAAGTAATATAGAAGCTGCTATTGATATGAATTTATGAATATTAAACCATAATACAGGATATGAATCATTTTTAGTTCTTAAGAATAATCCTGTAATAAGAACTAGAATTCCAGCTATAACTAAACTGAATAATGCAGTTTCGTAGTTTGTTAACATAATAATTTTTAAAAGTCGGGGTGAGAAGACTCGAACTTCCGGCCTCTACGTCCCGAACGTAGCGCGCTACCAACTGCGCCACACCCCGATATTTAATAAATATCAAAACAAAAATATCAATAAACAAAAATACAAAGTTTATTGAAATATTTAAACACTTGTAAATTTATTATTATTTAAACTATTGAAACAATAGTATTTTAAAAACTGTTACTATACTAAAACGAGGCAATGAAAATACTGATTACAGGAGCTTCAGGATTAGTTGGCAAACAATTAATTCCAAGTTTGCTAGATTTGGGATACGATTTAGTTATCATTAGCCGAACTTCAAATAAACGCTTACCTGGAATTAACAATATATTTTCATGGCAGCAATTACAATCATTTCCCGAAGAAATTATTAAAGACGTTGACATAATCATTCATCTTGCAGGTGCCTCAATCGCTCAAGGCAGATGGACAAAAGCTAGAAAAAGAAAAATAATAAACAGTAGAGTACAAACAGCTCAATTACTATTTGATGCCGTAACAACCTCAAACATCAATCTTAAACTTTACATAAGTGCCTCTGCTGTTGGCTATTATCCTTATAGTAATACTCATTTATTTACAGAGGATGATAAAATGGGAACCGGTTTTTTAAGTGATGTGTGTAATATGTGGGAATTATCAGCAACAAACTTTAAGAACAAAGAAACAAGAACTGTAGTAATGCGTTTAGGCTCTATTCTATCAAAGGATGGCGGCATGTTAAAACCCATTATAAAAGCTATAAATCTTGGACTTGGAGCAAAAATGGGCAATGGGAAGCAATATATTCCATGGGTTAGTATCAACGATGTTGTAAGATTTGTTTTGTTTGCAATTGAAAACAAAAGCATTGATGGCACTTATAATGTTGTGGCTCCTCAAATTATCGACAATAAAACATTAATTTTATCATTAAAAAAAGCTTTACATAAAAAAAGCTTAATTCCTTTCATTCCCAAAATTTTAATTAAATTATTATTTGGCAAAAAATCAGAACTTTTATTGAAAGGGCAAAAAGTGTCTTCACAAAAAATTATAAGCAACAGATTTACATTTATTTATCCTAACTTAAACATAGCTCTTGAGCATTTGTTATAATTATTGGTTACAATTCATTAAGATTTTATTAATAAAAATCTAATTCATGTATAAAATAAAATCCCTACCTATGCGGTTTTATTATTACTGAATAATGCCATCTATGAAATTACTAAATTTAGCTCTTTTACTGTTATTGTCTTTAACAGTATTTTCGCAACAACCAAGAAATATAAATATAAGTGCTCGAGTTGTAGATACCTTAGGAGAAACCGTTCCTGTGGCTACTGTTATGCTACTTAATAGCTCCGACTCTACTCTTATAAATTATACAACATCAGACTCTAACGGAGAGTTTGGGTTTAAGAATATTAAAAATTCAGGTTATATATTAAAAATATCGCATGTAAGCTATATGCCAATTCAGAGAGATATTCCTGTAATTAATCAAGCTGATTATAATATGGGAGATATAGTTGTTGCTCCAATAGCCGAAATTTTGATGGAAGTAGTAATAAAATCGGCTAAAGCTCCTCTGTTTATACATGGCGATACAGTAGAATACGACGCCAGACTTTTTAAAGTACCTCCGGGATCAACTGTTGAGGATTTGTTAAGGCGATTGCCAGGTGTTGAGGTGGATGCCGACGGTAATATTACAACAATGGGTAAAAATATAAACAGAGTTTACGTTGACGGAAAAACATTTTTTGGAGACGACCCCTCTAGCGTAACTAAAAACCTTGATGCTGAAGCGATATCTAAAGTAAAGGTATATGACGAAAAATCAGAGCAGGAAAGACTAACAGGTATCGACGATGGATCAGACGAAAAAGTTATGAATCTTGAACTAAAAGATGATTTTAAAAAAGGTCATTTTGGGAAAGCTTCTATAGCAGGTGGTACCGAACAGCGTTGGGCAGCAAGAGGAAGTTTTAACAGATTTAACGAAATATCACAATTATCGTTCTTAGGATTTGCCAACAACATGAATAATAGTGGCGTAAACTGGGATGAATATACAGAATTTAAAGGTAGCTCGGCATATTCCGATTTTGATAACGGCGACTTTGGTTTCGGAAGCGGCAGAGGTCATAGATCATTATCCATGATTGGCGGAAACTATAGCAATAAAGGTTTTACTAAAAATTATGGCGGAGGTGTTAATTATAATTACTTTAATAAAAAAACAAAATTCAATGCCAGTTACTTTTATAATCAGTCTGATCTAACTTACGACCAGTTTACAAAACGACAAACATTTCTTAATGATACATCATATTTTAGATATGATACAACCGATAATTATCAATTTAATAATTCACATACAGTTAGCTCCCGATTTGAGTACGAATTCGACTCCGCAAATACTGCAATTATAAGAGTTAATGCCAGATTATCAGAAAACTCGAATACTAATAACCAATTCCAAATTTACCAAACCAATTCTTCGGTTGATATAAACTCAAATACTGTGTATTACAGTGCTACTAACGAAGCTTATTCGGTTAATGTTTTGGGCTTATATAATCACAAATTCAAGAAAAAAAGACGTTCGTTCTCTTTTAGTGCTGTAGCCGATTTAAGCGACAATAATTCCGATAATACACTAGATAATATTAACGAGTATTTTCTAACAACAAATGAGGTAGAACGAATCAAACTTTTGTACGACAACCAAGGTTCACAAAATAATTTTAAAAGTAGTTTAATGTATGTTGAACCATTTGGCAAACGACTGTCGCTTATGACTTTTTATAATTTCTCAAATAAGATTCAAGAATCAGCCAAACTCACAAAAGATGTATTAGCAAATAATTCAATGATAGATAGTTTAAGTAATTATTATATTCATTCGGTATTATATAATCGTTTAGGAGCCAGTTTAAATTATGCGTGGGAAGGCTTAAATATTTCCATGGGAGGAGCATATCAGATTATTGGTTTGAAAGGTGATTACGCATTAACCCAAAGGACTGAACTTAGAATTGGATTACCACAAAAAGATTATATGAATTTTGTGCCTTACTTTTCGGCAAACTGGGAACTGCCAAACAATATGCGAATATACGGAACATACTCTTACAATATAAACGAACCCTCGATGACACAATTGCAACCTGTATCCAGTTTTAGCAATTCTTTATATAGAATCGAAGGAAACACCAATCTTGTGCCTGAGCGTTCACATAGTATAAGTGCCGGTGCCTATTATTGGGACAGAGCCTCGTTTACAAATGTTTCGCTCAGCTTTGGAGCTAACCTTAATGAGAACTCAATTGTTTATAATAAATCAACTGAATTTGTTGATAGCATTGGCTATGTTACAGTTTCTAAACCCGAAAACGTAGAAGGTGGAAACAGCTATTACGCTTATTTATGGTCGAATGTACCGATTATAAAAACTATTCTTTCTCTTAATGTATCGGGTAATGTTCGATTTTCTGAAAATCCTGTTTATATTAATAGTATTAAAAACATTACAAAAACCGATAGTTACGGTGGACGAATAGGGCTTGATCTTAATATCGGAGCTAAACTTAATATTAATATTGATGGTAGAGTTTCTACTTCAAACGTTAAATATTCACTGCAAACAAATCAAAATCAGGTA
The DNA here is from genome assembly GCA_028702675.1 of Bacteroidales bacterium. Lineage (GTDB taxonomy): Bacteria > Bacteroidota > Bacteroidia > Bacteroidales > ML635J-15 > JAQVOJ01. The sequence continues at coordinate 6,367 of JAQVOJ010000018.1, forward strand.
ATCCTTAATTATAGTTCCGAAGCAGGCTTTAAATGGCAATTTGCTAAAAAATCATATTTGGAAGGTAATTTTACTTGGAGCAATTATCAAAGCGATAGACTTGACTACGTAGCCGATATAATGCTGCTTAATGTCTCAATCCGTCAATTGATTGGTAAAAATAACAGATTCGAAGTTCGCCTTGCAGCTTTCGATTTATTAAATCAAAAAGAATATCTTTATCAAGTTGCAACCGAAAATTATACCGAATATACTTCATCACCAACATTGGCAAGATATTTTATGTTGAGTGTGTCGTATAATCTTAAAGGCTTTGAAGAATCTAATAATAAAAGAAGAAGGTGGTAATTTTTATAAATTTGCACTAATAATAAGCTCATTATGAAAAAAGCATTATCAGTATTAATAATAGCAATATCATTTGTTAGTACCTGTTTTTCTCAAACTACAAGCGGAAAAATCAATTATAAAGTTTCGCACAATTGGGTTAAAAAGATTGTTGCAGTTGATTATATGAGTAAAAGCACAAGAGAAAAATATGAGTACATGTGGGGCCAAACAGATGAATATGACCATAAAAGCACTTTAGTGTTTAATACAAAAGCTTATCGCTACGAAGAGCAAGACGACAATGTTCATCCTGGTTGGTCAAGTAGAACAGTTGAATACATAATATACAGAGACAGAGAAAACAATAAAAGCTATGACGTTATTAGAACACTAAACGACTTATATGTAATTGATGATACAATCGTTTCGCAGAAGTGGAAAATACTAAATGACATGAAAGAAGTTGCTGGACGAATCTGTATGAATGCATATTGGTACGATTCAATTAAAATGAATGAAGTAGTTGCTTGGTTTGCTTTAGATTGGAACGAAAAATTAGGACCTGAAGATTATTTAGGACTACCCGGAGTTATCCTCGAAATTGATATTAACAACGGAGCAAAAAAGATTACAGCAGAATCAATCGAGTTCTTTAACGATGAACAGATTATTGAAAAACCCGAACATAAAAAACGACATAAAAACGTAAGTTATGCAGAATATTCAAAGGTAATCACAGATTATATCAAAGAATGTAAACAAGAAGAAAGACCATATTTTTGGGGAATAAGATACTAATCTGTTTTATTATACGATTAGCTAATAAGTTTTTCTTCAAACTAAAAAACAGAAATCATTCTAATGAATATTACAAATAAAGTAAAGCCAAAAAATAAACTACCTTTGTACGAGGTCTTATAATAATGTACTAGTAATTTAAACCTTATTATTTAAAAGTAATCTAAGTATCTGTATGCAATTTGCTGATGATAATGATATAGTTTCAGGAATTAAAAGTAAGGACAAATCTGAACAGGCTTTTAAAATTTTGGTTGAAAAATATCAGAAACGTCTTTATATGCATATCCGCAAAATGGTAATTAGTCATGCCGACACAGACGACTTACTTCAAGAAACTTTTATAAAAGCATACAGAGGCATAGAAAAATTCAGAGAAGATAGTAGTTTGTTTACATGGTTATACAGAATTGCTACCAACGAGACACTAAATTTTATCAAGAAGAAAAAACGTTCTTATGTTTTTACAGCAACCGACTACGAAGACCAACTTATTTTGTCGCTTAAGGGAGATGAGTATTTTGATGGAGATAAAGCTGAATATAAATTGCAACGAGCAATATTAAAGCTTCCCGAAAAGCAAAGATTAGTTTTTAATATGAAATACTACGATGACTTAAAATATAATGAAATATCAGAAATTTTGAAGACTTCGGTAGGAGCTTTAAAAGCATCTTATCATCATGCTGTAAAAAAAATTGAAGAAATATTGAAAGAAGAATAAACCATTGTATTATTTTAATGTCTAATAATTTAGATACAAAACCGAAAATGCTGAAAGAAGAAAATAACATATCGAAAAAAAACCCATTTAAAACACCGAAATCTTATTTCGAAGATCTACCGGATAAGATAGTAAACAGAATTAAAGAAGATAAGGAACGCACATCGTATAAACGAACTTTCGATATTTTTAAACCATACATTTATATGGCAGCAGGGCTTTTGGCACTTGCATTTTTAATGAAAAGCGGCTTAAGTTTGCTTGTTGACAAAGAAGATATCACAAGCCCAATTAAAACACAAACAGCATATTCCGAAGATGACACTATAATTGAGAGCTTAATTACCGACGATTATTTATTTTATACTTACATAAATAGCGAAGACGAGAGTATAGAATCGGAATTTAGCAGCGAAGAATTAGAAGAATATATCCTTGCTCTTAATAATATTGAATACGACTTGTATTTTGAACTTGAATAGTATAAATTTTATCTATAATGAAAACAAAACACATTTTACTTATTTTGCTGATTGCTATATCTGTGCAAGGTATTGCACAAGGGAGAAAGCATGCCAACTACAACAAATTTAAAACAGAAAAAGTAGCATTTATCACAACACAAATTGACCTGACGGTTGAAGAAGCTCAAGCATTTTGGCCTATCTACAACGAATACGACAAAAAGATAAATGATTTAATAAGCGAAGAACACAACATTCATAGAGATTTACGACACAATAAAGAAAAGTTAAGTAAAGATGGACTTGAAGAAAAGTTAGATCGTAAAGTGGAAATTAATCAAGAGCGGGCTAATTTAATGCTTGAATATCACAATAAGTTTAAAAATATCTTACCTGTTGAGAAAGTTAGTGCGTTATATGATGCCGAAAATGATTTTAAAAGAGAACTCTTACACCGATATAAGACTACGCCATGTAGAAACGATATAAATTCTCCAAATGAATAAATAAAGTATAACTATATTTGCAACATGAAAAGTAATAAATATGTTGCAAAAACACTTGCAGGATTAGAACAAGTGTTAGCCGATGAGTTGAAACAACTTGGGGCAACTAATATATCAATCAATCGCCGAAGCGTATATTTTGAATCCGACAACATGCTGATGTATAAAGCAAATCTATATTTGCGTACAGCTTTGTTCGTGTTAAAGCCCTTAAACCAAGGCAAAGTAACTGATAAAGATTCATTATATAGTCTTGCCAGTACAATAAAGTGGGAAGAAATATTTGGTCCTGATAAAAGTTTAGTAATACATGCAGTTAGTAATTCAGAGCAACTGCGACATAGTAAATATACTGCATTAGTAGTAAAAGACGCCATAGTTGACAGATTTCGAGAGCGTTTTGGGTTACGCCCTTCGGTTGACCGCGAAAATGCAAATATTCACATTGATGTTCATTTGATTAATGATTATTGTACAATATCCTTAAATACAAGTGGAAAACCCTTATTTATTCGTGGTTACGAGAAACAAACGGGTGAAGCTCCCATAAATGATTTACTTGCAGCCGGTATTATTAAAATGAGCGGATGGAGATATGATCAAGCTTTTTATGATCCATTTTGCGGAAGCGGAACTTTATTGATTGAAGCTGCAATGCAAGCAGCAAATATTCCTGCCGGAATTCATAGGCAAGGATTTGCTTTTATGAATACTCTTGATTTTAATCGGAATAAGTGGAAAGAAATTTTCGACGAAGCAAAAGCAAATATTACTAGCCCCAGTTTAAATATTTACGGCTCTGAAATTGACGATCATACTTTTAAAAAGTTAGAAAGCAATATCAGAAGAAGCAGACTTACAGGATATATTAAAGTAAAACACGAAAATTTTTTTAAATCAAAATATCGACAACAAAATGGAGTAATTATTACAAATCCTCCATACGGAGAAAGACTAAAACTAGATGATATTGAAGAGTTTTATTATGAACTAGGTAAAAAATTGAAATTTGACTTTTATAATAATAAGGCTCACATTATTACGAGTAGTAAATCTGGATTAAGGCGACTAGGATTTAGATACGACAAAAAAGATAATCTTATAAACGGCAAGATACCTGTTGATCTAATAAGTTTTATGATTTTCCCTGACCGTAAAGATTAAAACTAATCCTCATTATTAATGGACTGATAATTTGAATAGCGTCTCCATTTATCAATACAGCTATTAATATCTTCCGGCAATTCGCTATTAAAAAATACTTCCTTTTTAGTTTTAGGATGAATAAAACCTAAAGATTTAGCATGCAAAGCCTGTCGAGGACAAATATTAAAACAATTTTGTACAAATTGTTTGTATTTAGTAAAGATAGTTCCCTTCAATATTTTATCGCCACCGTAATCAGCATCGTTAAACAATGGAAATCCGATATGCTTAAAGTGAGCACGTATCTGATGTGTTCGTCCAGTTTCTAATCTACATTCTACAAGTGTAACATAAGAAAATTTTTCTAAAACTTTATAGTGTGTTATCGAATATTTTCCATCTTCCTCGTTATCGTAAACATCCATTATTTTACGATTGTGTTTATTCCTTCCGATATAACCTGTTATAGTTCCCTCGTCGGTTTCAGGTTCGCCCCATATTAATGCTTGATATGTTCGTTGTATGGAATGATTGTAAAATTGTTTCCCCAAAAAACTTAGAGCAAATTCTGTTTTACCTATTACAAGTAAGCCTGAGGTATCTTTATCAATTCTGTGTACAAGACCGGGACGCATATCCTTACCGCTAAACATTTCATTCCCATTTAAATGATAAGCAAGTGCATTGACTAAAGTATTATCGTAATGTCCAAAACTAGGATGAACCACCATACCGGGATTTTTATTAACTATCAGCAAATCCTCATCTTCGTAAACAATATTAAGTGGAATATCTTGCGGAATAAGTTCAAATTCAATCTTAGGATAGCTTAGCAATATTGTAATTACGTCATTGGGTTTTACTTTATAGCTTGGCTTTACTACAAGATTGTTTACTCTAATATTTCCGGCTTCGGCAGCAGATTGAATACGCGTACGCGAAATATTTGACATTTTGTGGACTAAAAATTTATCTATCCTCATCAATGACTGTCCAGGGTCGGCAACGAAACGGTAATGTTCGAATAGTTCTTCTTCTTGAATTTCGTCTGGAACAGATTGCTTTGATTGTTCTGTCATATTATTATGTTATCTGTTCACTATAACTTTTCGTGTAATTATATTATTATTGAGGTTTATTCTAACAAAATACATTCCTTGCTGTAAATCAGAGAATGATATTGTTTCTGAACTTCTTCCACTTGATACAATCCTACCATTTAAATCTAAAATATCAAATTCAAATTCATTAAAACTAATAGTATTTACATAAAGTATATCACTTACCGGATTCGGATAAAGATTAATACTTGTTTCGGCAAAATATTCCGGTGAAGATATTGCCAATTCGGCTTTACCAAAAACCGGTCTTATCATAGGTGCACCATAATACATCGACTGCATCCAATAACCTTCGGTATTATAAAAGACATTTTCGCCAGCATTTCTATTTACATCATAACCAACATTCAGCATATCGTCGGTGGTTTTTATCCATCCTATATAAAATCTGTTTTCGATATAGAGGGGTCTATCGAGTTTGTAGTAGCAAAATTCGTTAATACTATCGCTATAAACAGGTCGAACTCCAATTTGCTGAATTAATGTATCACCAGGAATACCGTCATTATCTTCCCACACTGTAAGATAAAAATAATTGATATTATGCCCATCCATTACCTGATTAAAGAAAATATTTACTCCTCTTAGCGTATCGGCTTTTAATGGATTAAAACCATAAGCAAGAGACCCACCACTAGTTCCTTGTCCATTAATCCCGTAACCAAGTTCGCTAGAACCATCGTCGTAAGAATAATAATTAAAAAAATCTTGATAATATTCGATTGTATCATTCCATCTGCGTGGCCGTCTCGCTAAGGTAGTATCAGTCTCAATAAATCCTTTAATAAAAAATCTTGCCGAATCTTGCCCTATTGTATCAAATTCAAAATTTGATATTATTTTATTGTATTCTAAAGTACTAAATGGCTCAATATTTTCATTATCGTTTAAGTTTGAGAATGTTGTATCCTCTTGAAACATATTGTAAACAATAAATTGTCTGTTTATATTTTGAACGTTTGTCCCATTATTTTTATAAATGAAACTTATTGAATCAAGAGTATTAGCTTCGGCAAAAGGTTTAAAGTGTTCCCAAGGTACCGATTCATAATCTTTTATTAGACTTTTAAAGTTTGATATAAATGCAACGTCTTCAACAATAGTGTCGTTTATATTTCGTGCAGTATCTATAAATACATAATCTATATTCCATATATCTGCATTCGATTTGTAAGCCATTTCGTAATTTGAGCTTATACTCACATAATTTTTAAATCTAAATCTAAAACCTTTTTTCAGTAAATAAGGCTCTTTTATAGGAATCATTGCCCGAAAAAATGTATCTGTTTGTATCCCTCCTGTTGTTCTCCAGACAGAATGCCATGAGCTATCGGGTGTTGCAAATTCAACTACTAAAGAATCGTTTTCTTCGGGTATGTCCCCATATCCTCCACATTGATAATAAAAACTTAGGTAAACTGAGTCGGAAGCAGCATAATTCAAATCAATTGGTTTTGAAGTTAAATAGTCTGCCACACTAGAAACTTGCCACGAGAGATGAGTATAAACAGCTCCAACCGAATCTAATGCATCAAGTGAAGCTACTCCTATAGATAATGGATTATAGGCATAACTGTTATTAATAAATGCAGCTTTGTCTGTCCAATATCCAGAAAAAGGGTAAACTTTTGCATTAGCAAAATCATCAAAAAAAGGTAAACTAAGAGTATCTGCTTCGTTTGTAGATTTTAGATTATTACTCATAAGGTATTTACCCCCCAATAATTTAGAAGGAATAATATCTATTAACACTTCTTGAGCATTAATTAGAAGTGTTCCGAAGACAAATAATACAATAATAAAAAAACTCTTCATATTAATAATTATTCCGTTTTTTGATCAATATCTTCGTCAATATTTGGCTTCCATAGAGTTGTGTCTGTAGTTAACCATATATCTACATAAGAACCTAAATTTATGGTATTTATTGTATCGCTTAATGGTGATTGCTTAAAAACCTTTGCTGTGGTACTGTCCGTTTTATTATCTACAGTGTTATCAAATACTATTGCCCCCACATTTAAATACATATCAAGAAGTTTGTTTGTTGCTTGCTTTTTTGTTAATCCTTTAAGCTCCGGCACAAAGGTTTTCTCATCGCTTAATCCAATTCCTAAAATAAGGTCTATACTACTTGCTTTAGGTATTTTTGTGCCTGGTTCAATATCGTCTCCTTTAAACTGTTGCCTTATAATAACATTTGAGGCAATGTCCGGCACATAACGAAGATTACCGGCTATTAGTCCGTATGATTCCAATATTGCAGTTGCTTGCCTTAATGATACACCTTTCAGTTCCGGCATATCAACCATTTCAGTTCCAAATGCATTCGTTTTTATAAATATTGTATGTCCTTTTTTTACATGGCTTCCAGGATCAGGGCTTTGCTCAACTACCGCTCCGGGCTCTGCATCATCGTTGTAAACAGAATCAAGTACCTTATACCTAAACTCCTTTTCGTTACAAATCTTAACAACTTCTTCTACCTGCATCCCTGTAAAATCAGGAACTGTATAGGCAGCTCCATGATCAGTATATTTTTTTAATCCCCAAAATACACCTAGTATTATTATAGCAGTAAGTAAAACAGCAATTGCAATATTTACCCAAAACAATTTACTTATTAATAACCGTACAATCTTATTCATAAAGCTAAAATATTATCAGATGTAAAATTATGAAAATACCTATAAAATGCAATAACTTAAAAATCAGATTTTTTTAATTAAAAAAATTCCGTCTCTTACCGGTAAAAGCACTTTCTCTACAGTATTGTCATTTGACACCATCTTGTTAAACTCTTTAATTCCATCAAGCATTTTATCATTATTAGTGATATCTGCCAAAACTTTATTATCCCATAAAACATTGTCGGCAATTATAAAACCATTTTTGTTTAATAATTTTAAAGCTCGTTTATAATAATTTGGATACTCTCGTTTATCGCCATCAATATAAATCATATCAAACATAGTTGTAGTTTTATTCATCCAAAGCAAAGCATCAGCAGTAATAAGTTCAATTTTATCTTCTAAACCCGATAGACCAACATATTTTTGAGCAATCCAATTAATTTCGTCATTTTTTTCTAAGCTTATAAGTTTAGCATTTTCTGACAAACCCCTTGCAATGCAAATAGTTGAATATGCCGTAAAACTTCCTATTTCAAGAACATTTTTAGGCTTAAGCATTGAGACAATAAATTCCAGAAATTTACCTTGAACAATCCCACATAACATTCTGGGATGTACTGTAACTAAATTAGTTTCACGTCTTAAGTTATATAATAGTTTATCTTCTTTTGATGAAACTGATTCAATATAATTATATATATCCGTATTCATTATTTCCTCTTAATGACAAATAACTGAAGACATATTATCGGGATGAAATAACTCGTTAGAAACATCTAATATTTCATCGGCATTAATTTTATTTATTCTTTTATATACATCCTCAATCGGGTCAATTTTATTATAAAGCAAATAAGATTTACCTACCGAAAGCAAAAGATTTGAATTTATTTCGTTACTAATAGCAATTTGACCAATAAGCTGTTTTTTTGCTTTTTCGAGCTGAATAGGTCCCAGTCTTTTATTCATTAAATTATCTAATTCTTTTCTAATAAGTCTAAACCCTTTCTTTACATTTTCATTTTCAGTTCCAAAGTAAATATTGAAATTACCTGTTTCGTTAAAGCATGTATAATTTGATTCAATATTATAGGCTAGTCCGTGCTTTTCGCGTAATAGTAAGTTTAATCTGGAATTTAGACCAGGTCCGCCCAAAAGATTGGAAATTAAAAGTAACGGAAATTTTTTATCGCTTAAATAGCCAAAAGCACGAGAACCAATAATACAGTGGGTTTGATAAGTTTGTCTATTTTCGATATGATTAAAAACAAAGTTACCTTTCCATTTTTTACGTTTTATAATTCGATAAGAGGGTGCTTGGTTACCTAGATATTTTTCAAGAATATATTTTAATTTTTTAATATTAATATCCCCGATAGATGTAAAGACCATTTGGTCGGTATGGTAGTTATTTCTAACAAAATCTATTACATCTTTTGAAGAATATTTTTTCACGCTTTTAATATCTCCCAATATGTTGTGTCCAAGTGAATGGTTTGCAAATAATCGGGATTCAAATTCGTCAAAAATCCATTCGCCCGGATTGTCCATATACGAATTAAGTTCTTCTATTACTACTTCTTTCTCTTTTTTCAACTCGCGTTCGGGGAATGTTGACGAAAAAACCACATCGGTAAGTAATTCAACGGTACGTTCAAAATATTCAGGCAAAAAACTGGCATAAATACATGTTTCCTCTTTGGTTGTGTAGGCGTCGAGTTCGCCACCAATATCTTCTATTCTACTTAACACATGATATGCTTTGCGTTTTTTTGTACCTTTGAACATCATGTGTTCTACCATATGTGCCAAACCAGCTTGCCCGTTCGATTCGTCTCTTGTACCTGTATTTATTATAAATCCGCAATGAGCTACATGTGAATTTGACGGTTGATGAACCACACGGATACCATTTTTCAGTAATATTGTTACGTATTTTTCCATTTAGCTGCAAAAGTAATCTTTATGTTTAATATTATTACACTACCTAAGTTTTTAATCATTATTAATCGTAAAGCATTATTAAGCTTTAAACCTACAATGATTTACTTTAAATAAACCCCTAATATAATCAAACATATATTTTAAAATTATTTTGAATATTTAATAAATAATTTGGAAGAATTAAAAAAGTATGTATTTTTGCACACCGTAAAAAGGGTACCATAGCTCAGTAGGTAGAGCACAGGACTGAAAATCCTGGTGTCCCTGGTTCGATTCCAGGTGGTACCACAGCCTCAACTAAATTAGTTGGGGCTTTTTTTATTATTAT
>JAQVOJ010000018.1:16460-38172 GCA_028702675.1 Bacteroidales bacterium
TTTTTTTATTATTATGTGTTATAGATTCTGTGTAATAATCTTCTCAAATTCTTTTTCAAGACCAGCCCCATAACCAACTTGTGTATGTAATATTTTTCCTTCTTTGTCAATTATATAAATTGTTGGATAACTAGATACATGATATTCATTTGCCACATCTTTTCCATCTAATAATACAGTATAAGTAATACCTCTATTTTTCAAAAATACATCTATATCATTTTTTTCTTTAGTATCATAAGGATTGATCCCGATTACTCTAAGTCCTTTATCATAATATTGTTCATGTAAATCCTGTAAAGCAGGTAATGCAAGCATGCATGGATAGCAAGATTTGTAGAAAAAATCAATTAAAACCAAACTTCCTTTTAAATCTGACAATTTAAGTGTTTCATCATTTAGCGACACTAATGTCCAATCAGGAGCAAAAGTATCTGTTGATAGTAATTCTGGACTTTTTTGTGGTTTGTAATCTTTGAGACTAATATACGAAGGAATAGATGATAAGTTTAAATTCTCCTCTTCTTCGTTAAGGTTATTTAATTCATATTTTGTTAAAACATCCTTCGAAAACTGATACATTGTATCACCATTCATAAGGATATCGTATGCAACTGAATACTGTATTGGGATATAATCTTTTTTGCTTATCCAGAAGTTATTTTCAATTCGCAATATTTGCATCAAATCTGTACTATCATTATCAGGACTTGTATTCATCTTTACATGATAACAAGAAATATTATTAATTAAATCTTCTCCTATATACTCAAACACATGCTTATTATCAATAAAAGCACTATCATTTGGTAGTGGGTTACTCTTTATAGTTGTAAGAGGAGAATAAAACTTGTAATTATGGCTATATGACTTGATGTCATTTGCCCAAAGGGATTTTGACATTATTTCTCCGGTACTATCCTTTCTTGAATAATTTACAAAATCATCTCCTGTGTACAAAACATCTTTAGCGTATTCTCCCTCATAATAATGTTGATAATGAAAAGCAGAAGAATAAATACTATCGTCAGCAAGTTTCTTAAAATAGCAAGTATATGAGCTTGAAGTAGTGTCATTATTAGACATATATTTCATATAACTTGTCATCTCATAATAACCATTTTCAATAGACTGACATTTTTCGTATGATTTTTTAAGAATATCTTCAGCATTAGGCTCACTGCAAGATATAATGAATAAGATCCCCAACAATCCTGATATATAAATCACTATTTTCATTATTCTGGTTTTTGTAAAGTTTATGTTCTTAAAGGTTAAATATTGAAATTAAACATACAAGCTTTTATACTTAGTTGTAACAAATATAAGAAGAAATTAAAAAACAGAGATGAAACAAATTACATTATTTTGATAAAGCACTATAACACAACAATAGTTATAAAAAAATAGGAATAATAAGTTATTCTGTCTCGTTATGGAATAGGGTTACAGGAAAATAAACAACTTTCTACATGAACATATGCAGTTAGAGTTTTTATTTTTATCGTCAAGCTTAATCTACTATGGTGCACTTTTGTGATTAACTATTAGAAATATAGAACAAATGTTTAGTAATACTATTTAAACAAAAAATGATTTCAGAGTTTTTTCTGAAATCATTTTTTATAAAGTCGGGGTGATTAGATTTGAACTAACGACCCCTCGCCCCCCAGACGAGTACTCTAACCAACTGAGCTACACCCCGATTTTGTGAGTGCAAATTTACATAAGTTCGATATTAATGCCAAACTTTTTGTAATAATAAATTTTTACACTTCACTTTATCGAAGCATGAACAATTATTATTAAATTCAAGCCTCAAAATAAAATGTAATTTATGGAAGAGTTTAAAATCTATTTATCGGGAAAATTTATTACAAGTAATACTGAAATTGAAGTAATCAATCCTTATACTAATAAAGCATTTGCCAGAACGTGGCTATGCGATGAATCGATCATTGAGCAAGCTATACAAGATGCCGAAAATGTAATATCTGAACTTGCAAAAATGCCAGTTTATAAGCGTTACAACATTTTAATGCTAATAGCATCAGAGCTTGAAGCACAAAAAAAAGAAGCTGCATTATTAATCAGTAGAGAATCAGGTAAGCCCTTAATATTTGCACGTGGCGAAATTGACAGAGCTATTCAAACCTTTATTGTAGCAGCAGAAGAAACCAAACGACTTCCTGGCGAATACATTAGTATAGATTGGACACCTGCAGGAGAGGGCAAAGAAGCTTATGTAAAATACTTCCCGATAGGTATAGTTGCAGGAATCGCTCCTTTTAATTTTCCAATAAACCTTGCTGCACATAAAATTGCTCCAGCTATTGCTGCAGGTTGCCCAATCATTATCAAACCGGCAAGCTCCACCCCATTGTCGGTTCTTAATCTTGCTAAAATTATTGATAAAACAGACTTACCAAAAGGAGCAATAAGCATTCTACCTGCAAACAGAACCATTGGGGACAAATTAGTTAGCGACCAACGTATTAAACTACTTACATTTACAGGTTCACCCGAAGTTGGTTGGGAAATGAAAAATCGAGCCGGAAAGAAAAAAGTAATACTTGAGCTGGGTGGAAACGCCGGATTAATTGTTACAGAAACTGCTGATATCGAAAAAGCAATACAAAAAAGCGTAATAGCCGGATTTGCTTATTCCGGACAAGTTTGTATTCATACTCAAAGAATTATAGTTCATAAAAGTATATTTGAAAAATTTACTAAATTGTTTTGCAAAAACACGAACTTACTAAAAACCGGTAATCCTGAAAATGAAAATACCCAAATAAGCGTTATGATTGATGAAAAAAATGCTAAACGAGTAGAGGAATGGGTAAACGAAGCTGCAAATAGTGGAGCTAAAGTTTTGTGTGGCGGAAAACGAACAGGCTCAATGTACGAACCTACTGTTCTAACAAATACCAATAACTTAATGAAAGTTTGTGCTTTTGAGATTTTTGGACCTGTTGTTACAATAGAAGTTTATGAAAACTTTAATGAGGCAATAGATTACATTAACAATAGTAGATTCGGACTTCAGGCAGGTGTTTTTACAAATAAAATTTCGGAAATGAATTTTGCTTTTGAACATCTAGAGCTTGGGGGAGTTATAATAAACGATACTCCAACATTTAGAGTTGATCACATGCCTTATGGTGGTATTAAAGATAGCGGACTTGGAAGAGAAGGAGTAAAATATGCAATTAAAGATATGATGGAAGAAAAAATTCTTGTAAAACCAAAACTTTAGTGGCATTATCCATGAGATTGATCTTATTAGTCAAAATCAGTTGTATGCTTATAATTGTATTAACTTGAAAAAACCAAATGTAAAGATGTCTATTTAAAAAAAATAGTTTTGCAATAAATAATTCAGATTAAAAATACTATTTAATTACATTTGCCTGTTTATTTGTATTATATTAAATAATGAAACTCAAACTATTTATCATATTGCTACTCACTTTAATCGGTTTAAGTGCGTTTGCCCAAAAATATACCTTAAGTGGATATATCAAAGATGCAACAACAGGCGAAGATCTGATAGGTGCAAACATTATAATAAAAGAAGAACATAAGGGTACAACAACCAATACATATGGTTTTTATTCCATATCAATGCCAAAAGGTAATTATATTGTCTCTTTTTCATATATTGGTTACGAAACAATTGAAAGAAAATTAAATTTTAACGAAGATATTACATTAAACATAAATTTAAAACCAACAGCCTATACTACACAAGAAGTTGTTGTAAGTAGCGAACGTACCGATAAGAATGTACAAGATAGTCGTATGAGTGTAGTAAAACTACCTGTTGATCAAGTTAAAACACTTCCTGCTTTTATGGGCGAAGTAGATGTTTTAAAAACCATACAGCTTTTGCCAGGCATACAATCTGCCGGCGATGGTAATTCGGGCTTTTATGTAAGAGGCGGTGGTCCTGATCAAAACCTTGTAATACTCGACGAAGCACCAGTATATAATGCATCTCATTTATTTGGATTTTTCTCAGTTTTTAATGCTGATGCTATTAAAGATATGGAGATTTATAAAGGCGGAATGCCAGCTCAGTATGGTGGTAGAATTAGCTCTGTAATAGACATCTCCATGAATAATGGTAATATGAAACAGTTTGTTGCACAAGGAGGAATTGGCACAATCGCATCAAGACTTACTGTTCATGGACCTATTAAAAAAGATACATGCTCGTTTTTAGTATCTGCCCGAAGAACTTATCTTGATTTGCTTATTAAACCATTTATTAAAAAAGACTCCCCATTTAAAGGTTCGGGCTATTATTTCTACGATATTAATGCAAAATTTAATTTTAAGTTTTCTGAAAAAGACAGGCTTTTTTTAAGTGGATATTATGGGCAAGATATTTTTAATTTTAGTGCCGAAAGCGGCACTTTTCAAATGAGAATACCATGGGGAAACGGCACAGGGACTATTAGGTGGAATCATTTAGTTAACAGTAGATTCTTTATGAACACTACCGCTATGTTTAGCGATTACAAATTCACTACCGATATTGGTATGAATCCCGGAACCGAAGACGATACAGATGCCTCATTCAGGTTTATTCTATTTTCAGGAATACGTGATTATTATTTTAAGCAAGACTATACATGGTTGCCAAATCCACAACATACAGTCAAATTTGGAGCAGGATATACATTTCATCATTTTACTCCAAATAGCTTAAAGGCTGAATTTGGTGAATCAGAAATTGACTTTACTAAAGGGAAGAAACTGTTAGCACACGAAGCATATTTATACATTGGAGATGATTATATTATAAATGATTATATTACATTATACGGTGGACTACGAGGAGCTTCATTTTTTCAGGTTGGACCTTTTACAAGATACATCAAAAGCGATGATATGCTTTTTACAATAGATTCGATAAGCTACGGAAACGGAGAATTAGTTGCCGATTATTATTCGCTCGAACCTCGGGCATCGATAAAAGTATCGCTCGGGGGAAAAAGTAGCCTAAAAGCTTCATTTATGCAAAACAAACAGTTTATTCACTTAGCTAGCTTATCAGCCTCAACCCTACCTACTGATTTGTGGGTACCAAGTACAGATGTAGTAAAACCTCAAATGGGTAGGCAATACGCAATAGGCTATTTTAGAAATTTTAAAGACAATTTATACGAAACCTCAGTTGAATTTTATTATAAAGACCTTTACAATTTAATTGAATATATGGACGGAGCTTTGCCAGGAGACGAATTAAATGATAACAGCGATAATTACTTTGTGTTTGGAAATGGGAATTCGTATGGTGCAGAATTCTTTGTAAAAAAGAGAACAGGACGACTTACCGGATGGATAGGTTACACATGGTCGAAAACAATGCGAGAATTTAATGATATTGACGGAGGTATTCCATTCCCCGCAAAATATGATCGCAGGCATGACCTGTCGCTTACTTTAAATTACATTTTAAATGAGAAATGGACACTGGCGACAGTATTTGTATATGCCACCGGAAACACAACTACCTTACCGGTTGCAAGATATATGCTAGATGGTGAAATAATTAGCGAATATGGTTACAGAAATTCATACCGAATGGAACCATATCATCGCCTAGACCTTTCGGTTACTTATACTCACAAAAAAACCGACAAATACGAATCAGTATGGAATTTTAGTGTTTATAATGTGTATAATCGTAAAAACCCATTCTTTATTTATTTTGATTACACAGGTAGTGTTGACAACGGAAATTTTCAAACCGTAGCCAAACAAGTTAGTCTTATTCCTGTTTTACCTGCAATCACTTGGAATTTTAAATTTATGTAGTATATCGTATGAAAAAAACAATTTACATAGCTACTGTAATAATACTATTTGTAATTATTTGGTCATGCGAAACAGACATTACAGTTGACTTACCAACTCCACAAAAAAAACTAGTAGTAGAAGGATTTATTGAAAGTAACAATAATCCTTATGTTTTTCTAACTAAAAATTCAGGATATTTCGACCCTGTTGATTCTACTTCTTTATATAAAATGCTAATTCTTGACTCAACCACAATTCCTATGTTAGAACAAATTGGTTTTTCACAAACAGAGATAGAACTATTTGAGTTTGCCGAAGAACTTATTATAACTGTTACGGAACTCGAAACCAGTATTATCGACACTCTCAAACCTTCGATTATACCATATTTTCCGTTTTTCGGTTATGTTGCAAGTTCAATGACAGGCAATAACAATAATTCTTATAAACTAGACATTAATTATAACGGCAGTCATTATTTTGGTACTACAACAATCCCCGAACCGGTCCCTATTGACAGTATTTGGTTTACTACAGATACTGCTTATGCAGATACTTTAGGTACAATTGGAATAAGGTTTATTGATCCTCCTCAAATTGGGAATTTTTATGCAATTCATAATATGGTAGAGGGTGAACATCTTACATTTCTTAAACCATATTTTGGTATTAGTATTATAGACGACAGATATTTAAATGGCGACACTTTAAAATTTACCGGAATTACAAAAGCACAAGATAACAATGATTTCTTTGAAGGTGAATTTGATCCTGAAGCTGATTGGTGGGCAGAAGGCTTGTTTAGTCTAAATTCAATTGTTAATATAAGACTATCAACTATTGATACCGAACATTTTCTGTTTTGGAATTCTTGGAGTAGGCATCTTGCTACTGACGGTAATCCGTTTGTTAATCCGGCATCAATCATGTCAAATTTACATGGCGAAAATGTATTAGGCGTGTGGGGAGGCTATGGCACATATATTGAAAGAGTTCACATTACCGATAGTGCAACATTAGAAATATTATCAAATAAACATTAAATATATTACTATGAGTGAAAAAGTTAAATGCTTGATTGTTGGCTCAGGACCTGCAGGTTATACTGCAGCTATTTACGCAGCCAGAGCTAATCTTAAACCTGTAATGTACGAAGGTTTACAACCAGGAGGACAACTAACTACAACTACCGAAATAGATAATTTTCCGGGATATCCCGAAGGAATTACTGGTCCCGCCATGATGGAAGACTTACGCAAACAAGCAGAACGTTTTGGTACTGATGTGCGTTTTGGCATAATTACCTCTGCCGATTTGTCGAAAAAACCTTTTAAACTTATTGCAGACGAATCTCACGAAATTGAAACAGAAGTATTAATTATTGCTACCGGAGCTACTGCAAAATACCTCGGATTAGAGTCAGAAGAGAAATTTAGAGGTAAAGGCGTTTCGGCTTGTGCAACTTGCGATGGATTCTTTTACAAAGGGCAAGATGTGGCTGTTGTAGGTGGTGGAGATACCGCTGCCGAAGAAGCAACTTACCTTGCCGGTTTATGCAACAAAGTATATTTAATCGTAAGACGCGATGAACTTAGAGCTTCAAAAGCAATGCAAGAAAGAGTGTTTAATACTCCTAATATAGAAATATTATGGAAACACCAGACAAAAGAAATTGTCGGTGATGATATGGGAGTAACCGGAGCAAAACTCGTAAATGATAAAGGTGAAATAAAAGAAATTAAAATTACCGGTTTTTTCTTAGCTATAGGGCATCATCCCAACTCTGATATTTTTAGAGATTACCTAAAAACCGACGAAACCGGATATATAATTACCGAAAAAGGAAGCTCAAGAACAAATATTCCTGGAGTATTTGCATGCGGAGATGTACAAGATAAAATATATCGTCAAGCAATTACAGCAGCAGGAAGCGGTTGTATAGCGGCTATTGATGCTGAACGTTTTATTGGAGAATAAGGAAAGATTATTTAAGGGTTTAAGAGACAGTACATAGGAGATAGGGTTAATATAACAAAATTACCCTATCCCCAAAAATCTGCAAATGACAAAAAAAGAAAGATATCAGAAAACAATAGATTGGTTTAAATCAAATCGACCTGTTGCTGAAACTGAGCTTGTTTATGCAAGCCCTTACGAATTGCTTGTAGCTGTTATTTTATCGGCACAATGCACCGATAAAAGAGTTAATATTATTACTCCGCCTTTTTTTAAAAGGTTCCCAACTGTAAGCGAATTAGCACAAGCTAACGAACACGAAATATATAATTATATTAAATCTTGCTCTTATCCTAACAATAAAACTAAACACCTTGCAGGGATGGCAAAAATGCTTCTTAATAATTTTAATGGAGTAGTACCTGATAATATTAAAGACTTACAAAAACTTCCGGGCGTTGGTCGCAAAACAGCAAATGTAATAACCTCTGTATTGTATGAGCAACCAAATATAGCAGTTGATACTCATGTTTTTAGAGTAGCAAATAGGATTGGATTAACAACAAATGCAACTACACCACTTGCAACCGAAAAACAACTAACAAAAAATATCCCTGAAAATCTTAGAGCAATATCACATCATTGGCTTATTTTACATGGCAGATATATTTGTACAGCAAGATCACCCAAGTGTTCTGAATGCGGCTTAAAAAACTGGTGTAAACACTATTTGAGCAAAGTGGAATAAATTTTGTTAATAAGCATGCGATAAGATTTGTATTTAATAAAAAGCGATTTTTTATATTTGCCACTCAAAAAAAATAAATTATGAATTTTACTATTGTAAAAGCAGTAAAAGAGGGAATTCGGGCACTTTATGGAGAAGATATTAATATCGAAGAGATTCAAGTGCAAAACACACGTAAAGACATTGATGGAGATTTTACAATAGTTGTTTTCCCATTTACTAAATACTCAAAAAAGAAACCGGAAGATACAGCTAAAGACCTTGGAATTTTTCTCAGAAATACACTAGAAGAAATTGGCTCCTACAATATCATTAAAGGCTTTTTGAATTTAAGTATGTCTTCAGAATATTGGATTAGTTTACTAAACAAGCTTGCCATGTTAAAATCTTTAGACATAAATTTAGAAAGACCCAAAACCTTTATGGTAGAGTACTCTTCTCCTAATACAAATAAGCCCTTGCACCTTGGACATATAAGAAACAATCTACTTGGCAATTCCATATCAAAATTATTAAAAGCAAACGGACATAAAGTTATTCAGGTTAACTTAATAAACGACAGAGGAATTCATATATGCAAGTCAATGCTTGCATACCAAAAATGGGGCAACGAAGAAACACCCGCCACAAAAGGTATAAAAGGCGACAAATTTGTAGGTAATTTTTATGTAAAATTTGAAAATGAGTATAAATCCCAAATCAAAAATTTGGTAGAACAAGGATTCGATGAAGAAGATGCAAAAAATACAGCTCCTATAATAAAAGAAGCTCAAGTAATGCTACAAGATTGGGAAAACGGAGATGAGAGAATACGCGAACTCTGGGAAAAGATGAACTCTTGGGTATATAATGGATTTGGAGAAACTTACAACAATCTTGGTATTTCGTTTGACAAATATTATTACGAATCAAAAACATATAAAATAGGTAAAGACCTTATTTTAAAAGGGATTGAAAAAGGTATCTTTTTTAGAAAACCGGATGGTTCTGTTTGGGTTGATTTAAAAGACGAAGGTTTAGACGAAAAACTTTTGCTTAGAGCAGATGGTACCACTGTATATATTACGCAAGACATTGCTACTGCTATACAAAGGGTAGAGGAATTTTCGCCCGATAGTATAATATACGTTGTAGGTAACGAACAAAGATATCACTTTCAGGTATTATCACTCATTTTGAAAAAAATGGGATACAAATGGTACGACAAAGTTATGCATTTATCATACGGCATGGTTGAATTGCCCGAAGGCAAAATGAAATCACGCGAAGGAAAAGTAGTTGATGCAGACGACCTTATTGCAGATATGCTTACTACTGCTGAGAATATGGCAAAAGAAAATGGTAAATTAGAAGATTTAAACGAAAGTGAAAAATTACACATAATAAATAGAATAGCCTTAGGTGCGCTTAAGTATTTTATCCTTAAAGTAGATCCTAAACGTACAATGTTATTTAATCCTACAGAATCGATAGACTTTAATGGCAATACAGGTCCTTTTATTCAATACACAAATGCTAGAATTAATTCTGTACTAAGGAATGCCTCAAAATTGAATATAAAATTTAACGGTAAAGCATCTGATGAAACCAGATTGCTAAAAAAGGAAGTTGAAATATTACGTTTATTACAAAGATACGATGAAATAATAATAGAGGCAGCTAGTATTTTAGACCCGGGTATGATTGCTAATTATTGTTATGATTTATCTCGTGAATTTAACCAATACTACCAAGAATACAGCATACTTAAAGAAAAAGACAATAAAATACTTCAATTTAGATTATTGCTTATTTTACAAGTAAAAAGGATACTTGAACATGGAATGGGAATCTTAGGTATAGAAATGCCTGAGCGAATGTAATTATTAAACAAAAATTCCTTTAAATTTATCGAAAAAACTTTTATCCTTATGAGATGAAGGCTTGAACTCGGGAGATTCTGAAAGCTTTTCGATTAATTTTTTATCCTCACGCGAAACATCTTTAGGAATATAAACATTTATTCTCACGAGCAAATCGCCTTTACCATAGCCTTGCAATTCTGGCAATCCTTTACCTCTAAGTCTAACAATTTTTCCTGATTGCGTACCGGGTTCAATTTTAATTTTCACTTTTCCTTCGAGTGTTGGCACTTCAACAGGTGTACCCAAAATTGCATCAGGCACACTAAGAAAAAGATTATATAAAATATCGTTACCATCTCTAATAAACTCCGGATGTTCCAATTCTTCGATAAGCACTAAGAGGTCTCCATTAATTCCACCTCTTCTGGCAGCATTTCCTTTTCCTGAAACTGCTAATTGCACTCCATCAGAAACTCCCGGAGGAATTTTTATTTCTATAATTTCTTCATCTTGAACCAAACCTTCGCTATAACAAGTAGTACATTTTTGTTGTATAATTTTTCCTTCGCCATTACAAGTACTACAAGTAGTTGTTGATTGCATGTGTCCGAGTATAGTTTGAGTAACTCTTGTTTCAACTCCCGAACCATTACAAGTTGGGCATATACGGCTCGAATTACCATTTTTTTCGCCTGTACCATTACAAGCTTTACAAGTTACATATTTTTTTACTTTAATCTTTTTAGTAACACCCTTAGCAATCTCTTCAAGACTTAGTTTAACTTTTACTCTAATATTTGTTCCTCTATTAACTTGTCGGTGTGTACTACGTCTTCCACCACCAAAAAAGCTACTAAAACCACCACCAAAAGCATCACCAAAAATATCACCAAACTGGGAAAATATATCGTCCATACTCATACCTCCCCCACTAAATCCACCGTTTCCTCTTACTCCATCATGTCCAAATTGGTCATAACGACGACGTTTGTCATCGTTACTTAAAACCTCGTAAGCTTCAGCCGCTTCCTTAAATTTATCTTCGGCTTCCTTATTATCGGGATTTTTGTCGGGATGATATTGAATAGCTTTTTTTCGGTAAGCTTTTTTAATTTCTTCCTTAGTAGCGTTTTTATCTACTCCTAGTATCTCGTAAAAATCACGTTTTGCCATATTTATTCTCCTACCACAACTTTTGCATACCTAATTACCTTATCATTAAGTACATATCCCTTTTGTACTACATCAATTACTTTACCTTTAAGAGATTTTTCGGGAACAGGGAATTTTGTAACTGCTTCGTGCAAATCAGTGTCAAAATCATTACCTTTAGCATCAATTTCCTTTATTCCCTGCTGTTTCATAAACTCTTTTAACTTATTAAATATCAGTTCCAAACCTTCACGCACTCCATCCACTGTTTTGGCAGACTTGATATGCTCATTAGCTCTGTCTAAATCGTCTAATACAGGCAAAATTTGGGAAAGAATATTCTCGCCTGCCATTTTGCTCAATTCAATACGCTCTTTTAGTGTGCGTTTTCTGTAATTATCAAATTCAGCACTCAATCTAAGATATTTATCTTTCATTTCACCTAATTCTTGTTTAAGAATTTCAAGCTCATCAGACTTTGATTTCTTAGATTTCTTGCTCGACTTTTTCTTTGAGTCTTTCTTATCTTCTACCTGCTCATCATCTAAAACTTCTTCTTGCTTATCGGTGTTGATATCCTTATTTTTATCATCTTGTATTTTTTCAATATCATCAAGAGTAATTTTTCCCTTTGTATTTTTATTATCTTTTTCTTTAGCCATATCTGAAATATTTTTGCCTTGCTATTCTCAAAGTGTTTGCCAAATGATTTTAATAGTCAAAATGGCAGGCAATAAAAATTTATAAATCATTTTTTGACTTAATGGCATTAATGCTTTTTTCTATTGCAAATAATTTCTTTTCAATTTTTTTCAATAATTTTTCTTGTTCCATATAATCAGGAGAATCTTTTACATTTTGAAAAGATTTGTTTAATTTTTCAAGATTTTTATTTAGCTCAACAAGCGGGTCAAGTATCACATATTTCTTTAATGTTTCCTCTAATCTTGTACCTCTTAAGTTCTTAGCAATTATTACTCCGTCTTTATCAATCAAAAAATTTGCAGGAATACTTCTAACACCATATTCTTTAACAGGCGAAGAATTCCAATATTGCAAATCGCTTACATTTGTCCATATTAAACTGTCTTTATTTATTCCGGCAATCCATTGTTCTCTACTTTTATCTAGAGATACCCCATAAATAGAAAAACCTTTCCCAATCGAGAAATTTTTATCCTTATACTCTTTGTATGCTTTTAAAACGAGAGGATTTTCGCGACGACAAGGTCCACACCATGAAGCCCAAAAGTCAATTAAAACAAGTTTGCCTCTTAAAGACGACAGCTTAACAGTTTCACCTTCGGGAGTTTTTAATTCTATTTCGGGTGCTAAATCACCGATTCCAGTTCCTGTTTTAACTTCGGGTTGAGCCAATAAAATCGAAAAATAGAACATTACTGACACTAACAATACAAGTGTTTTCATAAATATATACTTTGATTTAAAACTATTACATAAACATTATAATTTATATATTGTTTACTGTCTTAATATTTGTGCTCCCAATTTGTTTAATCTAGTGTCAATTTCTTGATATCCTCTATCAATTTGTTCGATATTATGAATAACACTCGTTCCTTTTGCCGACATTGCAGCAATTAAAAGCGCCATACCTGCTCTAATATCGGGAGAAGACATTTGTATTCCTCTTAGATTGATTTTATGGTCAAGTCCAATTACAGTTGCTCTATGCGGGTCGCAAAGTATTATCTGTGCTCCCATATCAATAAGTTTATCAACAAAAAACAATCTACTTTCAAACATTTTCTGATGAATAAGAACTGAGCCTTTAGCTTGAGTTGCTACAACAAGAAAGACACTTAACAAGTCGGGAGTAAGTCCTGGCCAAATAGCATCTGAAATTGTCATAATAGAGCCATCAATAAAAGTTTCTATTTGATAATGTTCTTGTTCAGGGATAAAAATATCGTCTTGTATTCTTTCAAATTTTATTCCTAATCTTTTAAATTGTTGAGGAATAATACCGAGCATATCGTATTGTACATTTTTAATTGTAATCTCGGAGTGAGTCATGGCAGCCATTCCGATAAAACTACCAATTTCAATCATATCTGGCAATATTCGATGTTTTGTTCCCGACAATTTAGTTACACCTTGTATATTTAAAAGGTTAGAGCCAATACCTTGAATTTTTGCACCCATTGCATTCAGCATTTTACATAACTGCTGGATATATGGTTCACAAGCTGCATTATAAATAGTAGTAAGCCCCTCGGCTAACGCTGCTGCCATAATAATATTTGCGGTACCGGTTACAGAAGCCTCGTCTAAGTGCATATAAGCGCCTTTGAGTCCTTTTGAGAAAAGCCTGTAGAAGTTCTTACTATATTCGTAATCGAAATTTGCCCCAAGTTTTTCAAACCCCAAAAAGTGAGTATCTAATCTGCGGCGACCAATTTTGTCGCCACCGGGTTTTGGCATACATACGGTTCCAAACCTTGCTAAAAGTGGACCCATAATCATTATCGACCCCCGTAAAGATGCTCCTGATTTTAAAAATTTTTCGGTTTGTAAATAATCCAAATTAAGATTTTCTGCTTTAAATTTCCATGAATTACCTCCAAGATTACTAGTTTCTACTCCAAAAGATGTAAGTAAATCAATTAGATTATTTACGTCTCTAATGTTCGGAACATTATCAATTATAACTTCTTGGCTGGTAAGAAGTGTAGCACAAATAACCTGTAAAGCTTCATTTTTTGCGCCTTGAGGGTATATTTCACCTCTTAGCCTAAAACCTCCTTCTATTTTAAAGCTATTCATTTATCAATTATTTCGTTTCCGATTACTTCTTTTCTTTTTTGAAGTGCGTGTAGATGAATTCAAATTAGCATTCATATCCCAACCATTGTTAAGCACTAAACCATCTTTAACTTTAACTGTGTTATTTGTAATTTTCTTAATATCACTAAAAATCACTTGGTCATCAACATGTTCTTTCTTGTATGTAACAACAAGTTTTTTCATATGATTTGCCAACAATGAAATTAATGCTTCTTTTTCTTCTTCTGTTTCCAATTCATTAACTTTATTAAGCATTTGTTCCAAATTGTATCCATAATGCTTAAATTTCATCTTTTCGTAACTATATGGAACCTTTTCGGGAGGTTGATTAATCTCCTCTTTATTAGGCAAATCATAGGGCCAGTCAATGTCTAGTTTAAAGTCTGTCATAATTGCCAAATGGTTCCACAATTTATGTTTAAATTCGGGAACATCTCTCAAATGAGGATGTGTACTTCCCATAATAGCTACAATTGCGTGAGCATTTCGGGTTCGTTCTTCTTTATCTTCAATCTCCATACACAAATCAACCAATTTGTGTATATGTCTTCCGTATTCGGGGAAAACGAGTTTTTTTCGTTGTGTATTATAATCCATAAAAATATTTATTAGGCTTGTTACAAAGTAACATCTTTTAAGTGTTTAATACAAAAGATTTTATTCAAACTTTCTAAATCGTGCAAATTTAAGCATCATTTTTTTCTGTCCTGAATTTTCGAAGAAAACAATTGCCATTTTATTGCCGCTAACATTTTCAAGTTTAAGAACTTTTCCTTTACCATATAATTTATGAAGCACATGTACTCCGGGTATAATTAATTCTTGTGGCAATTCCTCCAAATCGTCAAAATTAGAATTATTTTGCGAATTTAACGCTTCATTCCTTTTAATGGGAGATTTCTTTAAAAATATTTTTCTACTAATCGATTTTTCTATTACATCACCATCATCATTAAAATCTGATGCTTTAATAAATTTATCGTACTCAGGCCAAGAAATGAATTTATCATCAATCTCATTTAAAAACCTACTGGGTTTTGGGTTAGTAATAGACCCATATTTAAACCTAGAGGAACAGTAGCTTAGTATTAAATTAAGTTTTGCTCTTGTTATTGCAACATAGAACAAACGTCTTTCTTCTTCGAGTTCTTTTGGATTATCAATGCTTAATGCTCCCGGGAATAAGTTTTCTTCAAGACCTGTAACAAATACATTTTTAAATTCTAATCCCTTTGCCGAATGTATTGTCATAAGTGTAATTTTGTCATTATCGTCATCGTCAGCTTTGTCTAAATCTGAAAGCAAGGCAACATTTTCGAGATATTCTTCAATGCTAACAACATGTTCGGGATTCTCTTCAAATTTTAGCTCTACATACGCCTGAGCTGCACTTACAAGTTCCTGAACGTTCTCAATTCTGCTTACTCCTTGTGGTGTTTTATCTTTTTCGAGCTCTAGTTTTAAACCGCTTTGAGTGTAAGTAAATTCGATAAAATCGGTTGCATTAAGTTGGTCTGTTTCTTTCATAAGGCTTAAAACCAATTCGGCAAAAGCCTTTAATCTGGATGCAGTCCCCGAATTTATATCAATAGGATATTGCATTGGGTGGTTAATTATTTTCCACACCGAAATATTATTTCTATCAGAAAAAGCAAATAGCTTTTTAAGTGTTGTATCGCCAATTTTACGAGAGGGATAATTTATTACGCGTCTTAATGCTTCTTCATCTATAGGATTAATTGCTAATCTGAGATATGCAATTAAATCTTTCACTTCTTTACGATTATAAAAAGATTGCCCTCCATAAACTTGATACGGCATATTCATTCTACGAAGCGATTCTTCGAGTATTCTCGATTGTGAATTAGTACGATACAAAATAGCATAATCGGAATATGTATCATGCAATTTGTTTTTCATTTCGCTAATACTTCTGGCAACAAAAAAGCCTTCTTCATTATCGGTTAATAGCTTTTCAATTTTTATTTTTTCGCCCTGCTCATTTTTAGAAAAAACATTTTTCTTAATCTGACTACGATTATGCGTAATAATAGAATTTGCAGCATCCACAATAGTTTTTGTTGACCTATAGTTTTGCTCTAATCTAAATAATTTATAGTCTGGATAATCATTTTTAAAATTTAAAATATTTTCAATTTTTGCACCTCTAAAGGAGTATATACTTTGAGCATCATCACCAACCACACTTAACATACGATGATTTTCGGACAATTTTTTTACGATTAAATACTGGGCATAGTTTGTATCCTGATACTCATCCACTAAAATAAATTTAAATTTTTCGCTATATTTTTTTTGAATATCCGGATGCCTTTTAAACAGAAGATTTACATTTAATAACAAATCGTCAAAATCCATAACATTCGATTGTTTACATCTTTGGCAATACTTTGCATAAATGTTTTTAAATTCGGGACGTTTTGCATGCATATCATCTAAAATAAGCCTTTCGTTTTGGCT
Organism: Bacteroidales bacterium; assembly: GCA_028702675.1. Taxonomy (GTDB): domain Bacteria; phylum Bacteroidota; class Bacteroidia; order Bacteroidales; family ML635J-15; genus JAQVOJ01. The sequence continues at coordinate 33,261 of JAQVOJ010000018.1, forward strand.
ATAAGCATCAACTGTGATAAGGTTATTCTTTGCCATAGAGATTCTTCCGTAAATAGTAGCAGGTTTATAGTTCTCTTCGTCAAGATCCATTTCTTTTATTATAGATTTTGTGAGATTTTTGGCATCACTGGCATCGTAAATTGTAAACTTTTGCGTATAATCTATTTTTTCTGCTTCGAATCGTAATATTTTTGAAAATACAGAATGAAATGTTCCCATCCATAAGCCTTTAGCCTTTTCATAGCCTACCAAACTTGCAATTCTCTCTTTCATTTCATTTGCAGCCTTGTTGGTAAATGTAAGAGCCAGTAATGATGTAGGAGAATAACCCACACTTAATAGATATGCAATTTTATATGTCAATACTCTTGTTTTTCCCGAACCTGCTCCGGCAATAATTAAACTGGGACCTGAAATGTATTCAACGGCTTCGCGTTGATTCGTATTTAGATTATTTAAATAATTCACAGCAAAAATAATTTTAAGCAAAAATAATCTACTCAATAAAAATACTACACATATTTCTGTATTTATTATCAAAAGCTTTACACAGTGATTTACAGCCCATTACACAGAGTTGTTATTATCTTGATTAAAATGATACAATATTAGTTTCTATTAACATAGAAAAATACTAAAATAAACTCCTTGAACATAAAGAACAACATGTAATTTAGTGGTAAGTAATTTAAGGTTTTTGGCGTGATTTTTTTTGAAAAATCATGACAAAAACGTGTATGTATAGTTATATTATTTAATTTTAACAGAGTAAGAAAATATCACAAATACATAACGGGTTAAATTATTAACTAATATCTAATGATAATATAATTGTGAACTTATTAATTGAGAAAAACTTTTATATTAAAAATAATTCAGACAACTAAAACCACCTTTAGTCTGTCTATTAACAGAAATTAAGTTTTATTTAATTCATAATTTTTATTAAACTTGTATATTAATTTTAAAATAACTTTAAACATGAAAAATTATAGTATCCTTCTAACTTCATTAGTTTTAATAATTTTTAACACTAGCGTATTTAGCCAATCGCAGCAAATCAAAGAAAGATATGTTAAATTTACAAACGAAGACGAGATATTTGTTGAGAAAGACGGAAATATCGAAGTTCGAAATATGTTTTTATGCAACATACTGGAAAGCGAAAGTTCTAAGCCTGCACATATTGCAGTAAATGAATTATCGAATGTTGTTAAATTTGGAATTCGCAGTAAATCAGAGAATATTGCTAATGAAAGATCGTGCTATGTAATAATGAATCCTGAAAATTACATTTCTACTTTCAGACAAGTTCTTTATAAAATGGGAGTAAAATATGTTTTAATTGACGGAGAATTCATTAGTACAGATAAATTTTATACAATTAACAAATAATAACTTAAGATATGTCAACAAGAGCCATCACATTATTTTTGGTTTTAGCATTTGTTTTCACAGGTGTATTAAAAGCTCAAATTACAGCACCAAATGCTTCTGCTTCTTTTCCTACTGAATACAGTTCAGGTTTTATATCAAGCGGTGGACAAAACGATTTAGTTTATGTTTTCTGTGGCAATCAAGAAGAGTCAAATATTGGTGAGTTACAAGTTAATGCTCCGGGTTGTACCGTAAACTGGTATAAATTTGATGGGTTAAGCTTTTCGCCCATTGGTCAAACAAGTCAGGTTATTACAAATTTAGACTCAGGTTGCTATATGGCACAGGTAACATGTGGAGGCACAACAACCTGCTATAGAGCATGGGTATGGGTAAATCAAACTTTTGTAGAAATAGATGATATACCTGCTGGATGTGAAACTTTTACTTTATCAGGTTCTTACGAAGCCCTTGACAATACATTTACAATAGTTGACCCTCCAAGCTCTAATTTTGTAATCGACGAAAATACTTATATAAAAGTTTGTTTTTGGGCAACACACACTTATGTTTCTGATATTGGTTTCTACCTAAAAGCTCCGGGACAACAACTAACCGAACCAGGAGATGATGGAGTTGTGCAATTATGCCCTTCAGCCTCTGATTGGGGACCAAATGCGGCACAAGGCAGTTGGACAGGAATACCTTGGTCAACATTGGGATGTAGCGACCCAAGTGATGAAAATACTGTTTGTAATAGTGGCGATAATGTATCAAACTTTTGTTTTGCTACTCATGTTGCACCCGGTGGTCCGGAACTCCCTGCAGGTAACCCAACATACACACCTTGTGTTTGCGATATGCCAACACCTTTATCAGGAACTTATGCTTCAGTAGGCCCATGGAGTACTATTTATGGAGCCAATGCTTCTGATCCTGGATGGAGTGTTCAAATATATGATTGCGAATATATAGATTACGGCACATTAACTCAAGCTACAATAACTTTTATTGGAGATACTGATTGCGGAGAAGCATTGTTTACATATAATTCAGGGTCCATAAGTTCTGCAATAAACGATAACTCATGCGATGCCACTAGTGCATCCTTATATGTAGTACCTCCCGGAGAACCTGCCGGACAGTACGAAGTTACCTCTTCAATTGACGATGACAATATTTTATGGACATGTGATGCTTTACCCGGTTGGGATACAACTGCAAACCCTGTTACTATTGTATCCGGCACAGAAAATTTTCCACAGCAATCTACACAATATGTACTAACCGTATATGAAACCATTGATGTACAAGGTAATCCTACTTGTGCTGCTTCTGCAACAGAATATTTTGAAACACTTCCGGCTGATGCAACTATTGATGCTGTTGACCCTCTTTGTTATAATGCTCCTCCTTATCAGCTCACAGCTGAAGACGGTGGAGGTGTATGGACATCGACAACCCCTAATGCAATAGATGGCGATTTATTTATACCTGGTAATGTAACACCAGGCGATCATGAAGTTACATATACAATAGATGGTCCTTGTAGCGACCAAGATAATATAACTATTACAGTTTATGATATCATAAATATAACACCACCAATTACAGAGTGTAATTCTACAAATACTGCATATACTGTTTCTTTCGATGTTACAGGTTCGCAAGGTAATCCTGCCGAATTTTATGCTGTTTGGAACGATGGTAGTGGTACATTTACCGGAACATTTAATCAGGAATTTGATAACGAAACTATCTATAATATTACGGTTTCTGATGTACATAACTGCTCTGAACATGTTCTAAATGGATTTTATGCTTGTGATTGCGAAACCTATGCCGGAACTATGGTAAATTTACAACCTTTACACCTATGCGATGGAGAATGTACCGGAAATAATCTACACAACGGCAATCATATTTTTGACGGAGATGATATTCTTGAATTCATTATCCACAATGGTCAGTATCCACCTACAATCTACGCAGTAAAACCTACAACCGACTTTTGCCAAAACGATATTCCCGGAGGAGCTGACTTTGAAACTACATATTATATTTCTGCTATTGCAGGTAATGAAGTTGGAGGACATGTTGACCATACTGAAATATGTTATAGTCAGTCTATCGGTAAACCAATAGTTTGGCATACTACCCCTACAGCTACTATTTTTACAGATGAAGCAAATAAGTGTGGATTAACATATTGCTTAGAAGCGAATGAGCCTTCAGGCTCTATAACCGGAAGTTGGACAGCAGATCATTCTTTTGTCCCAACAGGAGGTGGAAGCACGTCTGATAACGAAATGTGTGTAATGGTAAATGACTTTAACGATGTTACATTTACTTGGACATTGTCTAATGGCTATTGCTCGGGGACAGATGATGTAACAATTCACTTTTTAGGCACACCAAATGCTTATGCAGGAACTAATCAAACCGTTTGTGGATATTGTACAAACCTCGAAGCTGTATATAGCATGAGTGGAACAACAGGCGTGTGGTCGGGAGCCGGAGGAACATTTAGTTCTTCAACCGATCCTAATGCAGAAGTATGTGTTAATCAATTTGGAACATATGTTTTTAAATGGAGAGAAAATAATGCCGAATGTTACGACGAAGACAACGTTACTGTAACATTTTTACAAGAACCACAACCAAACATCAGTTTACAAACAGATACAGTTTGTGGTGTAACATATAATCTGCATGTTGATAATGTTATTGGTCAAGGTCAATGGCGTGCATACAACAATGGAGTTCAAGTATTCCCATCATTTGTAGGTGGAACATCAGATACAGATCCTTCTGCTACTGTAGTTGTTTCTGCATACGAAAATCATGCAGATACTATCATTTTTGAATGGGAAGAAATAAAACAACACGAAGGAATTCAATGTTTTGGTTCTGCTAGTATTGAAGTAGTTTTTGTTGAAGAACCATCGGCAAATGTAGGTACAGATAATCAAGGACAAGCATGTGGCAATCAGTTCACTTTTTCTGCTGATACTACAGGCACAGGTTGGGCAAATGGTTTTTGGGCTGGTAAAGATATTCTTCCGGTATCTCCCGAAGCAGAATTATTCGACGATGAAACAGACCCATTTGCTACTGTTACTATTGATTCATTAGCCAGCTATGGAGATTCTGCTTATGTAGAAGTTACATTTATTTGGTTTATGATGAATACTACTAATTGTATTGATATGGATACTATGTATGTTACTTTTTACCAACATCCTAATGCAAATGCAGGATTAGACCAAGAAGTTTGCGGTTTAATGACCGAGTTAGAAGCTTTCTGGAGCATTCCTGCAACCGAAAGTTACGAACCATCAGGATGGTGGACAACACATTCAGGACCTAATACAAACTCTGTTAATATACATTATCAAGATTCTGCACAAACTTTAGTTACTGTTGGAGAACCTGGAACTTATGAGTTTGTTTGGAGAGAATCAAATTCTAACAGACCAAGTTGCTATTCTACGGATACTGTAAAAATTACATTCATAGAAATTCCGGTAATTGA
>JAQVOJ010000019.1:0-24883 GCA_028702675.1 Bacteroidales bacterium
AGTATATTATCTTCGGCAGGTTTTTTTTTAGAGCTTGCAACAGCACTCCCAATAATTACGTCAGGATTAAATTCCTTCTGCATCACATCGTAAGGGAAATTATTAACAATACCTCCATCAAAAAGCAAAACACTATCAATCATTATAGGTTTAAAATAAAAAGGGAAAGTCATAGATGCTCTTACAGCCATTCCAAGATCTCCTTTTCTAAAAATCACCTCCCTATTATTGTATATATCAGTTGCTATGCATCTGAAAGGTACCATTAAACTGTCGAAATTATATCCTGCAGCAGCTGAATATTCGGCAGTAAGTTCTACAATACCTAAATCCATGGGTTGTGTTGCCACTAAATTAGTTGGTAAAATGGGAACAATCGAAGAATCACGTATTGCAAACTGCACATTTATCATATCAGCATGCTTTGCAGGTTTTTTAAAATAATAATGATACTCTGCCGGTATCTTACCTTTGTACCAGTTAAAAAATTCTGGAGAGCGTATTATCTCTTCCATCTCATCAGTTGTATAACCGCAAGCATATAAAGAACCAATAATAGCACCAATCGAAGTGCCTGTAATATAATCTATTGGAATACCCTGCTCTTCTAATGCTCTTATTACGCCAATATGAGCAAGCCCCTTACTACCACCACCGCTAAGAACCAAACCAACTGTTTGCGCATTATAATAAGACACAAAGCTAAAATTAATAGCAGCAGCTAAAAACAGTATTTTACCGAATAAACGCAACATATTATATTATAACAAGCACTATGCAAAAATATTACTATTTACTCAAAAATTATAGCATATTGAATTAAATATTCTGATGGTTTTTATATTAATTTAAATTAATAATCTGATTTACATAATATCAGTTTTTAAACAACCTTTCCACACGAATAGTTTACTTATCTTTTAAACATATAACAATAACAGATTAATCAAGCAAATTCCTAATAAACACAACTAATATATCGAAATGTTTATTTACATAAATTTTCTTAATATTGCTATTGATGATATTCGCATTTATCTTTCAATTAAGCTTTGAAAAATATATATTTGCATATATCTTAATAACAAAATAACTACCTAAATTATGAAATTATATAAAATACTTGACCGTATAATTCACGAAGAAAAAGTACTCAAAGCAATAGAACTATAACCCTATGATAAAGAGACTATTATTAAATGAAAAGTTTATTCTTTTCATTATTATTCTAAACTCTATTATAATTTTTCTTGAAGGTTTTTCTTTTGAACCTGGCATTTTGACTATATTAGAGATTTTCGACCAATTTTTTACTTTTGTTTTTGTAGTTGAACTAATAGTAAAACTTAAAATATTTGGGCGAAAAAAGTATTTTAATAGCGGTTGGAATACTTTCGACTTTGTACTTATAATAATAGCTCTACCATCGTTTATTTCTATATTTTTCCCCAATAATATATTGGATTTAAATTTCTTATTAATATTTAGAATATTTAGAGTTTTTAAATTTTTCCGTTTAATAAGATTTGTTCCTAAAATTGATAAGCTAATGAATGGCATTTATAGAGCTGCTAAATCATCAATTGTTATACTTATTGGTTTTTTTATTTTTAACTTTATAATCTCTTTAATTTCTTGCTTTCTTTTTAAGGATATTGCTCCAGAATATTTTTCAAATCCACTTACTTCGCTATATTCAGTTTTTAAAATATTTACAGTAGAAGGTTGGTACGAAATACCAGACGCAATTACTTCAAATACTGATTCAAGCTTAATATCAATTTTAACAATTATTTATTTCGTAATTATACTACTATTCGGTGGAATATTCGGATTATCCTTGGTTAATTCCATCTTTGTTGACTCTATGGTAAGCGACAATAATGACGAACTAGAAGAAAAAGTAAATAATCTTGAAAAGAAAATAGATATTCTAATTGATTTAAACTCTAAAAGCGATTAAATTATTTACTGTTTTTGTTCTTAGAATTTATCGCACATAGTACAATAAAACTGTATAACTTAAACAAGGTTTACAATCCTAACAAAAACATTGATAAATCGACCATACCGCTAGCAATAAGCGAGGGATTTTCGATTAAATGTTTAACTGTCTTTAAAAACCCAACAGAGTCTTTACCATCAATAATTCTGTGATCGTAACTCAATGCAACATACATCATCGGACGGATTTTAACTTCTCCACTAATTGCTACAGGGCGTTCTGTAATAGTATGCATACCAAGTATTGCACTCTGAGGCGGATTAATTATTGGTGTTGAAAACAGAGACCCAAACACACCACCATTAGTAATACTAAAAGTTCCTCCTTTTAATTCATCTATGCTAATTCTATTAGATCTTGCCTTATCTGCAATAAACTGTATCTCTTTCTCAAGAGTCGGGATATTCTTATTATTAACATCTCTTAATACAGGTACCATTAATCCTTTGGGTGTTTGTACTGCTATTCCAATATCAGCATACTCCGGTACTACAATTTCATCACCCAAAATAGCTGAATTTATCATTGGATATTCTTTAAGAGCAATAGAAACAGCTTTTGTGAAAAAACTCATAAAACCTAGTTTAACCCCATGCTTATCAATAAATTTTTGCTTGAATTCCTCCCTTATAGAAATAAGTTCGTGCATATCTATCTCATTAAAGGTAGTAAGCATAGCTGTTTCTTGCTGCACTTTTACAAGTTTTTCGGAAAGCTTGCGTCTCAGTGGCGATATTTTTATGCTTTTTGACTGGCGAGAAGATTCTTCAGTTGCAGAATTTAGTACATACTCCACATCATTCTTTGTAATTCGTTGCAAGCCATTTATTACATCTTCAATCGACAAATTCTTTTCGTCCATCAATCTCTTTGCAAGGGGAGTAATTTTAACTTTATCAAAACTTTCAGGCTTATCAGTTGGTTCATTTATTTCTGTTTTTACACTCTCGATGTTTTTCTTATCATTTTTGTCTTTTTCATTTTCGGCATTATTATTAACGTTTGCTTCAGAATTTGTATCATCAGCAAAGTCGGTATCAATAATACAAGCTGTTTTACCAACACTGATAGGTTCATTGGCAGGTACTATAATATTAATTTTCCCACCATGTTCAGCAACTAAACTTATTGTTGCTTTTTCAGATTCCATTTCTGCTAATGTTTGATCTTTCTTAACAATATCACCGTTTTTAACGAGCCATTCGGCAATTTCAACCTGTTCTATCGATTCTCCTGGTGATGGTATTTTAACTTCTACTTTCATAAAAATATAGTTTATTATTGATTACCTCTATTGAATTTACTACATTTTAAATTGCAAAATACTTCTTTGTGTTCGCAATCGCATAATAAAAACGATTTTTCAATTATTTTTTGTTGCTGAATTTTATGTTGATGCAGCAATCCTACGGCAGGGCTGCCACTGGCAGGTCGGGCAATAACTCGAATATCAAATTCACCCATTTCGTTTCTTATATGTGTCCATGCTCCCATATTAACAGGCTCTTCTTGGGACCAAATAATATCAAGATTCTCATTTGTTTTACTAATAATTTTCTTTATGTCAGAAATTGGGAAAGGATATAATTGTTCAATATTTACAACAAGTTTATTATAGATATTTAATTCGTCTTGTTTTTCAATCAAATCGTAATACAATTTACCGGTAGTAAAAATAATAGTATTGATTTTATGCAATTCTATTTTTTCATTATAGATTACAGGTTTAAAATCTCCATTAAGAAACTCATCTGTTTTAGACATAACCAATTTATGACGAATTAAACTTTTTGGAGTAAAAATTATCATTGGCTTTGTATTACACGAAGCTTGTTTTACTAATAAGTGAAACAAATTTGCCGGACTTGTAGGCTGCACAATCCACATATTTTCGTTGGCAGCCAGCTGCAAAAATCGTTCTATTCTAGCACTAGAATGTTCGGGTCCCTGCCCTTCGTAACCATGCGGAAGGAATAATGCAATATCGTTTTGTAATCCCCATTTATCTTCGGCTGATGCAATATATTGATCGATAATTACCTGTGCAACATTGTTAAAATCTCCAAACTGTGCTTCCCAGATTGTTAATGAATTTGTATTCCCCAAAGCATAACCGTACTCAAATCCTAATACTCCATATTCAGAAAGAGGCGAATTAAAAACAGAAAATTCTGCTTGGTCGTTAAAGAGATTTTTTAAGGGCATATATACTCCCCCTCCATCGCGATTTAGTATTGCCGAATGTCTATGGCTAAAAGTTCCACGAACCGAATCTTGTCCACTTAATCGAACTGATTTACCTGCTCTTATAACGGTAGCATAAGCTAAAAGCTCTGCCATACCCCAATCAATTGTATTGTTATTAAACTTATCGTACCGGCTCTCAAGCAACTTAACTGCTTTTGGGAAAAATTTATCAGAATCGGGCAAAGTAAAGATTTTTTCTGCATCAGCAACAAAAGATTTAGCATTAATCTTCAATTTTTGGGGTAGTTTTTTATAATTATCTCCAGGAAATTGATAAACATTTACATTGTCTTGCTCACGGGCTTTTTCAAGAGATTCGTTTAGCCGCAACTCAATATTTTTTTCTGTATCCCTAATAAATTTATCATTAATATTACCCGACACGATTAGTTGATTCTTATAAATTTCTTTAACAGTTCGATGTTCAGATATGGCTTTATACAGTTCGGGTTGAGTAAAACGCGGTTCATCACCTTCGTTGTGTCCATACTTTCGATAACCTAAGATATCAATAAATACATCGGTATGAAATTTCTGACGATAGCGAACAGCCATTTCTACAACATGTACCAATGCTTCGGGGTCATCGCTATTTACATGAAAGATTGGAGCTTTAACTACTTTGGCAATATCGGTTGAATATGTACTTGATCTGCCATCAAGATAATTAGTAGTAAAACCAATCTGATTATTTACAACAAAATGTATTGTACCTCCTGTTTTATAACCATTAAGCTGCGACATTTGAACAACTTCGTAAACAATACCTTGTGCAGAAATTGCAGCATCGCCATGTATCAATACCGGTAATACTTTATCATAGTCGTTATTATATAAAGTTTCGGCATGTGCTCTTGCAAAACCTTGTGTAACACCATCAACAGCTTCTAAATGAGAAGGATTGGGCAATAGAAAAGTATCTATGGCTTTTTCATCAACTCTAATTCTATTTTTAAACCCTAAATGATATTTTACGTCACCCAAAAACTCTTCGTCATCATAATTAGTTCCTGTAAATTCCTGCATAATGCTTTGCACTGGCTTTTGCAATACGTTTGCTAAAACATTAAGTCTTCCCCTATGCGACATGCCGATATCAATTTCTTTTACATCATACTTAACGGCTTGTTTTATCATAAAATTAAGAGCAGGGATAAGAGCTTCGTGCCCTTCGAGTGAGAATCTTTTTTGGCCGGGGAAACGCTTATGTATAAACTGCTCGAAATCAACAGATTTTACTATTTCAGAAAATATTTCTCTCTTCTTTTCTTGAGTAAAATTAGGTGTATTACGTGCAATTTCGATATTATGCTTCAACCAGTCAACTACGTGTATATCACGAATAAACATATACTCGCTACCAATATTAGCACAATATGTTTGCTCCAAAAACTCAATAATCTCTTTTAGTTTTGCTTTGCCTAATCCTAAAAGTTTACCTGCCTCAAATTCTTTTTCTATGTCGGCAGAAACTAAATCAAAATTCTCGATAGCAAGACTTGGAGAATACTTACGCCTAGTACGCACAGGATTGGTTTTCGTAAACAAGTGTCCTCTTTTACGATATGCGTCTATCAATTTGATAACGTTAAACTCGCAAGCAACAGATTCTGATGAATGAACGCCAAAATTTCCATCTAAAGCGAAATCGAATCCCGAAAAAAAATCAATCCATGTTTTATCTAAACTATTGTTGTTATTCTTGAATTGTAAATATAATTCATCAAGCAAATCGGGGTCAATATTTACCGGTATAAATCTATTGTCGTCCATTTCTTGTTTTATGTTTTAACAATAAACGCTCTTACAAGTTCATAAAATATAACGAACTTGCAAATAATTCAGAATATATTACGGCATTTACTGAACAATTATTTTTATGTAATCGCTCTTTTCTCCTGAATTACTTTTTAGAATATACATTCCTTGTTTCCAATTAGAAACATCTATTCTTAAATTATTTTGGATAAGTTTTGTCCTCAATACAACATTTCCGAGTATATCATATACAGTAATCTCACTACCAATACTGCTAATTATATTCAAATTTTCAGAAGCCGGATTAGGATAAACAGTAAGATTCAATTTTTTCTGGTTTGTATTAAGTGAAGTTGTAATAATTGGTTGATATCGTAATACTTCAGTTGTTTCTTTTTGTTTTAATAATGATTGTGTATCAGTAATCCCATAAATTAATATTGGAGATTTATAATCTTCGTGAAACCAATAATAATAATCATCTTCTAAAGTCATAACAGTAGTTGGAGTTCCTAATCCTAAATCAACTTGGGCTTCAAAACTTTCAATAACATGAATTCTTAATACATTTTCGAAAGTTCCGCTAGGTGTAATAAGTGTACCTTGAGCGTCAGCCTCAATATTTATTTCACCATTTACGATGTCCATCCATGTACTCATAGAAATATATTCAAGTGCTCCTTCGTAACTATAGCCTTGGTCGTCTCCTGCAGTAATTGGGAAACTGTAAAGTGTAGCACTATCGGAATAATAATTCATGTACATATCCTGATCCATGCTTCCGAGTCGCGATAAATAATAATCTCCGGTAGCATAAAACATATATCCTGGCACAACATCAGACACTTCGGCAATGGTGGCATTCGGGAAAGAATCGATAATACCGGTTTCGTCAGGATCAATATACCAAAACTTAAGTTCTTCGTTTTCTCCCAAACTGCTATAATCCCATACCTTTGCAGTAACAGGACCTATTCCTTGAAGTTCAAATCCAAAATCGTTTAAATTTACGTAATAAATAGTATCTCCAATTTGAGGAATTTGATTTTCTCCGCTAATAGTAACAAGCTCTTGCGAAAAAAGCACAAACGGAATAAATAAGCCTACAATAATCAATGTAGATGTTTTCATAAGTATCTGATTTATTAGTATTAAATAAGCATAAATTTAGTAAAAATTATTTTTTATTTAAAAATATTTTTTAGTTTTATGATATAATTATAGTTAATTACTTTGTAATTGAATACTTTTTAAATTTGGAACAATACTTTTGTATTTGAAATACGAATTAACGAGACTTAAACAATAATTATAATTTTAAACTGTTTACTAAAAAAGAAGCACTATGATTGCATTAATATCACCGGCAAAGACATTAGACTTTGAAACAAAATCTCCAATTGAAAAAACCACTACACCAATTTTTATAAATGAAGCAAATAGACTTTCAAAAGCACTTTCAGAGCTTACAATTGAGGAACTAATTGTGCTGATGAGAACTAGCAAAGATCTGGCAATTCTAAATTACTCACGTATTAAATTGTGGAAAAATAGACCTGCTGATAAGGATATAAAACAATCACTATTAGCATATAAAGGAGAAGCTTTTAGAGGAATTGATGCCTATTCGTTAAATAAAGATGATTTTGATTTTGCACAGAATCATGTACGTATTTTGTCGGGATTGTATGGAATTTTACGACCATTGGACGGGATACAGGCTTATCGCCTAGAAATGAGAACAAATCTTAAGCACGAAAATTTTACCAATTTATACAGTTTTTGGGGAAATACGATTACTCAGCAAATAAACCAAGAGCATAAAGAAAAAGATTATATAATTAATCTGGCTTCGAATGAATATTTTAAAGCGATAAAACCCAAAATTCTTAAAGGTAAAATAATAACTCCGGTATTTAAAGACTTTAACAAAGGTAAATTAAAAGTAGTAACTGTTTATGCAAAAAAGGCCCGTGGTCAAATGATTAGATATATTATTAAGAACCGCATAACAAAACCCGAGCAACTTAAACTTTTCGACATTAACGGCTACTCATTTGATGATAAGTTCTCTGATGATAATCAATGGGTTTTTGTACGATAGTTTTGTTTTGTTGAAAGCACTAAAAGCACAAGCTTAACAATAGATATTTTTGCTAATAACAACAATTTTTCGTTTATACTTATACTATTAAAACACATATTTTTATTAGTTTTGGGCTGTAAATTTGTTTAAAATTGTCAATCAACGAAGAACATATCTTTAAGGAAATAAGTACCGACAAACAGAAGGCTTTCGAAATTATTTTCAGAAAGTACTACGAATCTTTATGTAGGTATGCGAGTAGCTTTAGATTAGATAAAAGTGAGTGCGAAGAACTAGTTCAAGAATTGTTTTTTAAAATTTGGCAAAACCGAAAAAGTATCAGTATTACTAATTCGGTAAGCTCCTATTTATACTCTTCGTTGCGAAATATGATAATTAATAAAGTAAAACACGAAAAAGTAAAATCGGAGTATATAGCTTATAAAAAACACACATCAGATAATATATACATTAATAATGAAACCGAAACTAGTGAATTAGAAATTTTAATAAATAAATCGATTGAAGATTTGCCTACGGAATGTAAAAAGGTGTTTAAACTAAGCCGATACGAAGGATTAAAATACCGTGAAATAGCACAGCAACTAAATATTTCTGAAAAAACTGTTGAAAATCAGATAATTAAAGCACTACAAAGATTGAGAACTGTACTAAGCAATTACTTACCTTATGTTCTTATTATCATTGTGTTAAATAATATTGAATTATATACAAGTCCAATAGGGGTAAATGTATTTTAAATTGTCATAATATAGAAATGCATAATAAAAACAACATAGATTATTATAAACTAATTTCGCAATATCTTGCAGGAGAATTAACGAGTGAAAATAAAGCTTTGTTTTTTAAACTTCTTAAAGAGAATAATGATTTTAGCGAATTATATGATCATTTAGCCATAATCTGGACATCAAACAATAAAGAGCATTTCAATACAGATACAGCATGGAGAAAGCTTTCCGGCAAATTAGAGTTTAACCAAGTATCGAAAAAAGCAAAAATATACAAACATATTGCCATAGCTGCTACTATTGCAATTTTTGGAATTCTTAGCACAATATTTATCATAAACTCAAAACATACTTTAGATTATACTACAGTTACAGCCCAAACAAATATTTTAGAACAAACCCTTAGCGATGGCACAAACATTACTCTGAACCAAAACTCTACTTTAGTTTTTCCAAATAATTTCAACACTGACTCAATTCGTAAGGTTAAACTTGAAGGCGAAGCTTATTTTGAAGTAAAATCTGATACTAATAAAACTTTTATTGTAGAAACAGAACATGCTTATATAAAAGTCTTAGGAACTAAATTTAATCTTAACGCACACAGCAATAATAATTTAGTTGAACTTATTGTTACCGAAGGCAAAGTACAAATTAGTGATAAATCTAATGAACTAAGTCAAATAATTATAGCAGGTGAATCGTGTATATACAATAACATAGATAATAGTTTTAGAATAATTGAAACCGATCCAAATAGCTTATTCTGGAAAACCCAAACACTAACATTTAGAAATAATACACTTAGCGAAGTATGTTCTGTATTAGAAAATGCGTATAATTACAAATTTGAAATTGCCGATAGCTCTTGTAAAAATATAATGTTTACATCTTCGTTTACAAATGCAGGTATAAACGAAGTTTTAGAAATACTAAGCCTAAGCCTTGGAATATCATACACAAAAAATAATGACACGATTAGACTTATAAAACCTTAATATGTTTAAGAAATCTGTTATCATTATTTTTTTGATTCTATTATCGAAGAACTTGTTATGTCAACTAAATGACATTCTCGATATAAGTTTCGAAAACATCCCAATAGAATCTTGTCTGATAAAAATTGAAAATAAAACAGGATATGTTTTTGCATACAATCCCGAAAAGATACCTGAAGATAGCATTGTAAACAGAGTTTTTAACAATTCTAGCCTTCAAAATATTCTGGAAAGCATCTTGCCTATGAATTATGAATTTCTTACACAAGGTAAACATATTATTATCCGCCCAATTCACAATAAAACAGACAAGATTAACAATCAATTTATTTATCATGGTAAAGTTTATAATGCCTTAAACAGTCTTCCGATAAAGAATGTTAAAATAATTGTTGATAATTCTTCAATTGTAAAAACCGATCATAACGGCTATTTCAGAACATATAGTTTAAATCCTGAAATTCAAATATACATTGAAGCCGATAGTTTTAAAGATACGGCTATCAATATTTCTCATTTTCAAAACGAAGCTTACATTTATTTACCCCCACAGGATGATGAGCTAAACACTATCCTTAAGTTACCGATGTTACGCACACGTTCAAACCAAAGCGATAGTTTAAGTCCAAATATTTTTGTAAAACGATTTGTACCTAGGTCGCAGCTTAATAATAGCAAAAACAGTTTAGAAGGAAATAGAATATTTCAGTTTTCATTATTACCCGGAATTGGCTCAAGCGGACTTAACAGCAATAAATACAAATTCAATAATTCTATAAATATCTTGGGCGGCTATACCGGTGGAATTAATGGTTACGAAATAGGATTAGGGTTTAATATCGTAAAGCATAATGTTTTAGGTTTTCAGTACGGAAATTTGTTTAATTACGTTGGTGGAAGCATTTTAGGGACTCAATTTGCAATAGGACTAAACATTGTAAACGAGAATGTTTTTGGGTTTCAAACCTCAATAATTAGCAATTATACACAACATTTATACGGGATCCAATTTAGTGCAATAAGCAATATTACTACAGGCACCTCTAAAGGAGTCCAAATTGCAGGAATAAGCAATATAAGCACAGATAGCTTAAACGGATATCAGGTTTCGCTAATTACAAACAGTAGTTACGGAAAATGTGTAAATTCACAAATTGCAGGACTGATTAATTATTCGCATCATACAACAAAAAATATTCAGTTTGCTACCATTGCAAATTTTTCTCAAGATATTAAAGGTGTCCAATTTGCTGGTATTATTAATCAGAATAAAATTGGCGAACCGGCATTTCAATTTGCAAGCTTACTAAACAAAACATACATAAATAAAGGCTTACAATTAAGTGCTATTACAAATATCTCTAAAATTAATAAGGGTTTTCAATTATCATTAATAAATATTTCAGATACCGTTACAGGATTTCAATTTGGGTTAATTAATTACAGTAAACATAATGCAGGAGCAGCAGTTGGCTTGTTTACCATTATAGAAGATGGATACAGAGCATTGGATATATCATATGCAAGTACAGTACCATTAAACATTAGTTTTAAAAGCGGGGTTAAAAAGCTTTATAATATAATTGAACTTGGGTTTTTATACAAAAACAGCAAACCCGGAATAGCTCTTGGATATGGATTAGGTAGCGGATTCGGCATAAATAAATATTTATTTTTTAATACTGATATTACGGTTAATCAAATTTTTGAACAAAACCAATTTGTCAACAAACTGAACTTATTAGTAAAACTTGACACAGAAATTGGAGTCAATATTGCAAAAACATGCATTTTATTTGTTGGTCCTTCATTAAATTATCTCATAACTAAATGGCAAAATCCTTATACCGACGAATTTTTATCAGACTTTACTACAAACACAAAGACTACTGTTTTTAACGAACATAACACCAATTTATATCATCATATTTGGCTTGGATTAAATATTGGGATAAGATTATAAAAAAATACGTAGGGGTATTTTAACTTGTAATTGTCATAAATAATGAAAGAAAAATATTAAAACAATCTAAAATAAATGAGAATGAAAAAACTATTTGGAATTTCAGTATTAATAATAATAATAATATCTTCCTATTCTCAGGAGGATAATACCCTAACACCTGATACTCAAAGATATCAAACACGCGGGAATAATGATGAGATACAAACTCTTTTTACTAAAGACGGAAAAACTTCGCATGGTGCATACGGGGGAATAAATTTATTTTACACAAATCTTGGAATGAATAGCTTAAACAGAAACGCATTTATTTTAGGCATGAAAGGTGCTTGGGTAATAGACCATGTGTTTGAAATAGGTCTTGATGTTAATAGTTTTATTTCAGAAGCAAAACCTGATGCATTACTTGGGAATTCATCTTACTTATATACAGGCGGCTACGGTGGTGTTCTTTTAGCTTTTAATATATTCCCTACAAAACCAATTAATGTTTCTATTCCTATTACAATAGGTGCAGGTGGTGTTTCATATATGGGCAACTACTATTCTTACGATGAGTATTATGACTACTATCCCGAAAGCTTTTACGGCTATTTTCTTGTTCAACCAGGCGTTGAATTACAATTAAACATGACAAAATTTATGCGCATAGCAATTCATGCAAGCTATAGATACACCAGTAATATTTATTTAGAGTATAGTATAAGCCCCGATTTAATTGGGAACGAAAACCTAATGCGTGGATTTAACTTTGGTGCAAGTGTAAAATTTGGAAAATTTTAAATATTACATACTATGAGAAAGTTACTAATTCTTTTTGCAATACTTAGTATGGCAGTAATATTAAATAGTTGTTGGACCCCGTTCAATACTATAAGAGGTGTTGGCATGCTTATAACTGACACCATTAGTGTAGGGAATATTAACGGTGTTGAAGTTAATGACGTAATAAATGTTGTGCTTATAAATAGCGATACGAGCTATGTTGTTATTGAGTCTCAAAAAAACATTCTTGATTTAGTAGAAATTACTGTATCAAATGGTATTTGTTCGGTTGGATTTAAAAAAAATGTTAATGTAATGCCAACATTGCCTGCTACTGTTTATCTCTTCAGTCCTATTATTAATAGCATTCAAATTGACGGGTCAGGCAATGTAAGCACAACAAATTCGTTTGATAGCATTTCAAATCTAAATATTAAGTTATACGGTTCAGGCGATTTACAATTCGATTGGGCATACGCTGATAATATTTTTATAGATATAGACGGCTCAGGAGATATGGATATATTTGGTAATGGTGGTAACGTAAGAACTACTATTGATGGTAGTGGTGATTTATTAATACACTCTAATCTAAACAGCTCAAGATTTGATTTAAATGGTTCGGGCGACTGCACAATTACTGGCAGCGTAAACAATAACAATCTGTATGTTGATGGTTCAGGAAATTTCTATGGTTTTGGCTATAACACCTTAACTACTTATGTAAGAGTGCGAGGTAGTGGAAATTCCGAAATATATGTAAGTGATGAATTAAATGTAAACATATTAGGTAGCGGTGATGTAATATATCAAGGAGATCCATTAATTGATTTTAACAGGACTGGTTCCGGTGATTTAATCAACGCTAATTAAAGATGCTTTAATGCAGCTCTATTCATGATTGTAAAGTGTCGGGGGTTAAAGCCCGGCACTTTCTTTTTATATCACAGGATTATTCCACGCTTACTCTTATTCCCTCGCTATGACTTGCAAATTCAGGAGCATACATACATTGCATAGATGTTATTCCATTACTATATTCGCCTTTTTGACTTACCCTAAGCGAATATTCAAACACATATGTCCCCTTCCGCAAATACGATATAAAGAAATTAATAGAAGCATCGCGTATGCTTTCGTAATATCCCAATCCATTTCGATAACGATAACCAGACAACACAGATTCGGGCTCAAAGCAAGCAGCACGCATATCTTTTAGATGAACGTATTCCATATCCCTGTCTGTTCTTATTTCTACTCTTACAATAACCCTATCGCCAATATTAAGAGTATTTTTTTCATTGACTGGTTTCATTACCAGATTGTCCCCTACTCTCTCTTCAACAAATAGTTTTTTAGTAATTGTAAGAGGAGTTTCTTCGAATACGGTAATTTTATCTAATTGCTCAAAATATTGCCAATATAAAGCCCCCCAAGCAACTCCGGATGTTTTTTTAGTAACCTTTACTGTTCCCATTTCAGGTTTTACAGATTTTCCATCCCAAGATGTTCTATAATAGCCAGTTCCTGCCTGTATATTTGTACCATCAAGTTTTTCAGGTTCAATTTTACTACTTCCTACAACAATCTCTACCAACTGATCATCGGCAAGCAAATCGGTACCTTTAAGCAACAGAGCATAAATAGCTTCAACAGTTGCTTTAGTAGTTTTCCAATCTTGTGTTTGCTTTTGTTTAAGTAACCATATTTTCATTTCTTCGACGGCTGCCTCATCTCCGGTAATTTCATCAAATGCTTCAATAAGCATAGCTTGTCTTTCTATAGGTGCCTGATACCAATAGTAACCGCGATTTTGCTTCCAATACATACCAAGTTCCTCATGATAAATCGCATGCTCTTTTATGCTTGCAATAATTGATTTAGCTGTTTGTTCGTCATCATTTCTAAATATAGCCAATGCCATCATCCCTTGCATATAAACACTTTCGTTAAGCCAATACTTTTTTGCCTGACCCAGATAGTATTCATAAGCTTCACTTGATTTTTTGGGTATATCATTTTCGCTCAAGAAATAACTACGGGTATATAAATAATGAATTTGTGTATATCCTATTCGCTTCTCTTTCATTTCTTTTTCGTCATAATACTTAAGCAAATTTTTATAGTCTTTTACAATTTCGCTATCGAGATAAGTTATAGCTTTTTCAAGCATATTATTAATATCACGGTCTGTTTTAGTATCAATAACTCCAAGCTGTTTCAAATGACCCATTCCACAAACTATATGCTGAGTAATCCATCTACTTTCGGGCATACCATCAAACCATGGCCAGGCTCCGTTATAAACCTGCATCTTTTTCAAGCTAGATAAAGCTGCCTCTTGTTCTATTGCCATTTTATTTAAATCGAAGAGCAAAGCAATTCTATGTTTACGTTCTGTTTCGTTTTGAGCTTGCAATACCCATGGGGTTTCTTCTAGCATAACTGCTTTTAAATCTTGATTTTTTTCTATATTGCTTAATAGAGCTTCGCTTTGCGGTTGATTTTTCCATGCATCAAATACTCGCTTAATTTTTGGATCAGAATTAGCAATATAAGTAGCTAAACTATTTGCATAAAATCGGCTAAATGTTTGCTCTGCACATTCGTAAGGATATTCCATAAGATATGGCAATGCTTGTACTGCATACCATGCAGGGTTGCTGGTAAATTCGAGAGTAAGTTTATAATGACTAAGAGTATTTGATTTTGCTGAATTTATAAGTTTATCCATATTAAACTCCTTACTTGAATTTCCACGAATAGGCAATGGCATACTCTCGGTAACAAGCATTCGATTGGGTAACACATTAATTACTCGTTCTTCGGCATCGGTATGTTTACCTCCTTTTGCCACTAACCTATATCCTAGTAAACTAACTCCTTCAGGAACTTCAATTTCCCACTGTGCAGTTGAATTACCTCCGGCTATTACTTTAAATTGCTGCTCCTGCCTTAATTTATCAACAAGAATCTCTTGATTTAACTTTTCATTAGTAAGAGCATCAAAAAACTCTATACTTACCAATCCTTCAACATCATGATCTGTAATATTATTTATTTTAGCAGTAAAAAATATTTTGTCGTTTTCGCGTAAAAACCTTGGGATATTAGGCATTAACATTAGTTCTTTTTGAGTAATAAGCTCTTCGTATATACTCCCTGACTTAAGATCAGTAGTGTGAGCGAAACCCATAATTTTCCATCGTGTCAAACTTTCAGGGGCAGTAAAACTTAGAAGAACATTTCCTTCTTCGTCGGTAGCAAGCTGTGGATAGAAAAAAGCAGTTTCATTAAAGTTTGTTCTGGCTTTAATAGGTTTACTTTGTTGGTTTAACTTTTCTCCACTAGTAACTCCTGAATCTTTTAGCTGGTCTTCTTTAGTATTACTAGTTTTATTATCAATAATTAAATCTGATTCCGCAACTTGTGCTTCCTCTTCTGTTTCTCCTGCCGGGGCACCTGCAAGCATAACACTTTCATCTTTATCTTCCGCAGATTTCATTAATCCTGTAGATACTCTGGTTCTTTTTCTTTCATTATCATAATAGGAATTGTAACCAAAATATGACAATCCAAACCAGTTCAAATAAGGCTCATGTTCTTCTACATAATCATATTTTATATTAAGCCTGTTTGCTAGGTATTGCGAATTTACTTCAGTAAAAGCTGACTGTTCCCAATACTTATAGCTATAAAAAACAGGAAAGATATTAAAATACCAGTTATTAGCTGCAAAAGCATCAAGTGAAGCATCATACATAGCTGCTATTAATTCAGCATCGGCAGGATTACCGTCTGGTCCTGTAATCTTAAGTTTCCATTCCTCTTTACTACCAGGTAGTACTTTATCTCTAAAAGTTACAAATTCTAAATCAAGTTGTTTGTTTGTCCAAGGAACTGTAACCGTATAATCTTTTGCATATATTTGTCCATTTTTAATAAACAGAAAATGAATACTAAAATTTCCTCGATGACTTTCAGCTACAGGAATAGCAATTCTGTTTAATTCATTACTAATTTCAATCCATGATTTTTGTGAAATAATGTTTCTATTTTCTATTTCCATTAATATTTTCACATCCTTATACGAACTTCCTACATAAAAGACAGCTTCGCCTCCGGGTTCCACATAAGGATTTTCCTGAACAAAGAATTCTGTAGCTGTATAAGGCATATCATTATCATTTTGTTTGTATAAAACCGAATGAGTTACATACTCTACTTTTTCGCCATACTTATCAGTAGCAGTAATGCTTAATCGGTAAACTCCATTATCAATTTTATTTACCCACTTCCCCATATCAACACCTTTTGAATTATCTGTATTAATAGTAGTTTTAAAAATAGTTTTTTCCGATTTCCAATAATTATAATCAAGCTCGTTAGAGAATTCGTGTCCAGAATACATATTGTACCAGTCATCTTTAGAATAAATTCTGCGATCTTCCACAGGGTTTTTATTATTTATTAATAGTAATTCGGGGTCTTCGAGTAATTCAAACTTAACACTAAGCACTGCAGGAACTTTTTGTCCGTTTAAGTTATTTGAATAAACCCTGATACTGTCGATTTTAGCAATATTTATTTGTGGTTTTAAATCGGAGCTTAGCACAAGACTTTTGTTTGCTGCTGTTACCCACGATTGTGTACTTTGAGTTTCGCCATTAATATCTGTAACAACTGCATTAATTGTATATGAAAAATATAGATTTGATTCATCAGGCATATCGTTATTACCAATAGCTAAAAAATCGAAACTAAAAACTCCCATATTGTCGGTTACTGTTTCGCCATAAGCAATTTCTTCGGGTTCGGAGTAAGAGCTATAAAATCTATATCCAAACCATTGAGGGGTGCGTGTAACCGTGTAACTTACTTTTCCATCAGTAAGGGAAGTACCTGCATAAGTTTTTGCTTCACCTTTAACATTTACTTTATCGCCAATTTTAAATTCTCCTTCGATAGGTAATATTTTAACTTCAAAATTTGGTCTTTTATATTCTTCCACTTTAATACTGTGACTACCACCTTGGCAGACAATTTGATAACTGCCTGTTAGGTTTCCCTGCGGAATAGTAAAACTACCTGAAAAACTTCCGTATTTATTAGTTTTCTTGGTTTGAGTTTCAACTTTTTGATAGTTTGGGTCGCGTAAAAAAACACTTGTTGAATATTCAGTTAAAAGTTCAGGATCAATACCATCGGTGTTTAAGCATATACCTTTGTAATAGACAGTTTGTCCAGGTCTGTAAATTGCTCTGTCGGTAAACAGATTTACTGTAACATGCTTATTACTCTTTTTGCCATAATTATAACTATACATATAAGAGTATCCAACTATTTCTTCACTTTGGTATTCAATTCTTAGACGTACCGAATAGTAACTATCATCAGGGGCACTATACTGTACATAGCCATTACTATCTGATTTGATGCTTTGCTGCTTTTTATATTCATATTCACTTTTTAAGTAATTATATTTCTCTACATAAAAGCTTACTTGAGCATTTTCGAGTGGCTTACCGGTTTTTCTGTCGAACACGTAAACATCATAAGTTCCATCGTTCATATTTCGGCATGTATAAGCAATATCTGTAATATACAATTCTCCGTATTGCATTAAATTCTCATCTACTTCCAAAGCTTTATTCTTATGCAATAAGATTATATAAAAACCTTTATCAATTGGTTCACTCAAATAAGTAAAACTATGTAGATTATAATCAGACGACTTAACAATCGGAATACTTTCTGTAGTAAGCAATTCTGATTTTTTAATGATTTCTTTTAACAAATCATCGTCATTGTAATATTTTCGTTGGATATTATCTAAATCGAAATAATCGATTTTTAGAACTGAGCAATAAAGCTCATTAATATTTTTATATTGAATACTTAAAGGTATCCTTTCGGCTGTATTATGATAAGCAGGTATTGTAAAACTGAATTGGGGTTCTTCAATTTGCTTTTGCAAATTTTTTAGTTTATAACTTCTTTTCTTTTCGGGATAGAGTTCAATAGCTTGTTCTAATAAATTATAAGCTTCATTTCTATACGGAGCATATTGATAGGTTGTTGTATCAGACGGCTTATATTTCGCCCCTTGTGTTACGAGATAATTTGCAATTTTCAAATCTATAGCAGTAAGTGCAGGGTATTTTGCATATTCGGTGTGCATTTTTTTAAGTCCTAATAAATAAGCTTCGTCTTTTTTAGCAAATCTTGATTTTTCGAGCATTATTTCCATTCTTAATAAATCTGCGTTAACAATGGCATCAGTTTCGTTTTCGCGAGACAATCTAAACCTCAACCACTCTTTAAAAAGAGAATAAACCTGAAAACTATATGAAATACTATCAGCTCCATTTATTTCGGACTTAACAAAATTTTCGGCAACATCAAGTACTACCGGATCAGTGAATTCAAAATCAGCTTTATCGTTAGGATTGTAATAGTAGTAATAGTTAATGTTATTATTTTGGAATTTACTAATAGCCTGAAAAATCAAAAAATCGTATAAGCTTGGATATGTTTCAACTCCATACTCGGCGTCTTTAATAAGTTGAGGATAATCGGTTATTTCTATTGATTTAAGTGTATCGGCAAGAGCTTTATTATATGATTTAATAATTTTGTCTTTAAATAGAGATTCGTCCCAAGTTT
Source organism: Bacteroidales bacterium (assembly GCA_028702675.1). Lineage (GTDB taxonomy): Bacteria > Bacteroidota > Bacteroidia > Bacteroidales > ML635J-15 > JAQVOJ01. The sequence continues at coordinate 19,241 of JAQVOJ010000019.1, forward strand.
TTAAATCTTCTGGTTTAAAGTCTGCAATTCGTGAACGTTGCGAAATTTGATAATAATTATTATAATAATATGAGCTATAAAACTCTGCCAATAACAAATAAGCAAAAGCAGAGGCTACCGGCGGCATTCGTAGAACTTCTTTTTCAAGATTTTGAATATTTAACACATAGCCATCATCTTCAATCATATTCACATATTTAAATCTATACAAAGAAGCTTTAATGATTTGTTCATCATTATTATCGGCAAGAGCCATATCATAAATATCTTCTACAATTTTAAGAGCCGATTTGGGCAAACCTTTAGATTCAAATTCGCTTACTTGTTGCCATTTAGCTTCATAATCATCTTTCTCTGCATTAAAATGGAAAGAACTTGAACCTAAAAATCCGGCAAATAACGAGAACAAAACTGCTATTGCAGTAACACGAAGAAATAAAAATGATGATGACATATTACAATTTTTTGGTTATACAACTCATTGATAAATTGTTAATCACAATTCCATAAAGATAGTATATGTTTTTTAAAAATAAATTTTTGAAAGGCTAAATAATTACATAGATAGCTTAAAGTATTAGCTTGTTTATTAAATTTGCAAAAAATGAAATAGTTATGTTATATTCAATGACAGGTTTCGGTCGCCACACGTTTTCGTACAAAAACAAAAACTTTACTATTGATGTAAAAAGCTTAAACAGCAAACAGGTTGACATTTCTGTAAGAATTCCTTCGTATTACAAGGAGAAAGAAATGGAGATAAGAACTTTAATTCAAGAGCAACTTGTTCGTGGTAAAATAGAGCTTTACATTTTGGTAGAGCACGAAGGATGCGAAAATATCACACAATTAAACAAAGACGCTATTGCAAATTATTACAATCAAATTGAGGAAATCCGTGAGCAATTAAATATTCCGCAATCAGATGTATTAAGTACAATTATTAGGCTTCCTGATGTAATTAATTCCGTAAACGAAAAGCTCGAAAAAGACGAGTGGGAACAGGTAAAAAACGGAATTAAAGAAGCATTAAAAAACTGTAACAATCATAGACTGGCAGAAGGCTCGAATATGGAAACAGATTTAATAAAATGCAACGAAAGAATAATTAAGAATTTATATTTATTATCTAAATATGAAAGTGAACGAATTGCTATAGTTAAAGAACGGATTAGCAATAATATGAAAGAACATCTTTCTGATGAAAGTAAGCTTGATAACGGAAGACTTGAACAAGAAATGATTTACTATATTGAAAAAATGGATATTAATGAAGAAAAAGTAAGATTACAAAAACATTGTGCCTACTTTATCGAAACTTTAAAAAACGAAAACCAATCAGGGAAAAAGCTTGGTTTTATTAGTCAGGAAATGGGACGCGAAATTAATACATTAGGCTCCAAATCATACCATGCCGAAATGCAACGTATTGTTGTAGAAATGAAAGATAATCTGGAAAAAATAAAAGAACAAGTTTTAAATATTCTCTAATATGAGTGCAGATATTGTATTAATTATATACTTACTAATAATCTTAGCAGGATTTTTTTTGGATCAAATTCTTGATTTTTTAAATTTCAGATATCTAAAAAAAGAACTGCATCCCCTACTTCATGGTATTTATGACGAAGAGAAATATAAAAAACAACAAAACTATAAGCAAGATAATTATAGAATTGGATTGTTAAGCTCAATTTTTAGCCTTACAATAATGTTAGTAATGTTACTTGCAGGTGGCTTCAGGTGGGTTGATAATATAGCCTTTAATATTTCAAATCATTATATATTCTACTCTTTAATCTTTTTCGGTATTATCGGCATTGGTATGGATATTATAAGTACGCCTTTTGATATATATGATACATTTGTAATTGAAAAGAGATACGGTTTTAACCGGACTACCATAAGAACCTACATATTTGACAAAATTAAATCTTGGATTATAGGTGCAATAATTGGTGGTGGCTTGCTTTCGCTGATAATTTATATTTATACACTTACACCTGAATATTTTTGGCTTCTGGCTTGGGCTGTAATTACAATTTTTTCAGTATTTATGAATATGTTTTACTCCACATTGATAGTACCTTTGTTTAATAAGCAGAAACCTCTTGAAGAAGGAAATCTTAAAAATGCCATAATGAATTTCGCTTCTAATGCAAAGTTTAAAATTGACAATATATATGTAATTGATGGGAGTAAACGCAGCAGTAAAGCAAACGCATATTTTAGCGGACTAGGTCCTAAAAAACGTGTAGTTTTATACGATACGCTAATCGAAGAAATGGAAACTGAGGAAATAGTTGCTGTGCTTGCTCATGAGATTGGTCATTACAAAAAGAAGCATATTATTTCTAATCTTATAATGTCGGTTAGCCTAACAGGTTTAAGTCTATTTCTACTAGGTTTGTTCTTACAATACGATGTATTTGCTCTCGCTCTAGGAGTTGAACAAGCATCTTTTCATGCCGGACTTATTGCTTTTGGGATTATATTTAGCCCTTTAAGTACTATTACGGGATTACTAGCGAATATAATCAGTCGCAAACACGAATTTGAAGCTGATAATTTTGCAAAAAATAATTACAATGCAAATGCACTAATATCGAGTTTAAAGAAACTCACTTCTCACAATTTAGGGAATCTTACCCCCCATCCTGCGTATGTTTTTGTACACTACTCGCACCCTCCTCTATTAGAACGACTTAAAAATTTAAGCTATTGACTATTTATTTGTAACTCGTCAGTCTGTAAATCAGCAATAGTATTTAAAGGATATAATGTTTTTGTCCATTTTTAAAGTTCAAACACACTCATATTTATATACTACTTATTTTCACTTTTTACGGGAAGAGCATTAAACGGTCGATGTCAGTAAGGGATCACTTTTTAGAAATATTCAAATTAAATTCACAATGAGAAAAAACAATATCTATTTAAGACCCAATCTCTGTTTAGCCACAGCAATATCTTGTTGATACATACGATTTTGTGGATCTAATTCAAGTGCTTTTTCAAAATATTCTAATGCGACTTTGTCGTTAGCGTTGATACCGTTTATTACGCCCAAAAATCTATATAATTCGGCATCTCTAAGTCCTTTCTGTTCTGCTTGCAGCAAAAACTTTTGTGCTTTGTCAAATTCTCCTTTATTTCCATAAGTAATTCCCATTTCTTTTAAAACTTTTGCATCATCAGGATTAATTTGCAAAGCTCGTTCAAGTAAAATAAGAGCAGAATCCTGTTTTTCGGTATATGTGCGATAGAGTTTTCCTGCATAAAACCATGGATCGAACATTGCAGGATTTAACCGGCGGTATTCTTTCCAAACCCACAATTCAAAAGGCACATCGTGTACATTCATCTCTAAAACACCTACAGAATTTCCCCAAACATCTTTAGCTGCAGGATTAAATTCTAAAACTTTAATATAGTATTCGAACATTGTTTTATAATCACCATTCATCATATAATAAATATTGCCTAATCGCACTAAGGGCTCGGCATAATTTGGATATATTTCTATCGCTTTTTTAAAATGCGGTATTGCTTCTTTAAATAATTTATTTCTTTTAACAGTGTCTTTCTCTTTTTCAGCTAAACTATAAAGTTCACTAGCATACGAACTATTTCCTTTAGCACTATTTTTTGAAATTTTTACATCATTACCAAAAAGTGTTAAATTATTCTTCCAATCAGTATTACGATCAATTGTTTTAATACTATACGCTCCCACAATAATTGCTAAAAAGAATAAAATATATTTTTTACTAATATACTTAGGCAAAACTTTTACAGAAACATTAGCAAGTACTACGCAAAAACCTAAAAGCGATACGTACAAGAATCTTTCACTCATAAAAGCCCCAATTGTAAAGAACAAATTAGAAGTTATGCTTAAAGTGGCAAGATATACCCAAATTGCCCATGCATAAATATTTTTTTTTCGCCATCCCCATACTGCAATTGTACCTAAGGCAACATAAATTATAATCGAAAGAATAACTCTCCAATCTGTAAATTCAACAAGCGGAATATGATAAGGATAATAATCCCATGTAAGAGGATGTGGCACAATTATTAATTTGATATAAAGCAATAAACTTAGAAATATCGTTGCATATTTACTGCTTAAAGTTGCTTCGGCAAAAGGATTATTTAAAAGTGAATTAGCTTCATTAGAAAGACTTGAATCTATTACATTTACTCGGATTATAAGATACAGTATTGCACCGGAAGCGATTACAAGCATAAAAGGCAAATACTTTTTTATAGAATGATTCATAAAAAAGTAAACAGTAGCAGGTATCACGAATAAAAATGTGATAGCCAATTCTTTAGACATTACAGCAAAGAAATAAAAAACAAAAACAAATAATAATTCCTTGATTTTCTCTGTATGCAAATAGTTTAAAATATGCAGAAAGGCGGCTATACAAAACAAAAAACAAAGGATTTCGTCTCTTCCCTTAATATTTGCTACAGCATCGGTGTGCAAAGGGTGTGCAGCAAATAAAATAGCAGTAAAAAATGGAACAGTAAACCACCATTTTTGTTTTTTATCCGGTTTTAAAAGTTTAAATAGCAATTTATACAGCAATACCACCGAAAGTGCATATAGCAAAATATTAATAAAATGACTAATATGAGGGTTACCTCCAAACAAATCTTGTTCGATAGCAAAAGTAACAAGCGACAAAGGACGATACCTCCCCCCTACAACAGTATGTGATTCGCTTCCAAACATACCAGCCATACTGTCTTTTGTAAGTATATCTTTAATACCCCTAAAGCCCTGAAGGGTAAAATCATTTTTGTAAATGGTCATTTTATCGTCTAGGGCATATTCGTTGGGAATTGTATTTGCATATAGCAATGCAGCAAACAAAAATAGAATAATATAGGCGTTTTTATTAATTTTTACTTGCATGATATTTCTATTTTATTGCAGATAAAGATAGAAAACTACCAACTAAATACAAAGTTTATATTTTAATTGTTAAACAATTAAGTATCTAACTAAATCATATACCAATCAAAATAAAAGGATTAGAAAAGCACATTTTATATCTCAAATCTTATCATTCTTAATCTTTACAATTAACCACTCACAAGCGTTATCACTACATGTTGTAATTTGTATTTGCCCATGAATAATAGGCTCACGTATTTTATGGATAGAAACAGCTTCTCCATCTACAACAAGAGCTATTTTTTGCATAATGTGATTTGTAGTAAAAACCTTTAGCTGTTCAGATGCTTTTTCGGTAAGAGAAAATACTAAGTTCTTTTTAATTTCGGTTTGCTGAACAGCTTCTGGTGGTTTTTCAAGGCATAAAGGCACATATTTATCTAAATCTACGAGTATTCTATTATATTTTTGATCTTTCTCATTTATAATTAAATAATTAAATTTTATAACTGCTTTTCTTTCCTCAATTAAACCAAATTCTGTAGTATCTGTTCCCAGTTCGGAAATGAGATATAAACCATTTGGAATATCAAGATTATCTACTGTTTGAGACATAGATATTTGAGAAGACAAAACAATAAAAGTTATAACAAAAAACACAAATTTCATAATTCGCAAATTTAATTTACTGTATTCCGAATCAAAGATATCAAAATAAACAAATATTAACC
>JAQVOJ010000019.1:24983-37397 GCA_028702675.1 Bacteroidales bacterium
GCCACTATTTCCTGAATTTCTGCCGGCAAATATCCAAAATGTTCCTGTACTTTATGCAAGACATTAATTAATTCACCGGGATTATTATTAAATGAAGCACAAATCTCTTTGATTTTAAGTGCATCTTTTTCTTTAATTTTAATATTTATCGAAGACATAATTATTTTATTTAGTCAATGAATATTTTCTTTTTCTTATCAAAGTAATGAGTATGCAGCAATTTGTGCGCTTTTTCACTCATAGGTTTACCCAAAAATTCTTCGTAAAGCTTAATAATTTCCGGATTTTCGTGTGATTTACGAATTGGTTTACCTTCGTCTTCACGGTATAGAGCAGCCGCTCTGGCTTTAATCACATTGCTATCGCCATGATGTAGAGGTTGTCCGCCACCACCAATACATCCACCTGGGCAAGCCATAATTTCGATGGCATGATATTCAGATTCACCGGCAACTACTTGTTCTAATAGTTTACGAGCATTTCCGAGTCCATGAGCAATTCCAATATTGATTGGAGTTCCATCGAAATCTATTGTGGCCGATCTAACACCTTCCATACCCCGTAATTCTGTAAATTCAAGTTTTTCAAGTGTTTTCCCTGTAAATACTTCGTAAGCAGTACGGCATGCAGCTTCTATAACTCCACCTGTAACACCAAATATTACAGCAGCACCGGTAGATTCACCCATTATTGGGTCAAAATTTTCATCTTCAAGGTCATGAATATCACCAATACTTTGCTTTATCAAATGAGCCAATTCTCGGGTTGTAATTGAATAATCAACATCAGGGTTACCATTCACAATAAACTCTTCACGTTGTGCTTCGAATTTTTTCGCTAAACAAGGCATTACAGACACAACAATTAAATCTTCGCGTTTCACACCAATTTTATCAGCGAGATATGTTTTTGCAATAGCTCCGAACATTTGTTGTGGGCTTCTTGCTGTTGAGGGTATATCTTTAAGTTCAGGGAACTGATATTCGATAAAATTTACCCATGCGGGACAACAAGATGTAAGAATAGGTAATTTAACATTTTTATCGCCTTCCAAATACTTTGTAAGCCTACCTAGTAGCTCAGTTCCTTCTTCTAAAATAGTAAGGTCAGCAGCAAAGTCAGTATCGTAAACTTTATCGAAACCTATACGTTTTAGAGCTGCCACCATTTTACCGGTAACGAGAGTTCCCGGTACCATTCCAAATTCTTCGCCAAGAGCTGCTCTAACAGCCGGTGCTGTTTGTACTATAACCGTTTTAGATTTGTCAGCCAAAGCTCTAATAACCTTATTAGTATGATCAACTTCGGTAAGTGCACCAGTAGGACAAACAGCTACGCATTGTCCACAAAACGTACATGGAGATTTGCTTAAATCTTGTTCAAACGCAGGAGCTACAACAGCTTCAAATCCACGATTTATGCCACTCAATACTCCACAAGTTTGGACTTCGTTACACATAGTTTCGCATCTACGACACATAATACATTTATCCATATCTCGAATAATAGAAGGACTCTCATCTCCTTTGTAGGTAGATTGTTCTCCCTTATAATGTATTTCACGTATTCCTAAATCCTGAGCCATTTTTTGCAAATCGCAAGTTCCGTTTTTCGCACATATTAGGCAGTCAAACGGATGGTCAGACAGAATAAGTTCTAGTACAGTTTTTCTTGCATTAAGCACTCTCATTGTATGAGTTTTAATCTCCATACCTTCGGTGCATTTTGTTACACAACTTGGAGCTAAGTTTCTACGTCCATTAATCTCTACAACACACATTCTACACCCTCCGGGATTATGAGTTATATTCATATCCTCAAGATTCATATAGCATAATGTAGGAATATCAATATTTACGCTTTTAGCTGCTTCAAGTACTGTGGTTCCCTGCTCTACCTGAACAGTTCGTCCATCAATATTTATATTAATCATTGCCATTAGTTTTTCCTCCAAATTATTTTATCTCAATAGCATTAAATTTACACTTTTCGTAACATGCGTTACATTTAATACAGATTTCTTGATTAATGTAATGAGGCATTTTTCTCTCGCCAGTAATTGCACCCACAGGACATGCTCTGGCACATGCAGTACAACCAACACATGCGTCCTCAATAATATAATATTTTTTAAGTGAGGTACATTGACCGGCACGGCATTTATGCTCGGTTACATGTTCAAGATATTCATCATAAAAGTTTTCTAAAGTACTCAATACGGGGTTTGGAGATGTTTGTCCTAAACCACATAAAGAAGTATCTTTTATTACATAACTTAAATTTTTCAACAGATCGAGGTCTTCAAGAGTTCCTTTACCTTCAGTAATTCTATCAAGAATTCCGTATAATCTCTTGTTCCCAATTCTACAAGGAGAACATTTTCCGCAAGACTCTTCAACTGTAAATCCGAGATAAAACTTAGCAACACTTACCATACAATCATCTTCGTCTAACACAATCATCCCGCCTGATCCCATCATAGAACCGGCAGCAACGAGATTATCGAAATCAATTGGAGTATCAAGATGTTTCTCTGTGAGGCATCCGCCTGATGGTCCACCCGTTTGAACGGCTTTAAATCTTTTGCCATCTTTAATTCCGCCACCAATTTCAAAAATTACTTCGCGCAATGTTGTACCCATTGGGACTTCGATAAGCCCAACATTATTAATTTTTCCGGCAAGTGCAAATACTTTTGTTCCTTTTGATTTTTCTGTTCCAATTTTATTAAACCAATCTGCACCTTTAAGAAGAATAGGTGAAATATTTGCGAATGTTTCAACATTGTTTACGTTAGTTGGTTTACCAATGTAACCTGCTTCGGCAGGAAATGGAGGCTTCACGGTAGGTTCGCCTCTTTCTCCTTCCATAGAATGAATAAGAGCAGTTTCTTCTCCGCAAACAAATGCTCCGGCACCATATTTTAATTCAATATCGAAATTAAAACCAGTACCTAAAATATCTTTTCCGAGTAAACCATATTCTTCGGCTTGTTTAATAGCAATCTTTAATCTCTTAATAGCTAGTGGATATTCGGCTCTGATATATATCAAACCTTTATCGGCTCCGGTGCAATAGCCGCAAATTGCCATAGCCTCTAACACACTATGTGGGTCTCCTTCAAGTATAGATCTATCCATAAAAGCACCGGGGTCTCCTTCGTCTGCATTACAAACCACATATTTTTGGTCGCTTGGATTATCGGCTGCAAATTGCCATTTTAATCCAGTTGGGAAACCTCCGCCTCCTCTACCTCTAAGTCCAGATTTTTTTATTTCGTCTATAACTTGCTGTGGAGTTTGTTCAAGTAGAGCTCTACCAAGTGCTTCGTATGCATCTCTTGCAATCGACTCTTCTATATTTTCTGGGTCTAAAAATCCACAATTACGTAAAGCTATACGAATTTGTTTTTTATAGAAACCCATATGTTTACTATCGGGTATAGACTTTTTGTCTTCGGGATCAACATATAATAAACGCTTTACTTTCCGCCCTTTAATAATATGTTCTTCAATAATTTCTCTTGAATCTTGGGGCGATACTTTTGTGTAAAATGTATTATCAGGAATAATCTTTACTATTGGTCCTTGTTCACAAAATCCAAAACAGCCTGTTAATACAACTTTTGCTTCATCTTCGATACCATGTTTCTGAAGCTCAATATTTAACTGTTCGGTCAATTCTTGACTTTGCGAAGCTTTACATCCTGTACCGCCACAAACCAAAATATGCATTTTATAATTTACCATGGTTCGTCCTCCTATTTATCAATATCGTTAATAGAGTGATAGTTCTCTGGTAAAATACCTTCGACTAATTCTCCGTTTTTAATGTATTTCTCAATAATTTCGTCGGCTTTTTCTTTAGTAACATAACCAAATACCACTGGCGATTCTCCGGGTCTGGTAATTTCTATTGTCGGCTCGGCAAAGCAATAACCCATATCACCGGCTTGAGTAACAACAGCATTGATATTGCGTTTTTGTAACGCGTCAATCATAAATTCCATAATCTCTTTTGCTCCGGAAGCAATACCACTTGTTGCCATTCCGACTTTTACTTGAACTACCGAATCAGGATGATCAGCAGTTTCACGAAGCTTTATCTTATTCTGTAAAGCTTCTTTTTGCTTTCTTAATTCGTCTAGCGATTTAATTTTTGTCATGTCTATTCGCTTTATATTTTTAAAATTAATCACATATCTCAATTCGCAGCAAATATAAAATCTTGTTTGATATAAAAAAATGCTTTTTGTTATATTTTTAACATTGTTATTTTTTTAACATATCGCATTTGGTAACTTAAATTAATTCTAAATAAGCTGCTCCCATTTTAAATTGATTATCAGTTTTTTACAAAATACTTTCTTAATAAGAACGATTTTTTAAAGATATAAAAATGTTGCTAAACACTAAAATATTTTTAATAAAACTTCATAAGCTAAGATTAAATTTCATGTTTTCTTGCAACAATGATTTGATTAATTCATAATCATAAATAGGGTTAAATTTTTCGGTATTTAAAGCTTCTTTTAAGTCTAACGTATTCACTTTGAACTCGTTATGTTCTTCTTTATATGAGACAAAAAACTTTATTTCAGCAAATTGGCAAATAAAACGGGATATAGTTCCATATATATCTCCCAATGGCTGACAATCGGGATGCTGCAATAAAAACATAGCCTTAACCATTGTTCCTTTGCCTTTTTCTGATAATATTTCAAAACTGCCACCTGTTTGTTCGGCATGAAACTTAAATAATGGAATTCCTAAGCCAACTTTTCTTTCGGTTCTACTTGTAAAATATGGATCACATGCTTGTTTTAAAGCAATTTCATCCATACCTATACCATCATCTTTAATTGTGATAAGCAATGAATTATCATTATTCGAGTATTCGAACATAAGCTCAATCTCGTTTGCTTGTGCTCGAATCGAATTATTAATAATATCCGATAGATGTAGATCAATAGTTTTCATCTGTAAGTTTATTTTTTATCACAAAGTGCTTTTTTAAAAGCATCGAAACTCAATTCTTCTATTTCTATATTAGTGTAAGCGGAAGCTATATCGTTAATAAAATGAGCATCAGAAGATTGAAATATTTTAAGATTAGCAAGCTGTTGGTTTTTTTTAAGAAACTCTTGAGTATCGCTATATTTATATAATTCAATTGCATCGGGATTCAAATCATCAGGCATAAACCCCAATTGGCTATCAATACTATTTGCAGATCGATTAATATGTGCCGGAATAAAAATTCCATCAAAATCTGCAACATCATTTCTTAGTTGGTTTATAGATAAATTTGTTGCCGCTAATAAAGAGTGAGGTATTTCATCTAAAATTTGTTCATTTTCATCAACAACCAATTGGTATCCAAGCCGTTTTATGTCATTTGGAATTTTTCTAATATTATTATCAATATATTTCTGAAATTCGGACAATCTAATTAAACTAGGCATAAAACACAAACAATGTACTTCTTCGCGAGTTGTAACTTCAGCACCATAAAGTACTAATATATTATATTTTTTCGCAATCTTACTTGTTACTTCAACATTAAGTGTTGAATTATGGTCTGTAATACCAATAATATTTAAAGATTTCTTTAAAGCAGCCTCTACAATATTTGAAGGGCTCATGTACAAATCCCCACAAGGTGATAATACCGTATGTATGTGTATGTCGGCTTTATAAAGCATTATTGATTTAAAATTACATACAATTCTCCACAAACTTGATATGTAGATAAATTTGTCGTAAAAACAGGTATCCCATCTTCGGTACATTTTTCTAACATTTCCTTATCAGGCTTATTGTTACCAACAATTATCACACCGCTTAAATCTTTAAGTCCGGCAATAGCAGCAACATTTTTATGTGTTTGCAATGTTACCCATAATTCGCCATGCTTAGCAAATCCCATAACATCACTTAATAAATCAGAAGCATACACACCATTTATAATATGCTCAATATCTGCTGATTTATTTTCAAGATTTAAATCAATTTTACTTAATAATTCACTAATTTTCATCATTATTGGTTTTAAAGAATTTGTTTTTGCCCCAGATTTCACATAATTTTTTCTTGATATTTTCAGGTTTGTCATTATAAAAAATACAATCTGTGATTTTTGCATTTCCTCTAACAATATCTTCGGCAAACGCACTACAATTTGGTGCCCCACACATACAACAATGTACTCCGGGCAAAGTATTTATTATGTTTTCCATTTCTTGTAGCCTTCTCAAGGAATTTTTAATATTGTCCCCTACTTTCAATATTGGTCTGGGTTTTATTTCAGGAATAATAAGCTTTTTATAAGTTTGCTCATCAATATCAAGTTTTTCTCCCTGTTTAGGCATTCCTCTTTCTTCATTCATTTTATCAATAGCCTTACATCTATCATTTAATCGCTCCATAGCTAGAAATCTATTTGCTACAGTAAGCACACCACCTGCACAACTTTGATTACAAGCTCTTAATTCTAAAAAATCCACATTAGTTTTTTCTTGGTTTTCGAGTTGTTCAAGAAATTCAATAATATTTTTCATCCCATCAATAGCAAAACTTCTTCCTTCGAATCGGGACTTTTCTCCGGCTGTCAAACTAAACAAAACATCTTTTCCTCTTAAAGCATGATTTAGCGACTGAACCGGAGGCATTGATTTAGTTATCAATGATTGAATTTTATTGTAAATCAAATCCATATTAATTACTCCGTTTATTGGAGATATAACATCTTCTACCGGACTTTTTACCGAAGCTATTTTTGCAGCACAGGGAGTAATATAGAACATACCAATGTCCTCATTTTTAATTCCGGCATTGCTCAATCTTTTGCGGATAGAATTTGCTGCAAAGTCGAGAGGGACACCAAAATGTATAATGTTTTTCACAAGCGAGGGGAAACGTACCTGAATAAGACGCACAACAGCCGGACAAAACGGAGAAATAAATGGTTTTTGCAGCTTATGTTTTTTCATATATTTTTTGTAAGCTTCTACAATAGTTGCTGCAGCATTTTCAACTTCGTAAACATGTGTAAAACCAAGCTCTTTTATTGCTGCATAAATCTGTGATGTTCTAATATTATGTGAAAATTGTCCGATTAAAATTGCAGGGACTAATGCTATTCTATACTTATAATTTTGGATATTTTTAAAATCATCTTGCTTAATATAAATAGCTTTTACAGGGCAAACCTTATAGCATGCACCACAATCTATACATTTATTGTTATACAGTTCGGCTTTACCATTCCTTATTCTAATTGCTTCGGTAGGGCAAACACTCATGCAATTTGCACATCCCACACACACATCTTTATCGATAGTAAGTGCGTGATAAAACTCCTTATTTGTATTATTTATTTCCATTAGAAATAGTTTATCAATTCAATTACGGTTCCTTTACCTACCACACTATTAATAGTCATTTTATCGGTATTTGCTTTAATGTTTGGCAACCCCATTCCTGCACCAAAACCCATTTCTCTAACCTTTTCTGAAGCAGTAGAATAACCGGCCTCCATTGCTTTTTCAATATCTTCGATACCATGGCCTTCATCTTCAATTACAATTTTAATTTTATCATCCTCAATTAAAACCGATAATAATCCTTCGTAAGCATGGGCTACAACATTAACTTCGGCTTCGTAAATAGCCACAACAGTACGTCTAATTACCTGACTATCAACTCCAAGCTGTTTCAACACCTTTTTTATAGCACTTGAAGCTTCTCCTGCTTCACTAAAATTTCCACCAATTATTTTTTTTGTATATTCCATTAATACAATGGTTTAATTCCTTCTTTGCCTAAGATACTGCAAATTTTATAAACACTATAATCACAATACATTAAAGTAATATTATTATCTTGTGCAAGCTTTTTCATTTCATCGTTGGGTTGTTTTCCTCTACCCAATACCACGCAATTAATATCAGACATTTCAGCGGTTCGTATTGTTTGCACATTACACAAACCGGTAATTAGTATTACTTCGTCAGGTCTTATCCTAAGTACGTCACTCATTAAATCGCTTGCAAAAGCAAAATTGTACTCGCAATCTCTGCACTTCGGCAAAGAAGAAATTTTCGCATTTAACAGATAACGTATTTCTTCTATTTTCATTTTTTAAACTTTCAATTTATGCACAAAGATAACTTTTGTTATTTAATTAACATTGTTATTTTTCTAACGTTATTGTGTTGTTTAGCATAGTCAATAAACTTCTTTTCAAATTGTGTATGAATAGAATAAATGCAAAAACACTACGTTAATATTTTTAGTAATTTTGAGTAAAATATAATTAAATGAAAGGCTTATTTACATACATATTATTAATAATATTATTAGCTCCACTCACATCGAGGTCGGCATTTTTATTAATCCCCATGGATGATAGTCAAACTAACCATTTAAAGGCTTATGGTATTACATACTGGACTTTGCAAAATCAGGTTGAGGCTTGGTGGCTTCTTAATTATCGGGGTGGTTCGTTTTTAACTCCTTATAATAAAGATATTGAAACCGAATGCAGAATAAGAGATGTAAGTTTCGAGGTTATAGCAGATGTTCAGAAACAACAAATTTTTAACGAAATTGCAAGACCAGACCTCAATATGGATGCAGTAAAACTTGAGAAAGCTCCAAAAATTGCTGTTTATTCTCCTTCCGATAAACTCCCGTGGGACGATGCGGTAACTTTAGCACTTACTTATGCCGAAATTCCTTACGATGTAATTTATGATGCCGAAATTATTAATGGCGATTTAATTAAATATGATTGGTTGCATCTACATCACGAAGATTTTACAGGACAATACGGAAAATTCTACGCCGGATACAGGCACATGCAGTGGTATAGGGAGCAGCAACAAAACGCTGAGACTATGGCAAAAGAATTTGGATTTAATAAAGTTTCGCAACTTAAGCTTTTTGTTGTTAAAACTATTAAAGCTTATGTAAGTAACGGGGGTTTTTTATTTGCGATGTGTTCGGCTACCGACACTTTCGATATTGCATTGGCAGCAGAGGGAACAGATATTTGCGAATCTATGTACGATGGAGACCCTGCTGATCCTGATGCACAAAGCAAACTTGATTATTCACAGTGTTTGGCATTCGAAAAATTTACATTAGTTCGCAATCCTATGGAATACGAACATAGTAATATCGATGTTTCTCAAACTAGGAAAGTTGGTCAAGATTCAGATTATTTTACATTATTTGAATTCTCGGCAAAGTGGGACCCTGTACCAACAATGTTGTGCCAGAGTCATGAAAACTTAATAAAAGGTTTCATGGGGCAAAGTACTGCTTTTAACAGAGATGTAATTAAATCTGAAGTCTTAATTATGGGAGAAAATAAAACTGCTAACGAAGCTAGATACATACATGGAGAATTTGGTAAGGGTATGTGGACTTTTTATGGTGGGCACGACCCCGAAGATTACCGTCATTATGTTGGCGACCCCCCAACCAAACTCGATTTATACCCTAACTCAGCCGGCTACCGTTTGATTTTAAATAATGTTTTATTTCCTGCAGCCAAGAAGAAGAAGTTGAAAACCTAAAATCAACAGCTATTTAGTTTGATATTATTGTTAAATAATAATAATGATTTCTAATAATAGTTAAAAAGTAATATTGCTATTACCCAAGAATAATTAGTAATTTGCCTAGATATTAACATTTGTATTAAACAATATCAATGTCTTTCCAAATCCGGCAAACGACATTGCAACTATTGAAACCAATAACGAACAAGATTTTATTCTATCTATCTACTCAGTTAATGGCAAATTAATTAAACATGCTATGATTAACTCTACTTCCTATAATGTGTCAATCTAAGACTTAGCTGTAGGTAATTATGAATTTGTTATTTCGAACAACAAGGATAATGTAAGCAAAAGCTTTAGCATTTTGAAAGAATAATTTTATTTAAAATCAGATATTTTCAAATATTATTAAATAAACAAAAAACCGCATAATGCTTATTTTATACATAAAAAAATTATTATGTAAACAAATCAAATTCTTTACTTGTTAAATACACTAATTAATAAACTATAAAAACAAAAACGATTAATTATGAGTAATTATTCAGAACAAGCTAAAGCCGTATTTGATTTTATCGGCACACTTTCAAAAGAAAATCCCGGAGTTGCAGAGGGCTTCGTAAAAATGCACCATGCAACCGGAGAAGACAAAGCATTAAGTGCGAAAACTAAAGAGCTAATAGCTCTTGGTATTGCAATAACCATTAGATGTGAAGGCTGCATTGCTTGTCATGTTCAAGGTGCTTTACAAGCAGGAGCAACGAAAGACGAAATAGTTGAAACTATAGGTGTTGCGGTTGTTATGGGCGGTGGACCATCAATAGTTTATGGTGACAAAGCCTACAAAGCCATGAAAGAAATGATGTAATTTTTTCGTAAAGAATTCCAATTTTCTTATAAACCGCTAATTATATTAGTGGTTTTTTTATTGATTTAACATAAGCTTATAATGTTCTATAACTATCAAATTTTCTAACAGATAATTATTTATTTAGCGAATATTATCTCTATTTTTGTAAAAAACATTAATAATTATGGCAGGAAAAACTTTTGTTGAGAAAATATTAGGTGCCACTTGTGGTGCCATTGTATTTAGAAAGCCAGATATTGTCCTTACCCACGACAATACGGCAAGTATTAAAAATACTTTTAAGAAAATGGGAGGAACTAAAGTTTCTGATCCCGAACAACTACTTGTAGTATTAGATCACAATGCTCCACCTACTAATGCAAAATTAGCAACTCAATATCAGGAAATACGTGATTTTGTGAAGGAGCAAGATATTAAAAAGTTTTATGATGTAGGCGGTGGAATATGTCATCAATTAATGGCAAATCATGCTCGACCAGGTATGATAATAGTAGGCAGTGATTCTCACACATGTACAGCTGGGGCTTTTAATACTCTTGCCGCTGGAATAGATAGAACTGAATCGGCGGGTTTATGGAAAAAAGGCGAGACTTGGTTTAGAGTTCCAGAATCAATAAAGATTACTCTTACAGGCAAATTACCTGAAGGCGTATATGCAAAAGATATTTCGCTGTGGATAATTGGATTAATAGGCTCTGATGGAGCTAATTATATGAGCATAGAATATCATGGCGATGGAGTAAAAACGCTAGGCATTTCAGAACGAATGACATTGGCAAATCTTGCATCAGAAATGGGAGCAAAAAACGCAGTATTCCCTGCCGATGAAGTTCTCGAGAATCATTTTGGAGAAAAATTTGATGGTATCTGGGCTGATGCTGATGCTCATTATATTAAAGAAATTAATATCGACTTAAGCCACATCTATCCTTTAGTTGCTGCACCACATCATGTTGACAATGTTAAAGCTTTAGCCGAAGTTGCCGGGTTAGAATTACATCAAGGATTGATTGGCACATGCACAAACGGAAGGTTAGAAGATATTAGGATAGCAGCCGAAATATTAAATGGGAAACAAGTTGCTGACGGGTTTCAGTTACTTGTAATTCCGGCTTCTAAGGAAATATTTATGCAAGCCATTAAAGAAGGCTTAGTTGAAACATTGATGAATGCCGGAGCAAATGTTTTAGCATCGAGTTGCGGTCCTTGTTTAGGTACAGGACAAGGTATTCCTGCTGACGGGTATCGTGTAATAAGCACAGCTAACCGAAATTTTAAAGGTCGTATGGGCAATAAAGAAGCTGAAATATATCTTGCTTCGCCGGCAACAGTTGCCTATTCTGCTATTGCAGGCAAAATAACAGACCCGCGTACAAATCCCGGTAACGAAAAATTTAGAATTGATAAAGAGCAATCTTCTACAATTGAAATTAAAGAAAACGACAACAGAAGACTTGGCAATGTTTGGAATTATGCCGACACAGATAATTTGAATACAGATCAGATGTTTGCTGGTAACTTAACATACAATGTTTTAAGCTCTGATGCCGATGCGATTATGCCTCATTTATTTGCTGGTTTCGATCCTAACTTTAGCAAGAATGTACAAGCAGGTGATATAATTATTGCCGGCGATAATTTTGGTTGCGGTAGTAGTCGAGAACATCCTGCGGTTGGTCTTGCACATGCAGGAGTTAAAGCTGTAATTGTAAAATCTGTAAATAGAATATTTTATCGCTCAAGCATTAACCAAGGATTAGCACTTATTGTTCTTCCCGAAATTGTTGATGCTTATAAACCCTACGATAAGGTAGATATAAGATTTGAACAAGGTATTATTAAGATTAACGACAAAGAATTCCACTTCGAGCCACTTCCTGATAAATTAATGAAAATAATAGAGAAAAAAGGTCTTGTTAATTGGATAAACACTGAAAATTGATAAGATTTAGATAATAAACAATTAAAACAA
>JAQVOJ010000098.1:0-4708 GCA_028702675.1 Bacteroidales bacterium
CATGAATTGACTTACATGTTCGATAAACCTTGTGCTTATTATCTATTTTACTATTAAACCTCGTCTTGCTTCCATTTCTTTCAAAGAACTATTCCCTAAATGGGAGTGCAAAGATAATAACAGATTTTATTCTTTTGCATTTTTTTGCATTTTTTTTGCAATTTTTTTTGGAGTGCCTCTCAATCTATTAGTATTACAGCTAAGTAGAAATGTGTAAATCTTAAAAAATATTTAATTTGATATCAATTTAATATAATATTATTATATTCGCAAAAAAAAAATTGTGAGCGATAGCCTAGTAATAATTCCTACATATAATGAAATCGAAAATATTGAACTCATTATTAAAAAAGTTATTAGCTTAAGCAAAGACTTTGATATATTAGTTGTAGATGATGGCTCTCCTGATGGTACAGCGGATGTTGTTAAAAGTTTACAGAAATCTTTTACAGATTCGTTATATATAATAGAAAGAAAAGGAAAACAAGGATTAGGTACTGCTTATATTGCCGGTTTTAAGTGGGCATTACAAAAGGGTTATGGGTATATTTTTGAAATGGATGCCGACTTTTCGCACAATCCAGATGATTTGATTAATCTTTATGAAGCTTGTAAGGAGCAAAAAGCTGATATGTCTGTTGGGTCAAGATATATATCGGGTGTTAATGTTGTGAATTGGCCTATGGGTAGGGTTTTGTTGTCGTATCTGGCATCGGTGTATGTTAGACTTATTACAGGAATGAAGATTTATGATACTACTGCCGGTTTTGTTTGCTATCAAAAGCATGTGTTGGAACGCTTAAATCTTGATAATATAAGAATGATTGGTTATGGGTTTCAGATTGAAATGAAATTTAAAACATGGCTTTTTAAATACAATATTATAGAAGTACCTATTATATTTACAGATAGAAAACGTGGTGCCTCAAAAATGAGTAGCAGTATTGTTGGCGAGGCTATTTTTGGCGTGATTAATATGAAAATGCGAAGTGTTTTTAATAAAAAGAAGTATTTGAATTAACTAATTTTGCAACCAAATAGAATATTCTTGCGTTTAGCAAAAGTATTGGTTTTTATTTTATATGTTTAACTAAATTAAATTAATGTTTGTTATGAAAAAATTTACAATGTTTTTAGGAATTATTTTGTTTTTTACAGGCTCGGTAGTATTTGCCCAAAATGCTTTTTTAAAAATCCCTGCAGATATGCAAAATTCTTCCGAAATTAAAGCTGGTTGGGTTGGTAGTTCTCAAATGTTAGGTGGTTCTGTTATGTCAGAGGGTGCTGAATATGCTATTCGTATAGCAGCAGGCTCGCAAACAGCAGGAGACGAAATCACAAAAGTTAAATTCTACAGCGACCATGAGAATTATACTCAATATGGTGCAACAAACACATCTTATGTAATTAAAATTTACGAAGGCGGTACTTTTAACGAAGAGGCAGGTTTTGACGCGTTTACAGCAGCTGGTACCGAAGTATATTCACAAAACTATACTGCAACTACTTCAGGCCCACAAGAGGTAGATCTCAATACAGCCTACACTATTGGTTCTCAAGAGTTTTGGGTGGCTATACATTGTAACGGGACCTCTTTATTAGCTTTGGGTGCTGATAATTCTGCTGTTTTAAATGATTATGTTTATACCATTAATCAAGAAGGAGTTTGGTATTGGGCTTCTAATGAGTTTTGCCAAGATCAGGAGTGTACCGTAACAACTATTAATCCTTTCTATTTATCAGTTTATGTTGACGATGGCGCAGTTTACGAAGAAAACTCTGATATTGCAGTATTGGGATTTATTGATAATATGGAAGACCAAAACCAAATTACAAGTTTGGATCTTTCTGCTACCGACTCATTAAAAATTCTTCCTGTGGTTGCTAATAACGGACCCGATGATGCTGTTGAACTTATAACTGTTACAATATCAATTGAAGCTGCTCAAATTTCAGAAAGCTTTGAAGTAGATCCTTCACAATTCACAGGAGGTTCTTTCCCCGCAGGTATGATGAGTGTTTTCCCATTAGGCCTATTAAGTGCAGACGATATGGATGCTTTAGAAATGTCCGAATTTGAAGTTTGTGTGGGTATTGAATATGCCGGAATAGACCCAAACTTGAATAACAACGAGCAATGTTTATCTGTTACCAGAGATTTTACAGGAGTTGAAAACAACAACTTAAGCGACATTAGTATTTATCCTAATCCTGTATCTGATATCATTTATATTGATAATGCCGAAGGAAGCAAAATTGAAATCTATAATACACTTGGTAAACTAGTATTGAAAATAGATTGTGCTACCAGTAACCAATCTGTAGATTTGTCAAAATATGCAGAGGGAAATTATTTTATTAGAATAAACGAAAGCGTACATAAAGTAAATTTAGTAAAATAAAACTTTTGTACAGACATAAATTAGAATAAGGGGCTTAATTTTTATTATAGCCTCTTTTTTATTTAAAAATATTTTAATTTGTATGTATAGTTTATAAAAATTGTTAATTTTGTATTTATTGTAACATTAAAAATTTTAATTATGAGAAAACTACTATTATTATTCTTAATCTTTTCAGTGATAATCTCAACAGGGTTTTCACAAACGATAGATTATAAAAAAGTTTTGTTGCCAGCGCAAGCTAACAATAAGACAAAAACACATCAATTGTTTAAAGCACCTCTTGGAAGTACTCATTCGGTTTATACTCCTAGCTTTATTAAGGCAGATCAAGAAGCTTATGCTGGAAATACAACCGATGAAGTTTACAACAGTATTGCATTAGCTGATGGTACGCTTACTGCTACAGGAACAATTGCAGCAGATCCATTCCCAATGTCAGAAGAATTTGCTGATGGAGTTGTTTATCGTGTTTATTCAGACTTAACTTTAGATGAAGTAAATCCTGATGATGGAACCACTACTGCACTTGGCACAATTACAGGGATTACAGGAACCCCCACAGGGCTTGCTTATGACTGGAGTAATCAAGTTATGTATGTTGTAGTACTTGATGATTCTAATTTACCACATCTATGTACCTTAGACATGACAACTTATGCTGTAACTGAAGTGGGTGTAGGTACTGGTATGATTATCGCTATGGATTTTGCTAATGATGGTTATTTATATGGTGTAGCAATCGATGATGATAACTTATATCAAATCGACCCTGCAACAGGTGCCGGAACTAGTGTTGGAGCAATTGGTATTGATTTAAATTATGGTCAAGATATTTCTTACGACCCCGTTTCTGAACAGTTATATGCTATCACTTGTGGCGCTTCTTATGAGTTTGGTACTTACGATTTAACTACTGGTGCATTTACAGCTATTGCAGATGCCGGTGGAATTCAGTTTGGAACTTTGGTAGTATGTAATGATCCTGCAGATCCTGCAGCACCTGCTGCTGTTAGCGACTTAACTGCTACACCAGACGCAGGTGGAGCACTTACCGCTGATGTTTCTTGGACTAATCCTAGCTTAGATTTTTCAGGTAATACACTTACAGAACTTACATCTATTGATCTATATCTTGATGGTTCTGAAACACCTGAATATACTAATGCATCTCCAACAATTGGTGGAGCTGAAAATGAAACAATTACAGTATTAACTGCTGGATTCCACGCATTTAAAGTGATTGGAACAAATAGTGCAGGCGTAGGTGTACCTACAACTGTAACTGTATGGGTAGGCGAAGATGTTCCTGCTGCTCCAACAAACGTAGGTCTTACTAATACAGATATGGAAATTTCATTAACATGGGATGCTCCTACAGAAGGTTTACATGGTGAATATTTTACAGGTACAGGTGTTACATATACAGTTGTTAGATATCCTGGTGAAGTTGTTGTTTCTGAAGATCAAGCCGGACTGACTTTTAGCGAAACACTAAGCGAAGCTAATAATTATTATTATGAAATTATTGCTAGCAATGCTAGTGGTCAAGGTGGTGTTGCTACAAGCGAGACTATATTATTAGGCGATGTTATTATTTTTGATTTTGAAGCCGGACTTCCTGAAGGTGGTGAATTAATTGATGGTGATTGTGGCTGGTTATTCGGCAATAATGGTAGTAGCGATTACTGGACAATACCTGAACACGGAAATTATGCTTATGCTAATGACGACCAATGTAACGGAGATATGAGCGATGTGTGGATGATTTTACCTCCGGTAGATTTTACTGAAATTAATGCTCCATGGATTAAATTCGAAAATGTAAGAAATTCTGACATCTTTACAATTAAAGCTTCTTTAGATGGTACTACATGGGATGATGTTGAAGTGCTTTCTTCTGATAATATATCTGCTTGGCAAGAAGAAACTGTTGATTTAACTGCTTATGCAAATGAACCAACCGTATTTATCGCTTTCCATTATAACGATGATGGTGGATGGGGTTATGGCTGGGCTGTTGACGATGTAATGATGCCAGGTAGTATAATTACTATTACTTGTCCTAAACCTACAGACCTAACTGTAACAGATATTACAACAAATTCTGCTGTACTTGGTTGGACTAGCTCTTCTGATACATGGAATATTGAATGGGGTACACCCGGTTTCACACAAGGTGAAGGTACTTTAATCGAAGGTACTTCCGATAATCCTTATACATTATCTGATTTAGACTCTGGAACAGCATACGAATTTTATGTTCAAGCAGATTGTGGTGGTGGTGACTTAAGCTTTTGGGCTGG
>JAQVOJ010000098.1:4808-9791 GCA_028702675.1 Bacteroidales bacterium
TTGTTAAATAAAACTATAACAGATTATAATTTTAAAGTAGGCTGTCTGTTTTTGGCAGCCTATTTTTTTATATTTTGTGGAGTTTACTATTTCATGCATTTTGCAACTTTTTTTATTCTGTAGCCCAATGCATTTTTGATTTTAAGTTATGCAGTTTTATTAATAATATAAAGTTTACTCTAAATATATTGTTTTATACTATAATCCTGAATTTTATTTTTCTTATTTTGCACTATGGAAACAAATAAAACAGATATACGCAATTTATCAGAAAAAGAAATTGATAAAATTGTAATAGAATCAGGCGAAAAAGCTTTTAGAGCAAGTCAAATAAAAGAGTGGATATATAAACGTGGTGCTCAAAGTTTTGATATTATGACTAATATTTCTAAAAGCTTTCGCGACAAGTTACAAGAAAAGTATTGTTTTTTGCCTTCCGAAATTGTAAATGAACAACAAAGTAGCGATAAAACTTTAAAAGCAGTTTTTCGCCTTCACGACTCTAAATATATCGAAGGAGTTTTAATTCCAAGTTCCGATAGGGTTACAGCGTGTATAAGCACTCAGGTAGGCTGTGCCATGGATTGTAAGTTTTGTGCTACCGGAAAAATGGGATTTATAAGAAATTTGAGCACCGGAGAAATTTTAGACCAGGTATTTTTATTGAATAGGCGTAGCGAAGAGCTTTTTGGCAGGGCTTTGTCGAATATTGTAGTAATGGGTATGGGCGAGCCGCTTTTAAATCTTGATGCTCTTGCACATGCAATAAGAATAATTACAGCACCAAAATATATGGGGATGTCGCCAAAAAGGATTACGGTTTCAAGTGTTGGCATACCCAAAATGATAATGAAATTCGCCGATTTAAACTTAAAAGTTCATTTTTCGGTATCCTTACACTCAGCAATTGACGAAACAAGGTCTGCTATGATGCCTGTTAACAGGCGAAACAATCTTACTGAATTAAGAGACTCAATTAAATATTTTCACGAAAAAACAAACGAAAGAATAACTTATGAATATATTTTATTTGATGGTATCAACGATAGCTTAAAAGATGCCACCGCTTTGGCTGAATTTTGTAAAATTAGTCCTTGTAAAATAAATATTATTGAATACAACAGTACTGCAAACGATAGATTTAGGCGTTGCAGAAAAGAAAAAACCGATGCTTTTGTGGAGTTTTTAGAAAAAAGAAATCTTATTATAAATATTCGTCGTTCAAGAGGTAAAGATATTGATGCTGCTTGTGGACAGCTTGCAGGAAGAATGCAATAAGAGCATTACGGAATATATACCTCTAATAATTCGGCATAAGCCGTAGGTATCATTTTAACATGGTCGAGTTCGGCAGGTATTAAAACGGTTTCGCCCTTTTTTAAATCAATACTTCCATTATTTGTTTTAATTTGAACCGAGCCAACTACACACATTAACACAACAAAACTGTCGATCTCGTAATAATTGCGTTCTAAAATATTAATTAAGGGAATTATTGATACGGTAAAATAATCACTTTCCTTTATTATGTTACTTCTGTCGGGGATTTTCTCGTATTCTGTTCTGTAAGTGTTGTAAACATTGTAATCTAAAACATCTTCGGCAAGCTCTGTATGAAGCTCTCTTTTTTTGCCATTTGAATCTAAGCGGTCGAAATCGTAAACACGATATGTAATATCAGAAGTTTGTTGAATTTCAGCTAAAACAATTCCTTTACCAATAGAATGAATTCTACCGGAAGGAATATAAAAGACATCTCCGTGTTTTACCGGTTCAAAGTTTAATAAATCGTTTAAATTGCCGGCTCTAATTGCTTCTTTTAACTCTTCTTTATTTGATTGTTTTGAAAAGCCGCTTATAAGTTTTGCATCATTTTCGGCATCAAGTATATACCATATTTCGGTTTTACCGAATGCATTATGTCTTTTTTTTGCTGTTTCGTTATCAGGATGCACTTGTATGCTTAAATCGTCTTGTGCATGAATGATTTTGATAAGTAGAGGAAACTCTAACCCGAATTTTTTAAACACTTTTTCACCGAGCAAATCGCTCATGTAAATTTCAATAATTTCTTGTAAGTTATTACCTTTAAGAAATCCATTATCAATTACAGAAATATTGCCATCAATTCCGCTTATTTCCCAGCTTTCGCCACATTTTTCACATTTGCCTTTTTTGTTAAAATCGGTTTTTAGTTTAATACCTCCCCAAATTTTTTCTAATAATATCGGTTTGAACTTTAAAGGATATAGCATAATGTCGTAATAATTTTATTAATTTTAGCTTCAAAATTAAACAAAAAAAATTAGTAATGCTTATAGTTGGAATAGCCGGAGGAACCGGTTCGGGAAAAACCACAGTTGTAAAAAAGATAATTGAGCGTTTACCTTGTAAGCAAGTAGCTGTAATTCCTCAAGATTCTTATTATAAAGATAACAGTAATATGCCACTTGAAGATAGGCAAAAAATTAATTTCGACCACCCTGATGCTATTGAATGGCCCTTACTTATCGAACACATTAAGAAGCTTTGTAATAATCAATCAATAGAGCAACCTATTTACAGTTATCTTACTTGTACCCGCAACAAAGAAACTATTACGGTAAAACCACATAAAGTTGTAATAATTGAAGGCATCTTAATTCTTGGTAATCCTGCATTACGAAAATTAATGAATCTTAAAGTATTTGTGGATGCTGATGCCGACGACAGACTTAGTAGGGTTATTCAAAGAGATATTGTAGAAAGAGGCAGGTCGATTAGCGATGTACTCAAACGATACGAGGATACAGTAAAACCATCTCATTTGCAGTTTATAGAGCCTACAAAAAGGTATGCAGATATTATTGTGCCACAAGGAGGAGATAATACTGTTGCAATTGATTTGTTAACACATTTTATTGAACTGAAACTTAATCTTAAATAATATGTCACACTTAACTACACCTCTAAGTAATATCTTATTTCTTGATATTGAGACGGTTCCGGCAGTACCTAATTATGAAGAAATGTCGGATAATTTTAAAAAGCATTGGGATAAAAAAGCCGACTTTTTTTGTAAAGAAGATGATACTCCCGAAAGCATTTACCAGCGTGCCGGAATATATGCCGAATTTGGTAAAATAATTTGTATTTCAGTTGGTTTAATCATTGAAAGATCAGATGGACGAAAGTTTAGGGTAAAATCGTTTTTTGGTGATGACGAAAAACAATTATTACTGGATTTTTCGGAAATGCTACGAGAATATACTGTAAAAGCAAATCGTTTTTTGTGCGGTCATAATATTAAAGAATTTGATGTACCATATATTGCACGCCGCATGCTCGTAAACGGGATTAGATTACCCGAAGTTATAGATATTGCAGGGAAAAAACCATGGGAGGTACACCATTTCGACACAATGGAATTATGGAAATTCGGTGATTATAAACACTTTACATCACTCGACCTTTTGACAGCCCTCTTTGATATCCCTACACCCAAAGATGATATTGATGGTAGCATGGTTGCAGAGGTTTACTATAATGAAAAAAATCTTGAAAGAATTGTAAGATACTGCGAAAAAGATGTTTTGGCAGTTGCGCAATTAATGTTACGATATCGTGGCGAAGGCTTGTTGCCCGAAGGGTGTATGGAAGTTGCTGAATAAATAATTTAGTACATATTATTATATATTAATTTCAATAATTCAGATTATTATTAACTAAAACTACTTCTCTCATTTTGTGCTAATTATTTTCTTTATATTTTTAATGCCTTAAAAAAAATTAAAACTAGGAGGTAAATTTATTATGAGTTTAAAACTAAGATTAATACTTCTAAACTTTTTACAGTTCTTTATATGGGGTTCGTGGCTGATTACTATTGGGGGATATTGGTTTCAAAACAAAGGCTGGTCGGGCACTGAATTTGGTGCAATTTTCTCAACAATGGGTATTGCCTCTCTGTTTATGCCTGCTCTTATGGGAGTGATTGCCGACCGCTGGTTAAATGCCGAAAAGCTTTTGGGGATTTTACATTTTTTAGGTGCAATAGCAATGTTTATGGTGCCGCAAATGGGAACTCCTACTGCAATGTTTTGGCTTATGCTAGTTAATATGATGTGTTATATGCCAACAATTTCTTTATCTATTTCGGTTTCGTATTCGGCTTTGCAAAAAGATGGAATGGATGTAGAAAAAGCTTACCCTCCTATTAGGGTATTTGGAACAATAGGTTTTATTATTGCTATGTGGACAATTAGTTTGTTGCACATAGAAACCGAACCAATTCAGTTTTATGTGGCAGGAATAGCAGCACTTGTATTGGGTTTGTATTCATTTACTTTGCCAAAATGTGAAATCAGCAAAGCTGAGAGGCAAACTGGCTTTGTAGAAATGCTAGGATTACAGGCATTTACGCTTTTTAAACAAAGAAAAATGGCTTTGTTCTTTATCTTTTCTATGCTTCTTGGAGCAGCATTGCAACTTACTAATGCTTATGGAGATACATTTTTGCACGATTTCGCTAAAGTTGATATTTATAAAGACCTTCTTGTAATAAAATATCCTGCAATAGTAATGTCGGTTTCTCAAATTTCTGAAACAATATTTATTCTTACAATCCCATTTTTTCTTAAAAGATTTGGAATAAAAAAAGTAATGATAATGAGTATGTGTGCATGGGTTTTACGATTTGCCTTATTTGGTTTAGGTAACCCTGCAGACTTATTATGGATGATTCTTCTTTCTAATATTGTTTATGGTCTTGCTTTCGATTTCTTTAATATCTCAGGTTCATTATTTGTAGAATCGCAAACAAAACCCGCAATAAGAGCAAGCGCCCAAGGTGTGTTTATGATGATGACTAACGGATTTGGTGCAATTTTAGGTAGCTGGGCTAGCGGTATTATTATCGACCAATTCTTTACTCAAGCCGATGGGAATTTTAATTGGGAAGGAATTTGGATGACATTTGCTGCTTATGCTCTAGTTGTTACTGTT
>JAQVOJ010000099.1 GCA_028702675.1 Bacteroidales bacterium
AGAAAGCTTACAATTATCTTTGTGCATCTGCTTCGTTGCAAAACTCTTGAAATATAAGGATATATCTGCAAGTTTCGACGCCTACCAGCTACACAAAGCTAATCGTATGAATAATGCGGGTTATATACCCTTTTTAAGCTTGCACATAAATAACTATAATAGGACATTCTATAATAATTATTTTATCCTTAAAACATTATCTCATTACCACTTACCGAAAGATTATTATGCTTGTAAAAAAATAATGCCGGATAATAAAACTGAATTAATAAGTAATTAATTATATTTTTGCATAATAAAAATATCATAATCTTATGCAAACTCAAGAAATTATTAAAGCAATAGAATCTTTCGACAAAAAGCATATTTTGATAATTGGTGATGTAATGATTGATTCATATTTAAGAGGAGATGTTGAAAGAATTTCGCCGGAAGCACCAATCCCTGTAGTATCAATAAAAAACAGAGAAGATCGACTTGGAGGAGCAGCAAATGTTGCTATTAACATAAATGCACTATCAGCAAAACCTATTTTATGTTCTGTAATTGGCATTGACGATAATTGTAAAACCTTTTTTGATTTATTAGAAAAAGAAAACATTAACAATTCAGGAATTATTCAGGCAACTGGTCGAAAAACTACATTAAAAACCCGTATAATAAGTAATAATCAACATTTATTACGTGTTGATGACGAACAAGACAATCCAATTTCTATAGACTTACAAAATAACTTAATCGAAAAAATTATTTCTATCTGCAAAGAAACAAGTATTGACGCTATAATCTTTGAAGATTACGACAAAGGTGTTATTACACCCGTTATCATTAAAGAAATAACAAATTATGCAAATAAAAAGGGTATTATAACTACAGTTGATCCCAAAAAGAAAAATTTCAGTTACTACAAAAACATAAGCTTACTAAAACCCAATTATAAAGAGTTTTGCGAAGGTATTATGTGCGAAGTAGATAAAAATGACACACAACAAATGACAGATATAGCACGTAAATACATGCAAAACAACAATATCAAAAACATGTTAATTACATTATCAGAGAATGGCGTGTTAGCAATTGATACTGAAAATAGTTATCATATTATGGGTGAACGTCGTGATATTGCTGATGTGTCCGGTGCCGGTGATACTGTAATTAGTACCCTTACATTATGTATGGCTGCAGGAATGCCTTTGCGAGAAATTGCAATAATATCAAACCTTGCCGGAGGATTAGTTTGTGAGCGTTCTGGTGTAGTACCAATAAACATAAATGAATTAATATCTGAAATATAAAATGGCAAATAAACTATATACAATAATTAACAATACTCTTAATCTTATATTAATAGCAATAATAACATTAATATTACTTGAATTAGCATTAGGAATTGCTTTCAGGATTAAAGACCGTAAACTTATTGACGCAGAAGCACACGATTATCCTTATTTATATTTCATGCTTAAACCCGACCCCAACAATCGTAACGAAGATGGTCTTAAAATTTTAAGAAGCAAACAAAAACCCGAAAACACATTTCGCATAATGATTAGCGGCGGTAGTGTAGCATATGGACAAAACCATGATGAAACAATATCAGCAAACCTTGAAAGAATTTTACGCGACAGTTTTCCAAAACAAAATATTGAAGTTTTAAATGCCGGCGTACCTGCATATGTAATTGAACAAGAATTTTTATTAATTCAGCTTGCTTTACAGTATTATCAACCCGACATGATTTTATCAATTGACGGATACAACGATTTAATTAGTAATGAAATAAACCGTTACTATCACTCCCATGACATATTACCTCCACATAACTGGAAAGATTTTAGATACATACAACAACAGAAAAGAAAAAGAAAACTCTTCGGAAGGTTTCAGGGAATTTTTCCAAATATTTGCAGAGCTCGCGACTTCTTTTTACGTAAGAGCTTCGATAAAAAATTCAATTACTCAGAATTAAGTAATAATAAAGAATTAATAGCTCAAACTTATACACGCAGGGTTGACGATATTTTTAGTTTCTGCTCAGCAAAAGGAATACTATATCATCACTTTTTACAACCTGTTCGATTTTCTGAAAAACAAAACAATTCAAGAGAAGAAAATCTTAGCACAATTTATCATTGTATTTCCGATAGCCTTTCTCCGCAACCATACAATACTAGTTTAATAAATATTTTTTCAGGTCACCAGAGTGTATATGTTGATGAATGCCACGTAATTACAACAGGCAATATTATTTTTGCAAAAAATATTTGTAAAACAATTTATCCTGTCTTAGAAGATATTTTTGTAAGTTCAGATACTACAGCTAATTAGCCATATCTAGTAAAACCCTTATTTTATATTTCTATTTTAACAAGATTTTAAAAAATATTTATCTTTTTTTAGTAAATATTAACAACCATTCAACTATAGTTTTCGTCTATATTTAAACAAAGTAATAATAAATAAAAATATAGAATCATGAAAACAACAGATAACTCCGAATTATTAAAGATGAGTCTAAACTACGCAATGAGTGTAATAGACTTTTCGAGTGAGCTTGAAGACGCTCAGAAAAAAGTAATAGCTCAAAAACTTTTAGAAGCCGGTATCGGTATAAGTTCAAATCTCTATCAAGCACGAAAATCAAAGCGGAAATCAGATTTTGATTTTAATATGTCGCGTGCTGTAAAAAACACAAAAGACAGCTTATATTGGATTAATCAATGCTTAAAGTCAGAAAACTATCCCAAAAATCCGGAATTAAAACTCTTCGGAGAATTACTTGAAAAAGAAATTTACAAAATACTATCGGGTAATATAAACGAGAACGAATTACCATCATAATTGTTTTGTAATCTCCTTAAAATGAAATAACCTGCAACTCAACGTTCAGGTTATTTTTTTATAAAAATTTAGGTAAGTGAACAATTCTTAGTATTTTTATCAATTTAAAATAATTTACAACTTATATTTTAAGTATGAGAAAAGTATTAGTAACAGGTGGAGCAGGGTTTATAGGAAGTCATTTATGCGAAAGATTACTAAATGATGGAAATGAAGTAATTTGTTTAGATAACTTTTTTACCGGCTCGAAAGAAAATATTTTACATTTACTACAAAAACCTTACTTTGAGTTAATTCGCCACGATATTACCATGCCATTTTTTATTGAAGTAGATGAGATTTACAATCTTGCATGCCCGGCCTCCCCCATTCATTATCAATACAATCCCATAAAAACGATTAAAACTTCGGTAATGGGTGCAATTAATATGCTTGGCTTAGCAAAACGGATTAAGGCAAGAATACTTCAGGCAAGTACGAGTGAGGTTTATGGTGATCCTGCCGTACATCCGCAAACAGAAAATTACTGGGGCAATGTAAACCCAATCGGGGTAAGGTCATGCTACGACGAAGGTAAACGATGTGCTGAAACACTTTTCTTCGACTATCATCGGCAAAACAAAGTTGACATTAAAGTTGTAAGAATATTTAACACCTACGGACCACGAATGCACCCAAACGATGGCAGAGTAGTATCTAATTTTATTGTACAAGCACTTCAAAACAAAGACATTACAATTTATGGTTCAGGTAAACAAACAAGAAGTTTTCAATATGTGGATGACTTAATTGAAGGAATGATTAGAATGATGAAAACTGGTTCGGGAATTACAGGTCCTGTAAATATCGGCAATCCTATTGAGTTTACAATGATAGAATTAGCCGAATTGGTTATTAAGCTTACAGGTTCAAAATCTAAATTAAGTTTTCATGCCCTACCCGACGACGATCCTGTGCAACGTAAACCAGATATTAGATATGCACAAGAAGTTTTAAACAACTGGGTACCGGATGTAGATTTAGAGCAAGGTTTAATTAAAACAATCGATTACTTAAAACATAAAATTAAAATATGAAAGGAATAGTTTTAGCAGGTGGCGCCGGAACAAGATTACATCCTATCACAAGGAGTATCTCTAAACAGATAATACCTGTATATGATAAGCCAATGATTTTTTATCCACTATCAACACTAATGTTGGCAGGGATAAGAGAAATATTAATAATTAGTACACCTCAAGACATTCATCTGTATGAAAATTTACTTGGGAACGGTAATAAGATAGGTCTTAAATTAAGTTACGAAATTCAAGCCTCACCCGATGGGTTAGCACAAGCTTTTACTATTGGCGAAAAATTTATAGGGAATGATTCTGTTTGTTTGGTTCTTGGAGATAATATTTTTTATGGCAGAGGTTTTGGTTCAATATTGCAAGAAGCAGCTAAACTTGAAGATGGAGCTTTAGTATTTGGCTATTACGTTAACGATCCCCAAAGATACGGTGTAGCCGATTTTGATGAAAACTGGAATGTTACAAACATTGAAGAAAAGCCCGAAAATCCAAAATCAAATTTTGCAGTTACAGGATTGTATTTTTACACTAATGATGTAATTGCAAAAGCAAAATCGCTTAAACCAAGCAAACGAGGAGAATACGAAATCACAGATTTAAACAATTTGTTCTTATCAGAAGGGAGACTTAGAATTCAACTATTAGGGAGAGGATTCGCATGGCTAGATACAGGCACACCCAAAAGTCTTTTGCAAGCTGCAAATTTTATCGAAACCCTTGAAGAAAGACAAGGATTAAAAGCCTCTTGTATCGAAGAAATTGCATATCAACGTAAGTTTATAAAGAAAGAACAATTGCTTAAATTAGCAGAAGAATACGGTAATAGTGATTACGGAAATTATTTATATAAAGTAGCACATCTAGAAAAAATACCAGGATGGAAATAAAAAAAATACATATTCCGGGACTATTAGTGATAGAACCCGATGTTTTTGGAGACAGTAGAGGATATTTTATGGAAACATTTCGTGAATCTAAATACAAAGAAATAGGTATTAACTGTAATTTTGTACAACACAACGAATCAGCATCAAACAAAGGAGTAATTAGAGGCTTACATTATCAACTTGAGCCACACGCTCAGGCAAAATTAGTGAGAGTAATACAAGGACAAGTTTTCGACGTAGCACTCGATTTAAGATTAGGAAGCCCCACATTCGGGAAATGGTTCGGGGTTGTCTTATCTGGCGAAAACAAAAAGCAATTTTTTATCCCAAAAGGATTTGCTCATGGATTTTCAGTACTACAAAACAACACTATTTTTGAATACAAATGCGACGAAATTTATACTCCAGAATCTGAACGGGGCATAATTTATGATGACCCGAAACTTAATATAGAATGGATGGTAAAACCTGAAAATGCAATAATTTCAGAAAAAGATAAGCATAACCCTTCGTTTAAAGATGCTGAATATAATTTTAATTTCTAATGGATAATCCAACAATATTAGTAACAGGCAGTAATGGGCAATTAGGAAACAGTTTGCGTTTTGTAAGCGAGGAAACTATTAGTTTCAACTGGATTTTTACAGATATAGACGAACTAAATATTAGCAATAAGAAACATATTGTAGAATTCTTTGAAACTTATAATCCTGATTATTTAATTAATTGCGCTGCCTATACTGCTGTTGACAAAGCCGAAGATGATTCACAAAATGCTAAATTATTGAATAAGACTGCTCCCGGATATTTAGCAGAAATTTGTAGAATATTTAACACAAAATACATTCATATTAGCACTGACTATGTTTTTGACGGTAGTAAAAATACACCTTACAACGAAAACTATCCCGTAAGTCCGTTAGGGATATACGGAAAAACTAAATACGAAGGAGAACAAACAGTTATTAGTAATAATCCCAACAGTATTATTATACGGACATCATGGCTATATTCCGAGTATGGAAATAATTTTGTAAAAACCATGATAAGACTTGCCGCAGAAAAACAAAGTTTAAATGTCATTTACGATCAAACAGGCACTCCCACTTATGCAGGAGATTTAGCACATGCAATTATCAGAATAGTTGAACACAATTATATCAGCAACGAATGGTATAGTGGTATTTATCATTTTAGTAACGAAGGAGTTTGCAGTTGGTTCGATTTTGCAACAGAAATAATAAAATATGTAAAGTTTAATTGTATTATTAAACCCATAGAAACCGATGAGTACCCATCTCGTGCAAAACGCCCACACTATAGTGTACTGAATAAGAAAAAGATTAAAACTGTTTATAAAATCGAGATACCTTATTGGAAAGACAGTTTATATAAATGCTTAAAACACCTACTTGGAGCTTAATAAATCAAGAGTTTTAACAATAAGCTCAGAAACCTTTGGCTTATAATCATTGAGGAAAGTCTTTGCCTTACGGTTTGCAATAATAACACACACAGTTGCTGCATTATGTCCTAACATAGCACCTAATCCATAAATAGCAGACGACTCCATTTCGTAATTAGTAATCTTTCTTTCGTTATAACAATAATCAGTAATTTTGTCATTTATATTGTTGTCAACAATAGGTAAACGCAGCACTCTACCCTGTGGTCCGTAAAAACCGGGAGCCGATATTGTAACACCCCTTACAAAACTATCGTCGAACAAGTTTAGTAAGCTTTTTGCCCCATCAACAACGTATGGAGATGTAAGTTTTTTATTCCAAGCAATTTTTTGCTTTAAATCTTCTTCAAAATCAGTATTACAAAACTTATCTCTATTAGCATAAAAATTAAGCAGTCCATCAAAACCTATTGATGTTTCTGTTAATAAAAAGCTGCCTACAGGAATTTCTTTCTGCAAACCACCCGATGTACCTAATCTTACTAGGTTAAGCGATTTGTGTTCTGATTTAAACACCCGATTTTCTAAATCTATATTTACTAATGCATCTAACTCGTTTACAACGATATCAATATTATCTGTTCCAATTCCGGTTGACATTACTGTAATTCGCTTATCATTATAGTAGCCTGTATGTGTAAAAAATTCTCGATTTTGAATCTCATGCTCAATTTTACTAAAATGCTGCGAAACCATAGCAACTCTACCAGGATCACCAACCAAAATAATATCCTCGGCTATATGCTCGGGGCGTAAATGCAAGTGATAAATACTACCATCACTATTTACTATCAATTCTGAACTTTCAATTTGTTTCATG
This sequence comes from Bacteroidales bacterium, assembly GCA_028702675.1. Lineage (GTDB taxonomy): Bacteria > Bacteroidota > Bacteroidia > Bacteroidales > ML635J-15 > JAQVOJ01. The sequence continues at coordinate 7,087 of JAQVOJ010000099.1, forward strand.
ACTATTTATTCATAACTTTGTACAAAGTTACAAAAAACTTATTTCATAAAGTAATAACTAAAAAAAGATAAAAATGAAAACCACAAACAAATCATTAATTATTATAGGAGCGATTGTATTCGTTGTCCTTATTATTTTTGGCAGTAAAATGTTTTATATTGTAAAACCTGGTGAAAAAGCTATAATATTTAGACCATTTACTAATGGACTAGATACTACAAATGTTTTTGATGCAGGGTTTCATTTGGTTGCCCCATGGAATGAATTTATAGTGTATAATATTAAAGAACGCAAAACAGAAGAAACTATGGACGTACTCGACATGAATGGTCTTTCGATAAATGTAGAAGTTTCTGTTCGTTTTAACCCTGATTTTAAAAAATTACCTTTCTTACATCAACAATTTGGGGAGGATTATACTAATCAGCTGATAATTCCTGAAGTACGATCTACGGTAAGACAAGTAATGGGTAGATTTACAGCCGAAGAGATTTATTCAAAAAAACGTGCTGCCGTAGAGCAAGCAATTATTGAGGAAGCAACAAGTAAACTCAACGATAATTTTATTATTACAAAAGCTGTACTAATTCGCTCTATTAACTTACCTCCTGATATCAAAAAGGCTATTGAAATGAAGCTACAACAAGAACAAGAAGCATTGGCTTACGAGTTTAAACTCGACAAAGAAGAACAGGAAGCAGAACGTAAACGAATTGCAGCCGAAGGCGAAGCTCGTGCAAACGACATCATTAATAGTTCTTTAACACCCGAACTACTCAAAATGAGAGGGATAGAAGCTACCGTGAGGCTCTCTGAATCAACTAATTCAAAAGTAGTAGTTATTGGCTCAGGTAAGGATGGATTACCTTTGATATTAGGGAATAATTAGGTTTTTTAGAATTAAAAAAATGATTCGTCCTAAAAACCTTACGAGTTTTACAGATTAAAAATAAACAATTTAAGTGAGAATAAAATATATTTCATTCTCACTTTTTTTATTCATTTTACTTTTATAGTGTAAAGCTATTTTAAGATTAGACAATTTTTTAAAATAATTTACCTCAATCTTAACTTAAACGACATATAGATATGATGTGCACTAGCATTAATACTTTTACTTGCATAGTGGGTATTTTCTAATTGATTGGTTGTATATTCTATATCAGATTTCAATATTTTATTAAACCCCTGCTGATAACGGTAATTAAGACTAAAATAAATAGAATTGCATATCCTAAAATCTTTAGAAACCCCTAAATATGCAGCACATACAAAATTAGAATTTCGCATTTTATTGCTTGTAATTTCTATAATATAATCAGGATTGAAATTACCTGAAGGATTATAAGTATGAACTCCGGTGCTGCTCGATTGATAATCTTTATCAATATCTGCATAACCTAACACAACACCGGTATATAAATTTATAATATTATAATTTGTATTAGTTATCCACCTATAGGCAGCTCCAAAACTTGCCTCATAAGACTTAAATATATTGTGTCCACTTGAAAAATCGCTATAAACAATGCGAATCATGTCGTAATATTCAAATAAGTTAATACCCGCCGTAAGCAGATAATTCTTTCCTATTCCATGCTCGTATTCAAGTCCGTAAAGAAAATCTATACCCCTACTATTACCAATTTGATTAGCTTCGTCTATTGTTCTATTAATACAAATACCAACTCCTAGTTTTGGAGAAATAAATGAACTCTGAGGGTCGAGATACCTGCGTTCTTGTCTTGCTTGCTTTTTAGCTAACTTAATATCAGTACCATCTTTGATTTTGCTATTTATAATACTTCGATTACGATTGCCGGTAAACACGTATGAAAGCTCTATTCCGACATTTGAACCGGTACTATACAAATTTCCCGAAGACATTGCATTATGCAAACGATAATATCCTGAATAAACATCTTTAAAAGATTTATTATAAATTACACCTACCTCAATTTCATCCATGTTTTTAAGTAATTTCACATATGAAATATTTACAACGGCTAATGGGGTAAATTGAGCAGGGTATTCGTATCTTATTCTATAATTTTCGCCAAGTTCCGAAGTAGATGTTATTCCTGAACCTGTATTTATTAATTGTAAAAAACCTCCTCCAAGACTAAATTTAACCCGCATTATTCATGCGATTAGCTTTGTGTAGATACAAGGCGTCTAACTTTGCAGTCATACCTTTGTATTACAATGAGTTAGCAACGCAGTAGATGCACAAAGATAATCGCAAGCAACACCCAGATTTAGGCATATAAATAACTATTGTTTTACATTGTAAACATGTAACTATCAGTTATTTATTTGAATTTAAATAAAAAGCGGTGAATAATGCGGGTTAAGCTTATCGACCTTGTTTATTGGTAAATAATAAGACGCCAATAACTGTGATTGATAAAAACCATTATAACTCGCTTTTTGCCAATACCACCAATTATCGGTACCACTAAAACCGTTTTCTGCTTTTACATTATAATTAAAACCCTGAACACCAAAACCAAAGCCAACAGATAAAGCCAATTGCTCACTTAAAACCCGTTTGTAATGAAATAAAACAGAATGTTGCAAACTAAATGTTTCGTCAACAGATTCTAAACCATAGAGTGGATTAACTTTATTTCTCAAAACTGAATTATC
>JAQVOJ010000020.1:0-15376 GCA_028702675.1 Bacteroidales bacterium
AATAGTTTCAAATAACCCACTCAATAAACCCCAAAAAAGCGATGTAGTAAAGGATGCAAATTGTTGTCGAATATTTTAAAAATACCAATAATCATAATCAATACAACCCCGAAGTGTGTCGCACCTATGGAAATAACAGATCACAAATAGCAATAATGCCAAACAACAATGATCAAATAACACAATCAATACTACCACGAATGCTATACAAAAGGAATTCAAACTGCTGTCGAATATTTCTAAAATACTAATACAACATACTAATACAACATACTAGCTCGACCCCGAAGGGTGTCGCACCTATGGAAATAACAGATCACAAATAGCAATAATGCCAAACAACAATGATCAAATAACACACTCAATACGACCCCGAAGGCTATACATTAAGGAATTCAAACTGGTGTCGAATATTTTAAAAATAAATCCAAGTAAATAACTATATAATGCAACCAATTTATTTTTATTATCGTCTTTTAAGATACAACCATTACTAAACACAATGAAGTTTTTCCTTTCCATATTATTCCTATTCTTTTTTGGGTTAGTAGCCGCACAAAGCATTTTAGTTGGTACACATAGCACAAATGATGTTTTTCAGGATATACCCGACACTACAATCTCTGCAGTTCCATACAATAACGAAATAATTAAATTTGAACTCGATATCAATAATGATTCTACTATCGATTTTACTTTTTTTTCAATATATATATCAACATCAGGTGCATCAAATAAACACCTAAAGATACAAGCCGGTGATAACATCCAGCTTCTTTACGGAACCTCAGCTTGCAATTATAATTTTTGTAAACCTGCAAACTACGGCGACACCCTTAATAATAGCTGCTCATGGATGGGAAATGGGGCTTATGGATTTTTAACATACAACTTTTACTATGAAATGGGTGGTTGCAGCTATGGTAATGGTGCAAATTATGAATATATTGGCTTTAGAATGTTTTACGAACAAGACACTTTGTACGGATGGATTGGCTTATCTGTTTCAAATAATAATATAGAATTAACTATTAAAGAATTTGCATATAATAAACCAAATTATGAAACAGTTCCATTGCAAAATAACACTGTAACTAAATGCTACCCAAATCCAAATCATGGTTTTTTGCAAATAATACTACCTAACTCTATTGAAAATCCTATAATAAAATTTACTGACATCTATGGCGAAACTATTTGTATAGATGATTTCTCATTAAATTCTGATTGCAAAGAAATAAGCATAATTACATCAAATTTACCTAAAGGTCTATATGTTTTAAACATACAAGGCTCTAATCAAATTTACAAAGAAAAAATAATCATACAATGACAAATTGTAATTTTAAAAACTAGTTTGCACTAAAACCCGGATAAACAATATAATTTGTAAACCTCCACATTTGCTTTTTCAAACAAATTTTCTACTTTTACATAAGTTCGTAAAATATGAAAATAATTATAAAATACCTAATAATACCACTCTATATGACTTCGCACCTAACAGCAAATGCTACTCATAAAGTCTTCGTTTTGCACGGGTGGGCAAACACGAAATTAATTATGACTAAAGTTTGTAAAGATTTAGACCGTGCTGGCTTCGATTACATAAATTACCACTACCCCAGTTTTAAAGAAGAGCTTGATTCGCTAGGAAAAAACCTATATTTAGAAGTAAAAAAACAAAAAATAGACTCGGTTTCGTTTGTTACTTTTTCTATGGGGGGGTTGGTATTTAGAAATATGTTGAAATATGCTTATCAGGATGATGATTTTCCTAATATGAAAATATAGAGTATAATTTTTTGTTTTCATATTAGAGTTGTAGGGCATTTGAAGTAACCGATGAATAAGGAATAAAATATGAAACATTACAATGATAATTTAGTGAAATTTTTAACAGCGATTTTTGGAATTATTGGAATTATTGCCATTATCGCATCCTGCAAAACAGATTATTCTACAATCATTACGCATCAATACTCTTCTAAAACTCTTGCTAAATGGCAATCAGAAAGAGACTCGATATATAAAATAAATGCAAAATTTGCCGAACAAAATCCACATGGGTTTACAGATATTCCAAGGACAATTGAGAAACCGGAGGGAGTTTATCGCATAGCTGTTTTAGGTGATTCATGGGTTTGGGGCGATGGTATTTCATATAAAAAAGTCTGGAGCCATTTGCTTGAGGATAAAATCTGTTCAAAGTACGATAATATCGAAGTGATGTCGTGGGGTAAATGTGGTTGGACCACACAAGATGAGTATGATTTCTACTGGCAAGAGGGATATGCATATGATATCGATCTTTTAATTATTGGTTTTGTTGAAAATGACCCACACATGGGAGCTGATGCACAACCCTCCAAATCACAGGATTGGCTTGATAATTTGTATTCCAGCAAAAACCTTATGGCATACAAGGAATTGCTTAAGAAGTTAAGCACATGTAAATCACAACATCAAACAGAGATTATTTTCGTAATATCTCCCTTGTGTATAAATAAAAAAACTATCAGATGGAAAGAAAAGATTCTATATCTGCTGCAAGAAACCGGACTAAAATATGTAGATTTGTATGATGATTACCAAAAGCAGTATAGAGAGATTCCTTGTGAAACATTGTTTATTAATCCTGTTAACGGCCATCCGGGAGAAGAATTGAATCGTTTTATAGCTAATCATGTTTTTAAATATTTAAAACGTAATAAACATCTTAAGCAAAAACGATATTAAATAATTCTAATTTTTTATGTCTCTGAATACAAAAATATATCAGTATTTTAATCCATCCACTCCTCAAAATAATTCTTTTTGGAAAATAATAATCATTAGCAATATACTAATTTTAATAGCCGTTCATGTGATGTTTTATGCATTAACCCATTGCTATCTGATTACTTCCGGTATTTTCCTCATAATTATTGTTTTTGCCTGTATCTATTATCTTATAATGTTTATTGGTAAAATATTCAGACGCAAATTTAACAGGGTTATAATACGAACTGTGGTTTTTTCCATTGCTATTGTTTTGCTTTTGTTAGAGGGTGTTTTTGTTATTACCGGCTTTAAAAGTACCTACCACGAAAAAAGAAATAAGTACTTTTATAAATCTCATTACATTCCCGACGATTACAGTTATTTCCATTTGTGGAGCAAAAATCATTATTTACAAACAGACGAGTATTGTTTTTTTCGCTCAGTAAATTCACTGGGTTTATCAGATTGCGAGCCACAATTAAAAAAAGCTTCCGGAGAATTTAGAATACTTGCTTTGGGCGATTCATTTACTGAAGGAGATGGTGCACACGCAGATTCCACATGGCTCAGATTTCTAGAAAATCTCATTGACACCTTGCCAATTAAAGTACCTTTATCTTATATAAATGCTGGTATATGTGGCAGTGATCCGCTTTATGAATACATGTTGCTAAAGGAAAAATTACTTAAGTATCACCCCGATTTGGTAATACTGGCACTAAATAGTTCCGATATTTTTGATGTAATACTTCGCGGGGGAATAGAACGCTTTTGCACTGACAGTACGGTTAAATATCGCAAACCTCCTGCTATAGAACCCTTATATGCCATGTGCCATATTTCAAGATTGGTTTTTGAAAAGTTTAAATGGGATGAGTTTCTTATTGGTGATTATATGAAGAGCCCTTTGCCAAAAATTGCCGCAGAAGATATCTATTCCTCGATTTTACTTTTTCAGGAATTGAGTAATAAGAATGGTTTTGAACTGCTTATAGTATTTCATCCATTTAAATATGAGTTAGAAAATAACTACTTGGGATTAATAGATGTGTTGGAGAAAACTGAACTAAAAACTGGTATAAGCTGCTTTAATATGATGACGTATTATCAGAATATAGAAAGTATGGATAAAGATAACTACGGTATTTATTACTGGGAAGTAGATGGACATCATAATGCTAAAGGGTATGCAGCATTTGCCAGAGGCATTTTCTTGAAATTACACCAAATGGGAATTATTGATTCACTTATGAATTATGGTTCTGAATAAACAAACAATTTCCCCCAAATATTAATATACACATAACGGTATTAGGAGTAATGTCTGCATATTATTCAAGTTGCCCGCCTCATTGATTTGCTGCCAAATCGTTTGAGCATATAGCCCATATGTGTAAGCTCCCCATTTTAGTACAGTTAAAAAATAGAATGAATTATTCCTAAAATTTGTAAACCTCCACATTTGCTTTTTCAAACAAATTTTCTACTTTTACATAAGTTCGCAGAATATGAAAGCATTTATAAAATATTTAATAATACTACTCTATATGACTTCGCACCTAACAGCAAATGCTACTCATAAAGTCTTCGTTTTGCACGGGTGGGCAAACACGAAATTAATTATGACTAAAGTTTGTAAAGATTTAGACCGTGCTGGCTTCGATTACATAAATTACCACTACCCCAGTTTTAAAGAAGAGCTTGATTCGCTAGGAAAAAACCTATATTTAGAAGTAAAAAAACAAAAAATAGACTCGGTTTCGTTTGTTACTTTTTCTATGGGGGGGTTGGTATTTAGAAATATGTTGAAATATGCTTATCAGGATGATGATTTTCCTAATATCTTTCGTGTTGTAATGATTGCTCCTCCAAATCAAGGGGCTGATATAGCCGACTTTTTTAAAAACTCTGAATTATTCCACAAATTTTTAGGACCTAACGTAAAACCTATGGAGACCGACTCTAATTCGTATGTACACACTTTACCGATTCCGAAAAACTGTAATGTTGGAGTTATAGTTGGAGCCAGAAAAAACCCTCATGGTTTTAATCCCTTTATTGAAGGTGATAACGATGGATTGATAAAACCCGAACATACATTGCTCGGCAACGAAACAGATGTAATTATCTTTAAGCTTAATCATTTAGCCTTAGTTAATAGAAAAAAATCCCGCAAAATGGTAGTTAAGTTTTTGCAAAAAGGATATTTTAATGAGAAGAATAAATAATTCCTGTTGGGTAAATTAATATCTTCAGTTTTTTGTTTAATATGAGATTTACTAAAACCTAAAAGCAAATCAACCATATTTTTCGGCAAGCAATAATCCTCAAAAAATAAAATAATCTTATATTTACAGCTTAATTAATTATTAAATAATATTTGACAATAATATTAACAAAATGCCATTAAGCAAGAGACCAGTTTACGTTTTATTTATATTTACAGCCTTTAGACTCATTTTTATTTCTATGCCTGCTAATGCTCAAATTATCCATACTCTTAGCCTACAACCCGAAATAAGTATTGATTATAAAGTCAATGAAAAATTATCTCTAAATTTTAATAATTATTGGTTAAGCGATAATATCGAAAGACTTTATCCTGAGGGTATTTTTTACTCATCTTCCGAAAGCCAGCATACAATTACTACCATATACATGCTTAACAATAACTTTGATCTCGGAGCAGCTTACGAATTAAAGATAAATCATAATAAGTTTGTAAATAACGATTATACTAATCGTAGTATTGAATTCGTAAACTTTTCAATAACTATAGAGCAATTAAGTATCTCTCAAAGATTACAATTTGAACAGCATTATAAAAACACAATTGTATTTAGAAACCGATACAGACTTGCTTTAAAATATCCTATTTTTAAAAATTCAAATGGTATCAATAAGCTTAACGCTGTTGTTTCAGAAGAATTATTGTGGAGTTTAAACACTGAGACAAAAGCTAAACTTAATCAGAGGTTTATTATAGCTCTTGACTACCAATGGAATAGACTTATTTCGAGTGAAATTGGCTTACAATTGAGAACAAAAAATATTTCTGAATCAAATTCAAGCAATATAATTATAGGACTTATAACAATAGGCATAGATTTACACGAATTATCCTAAAAATTTATGAAAATTGTTATTATCAACTTAAATAATCAGTTTTATATGTATATTTGCCGTATTAAATCAATAAAACAAATTATGAAAAAGATTATTTTAATTTCTGTTTTAGCCTTGTTTGGTATGAGTTTATCTGCACAAAACTGTGTAGCATTTGTACCCGAAGAAATCGGCACTAGTCTTAAATACAGTAATGCAAACGCAAAAGGTAAGATAGACAGTTACAATATGCGTACTGTGTTAGACATTCAAAATGAAGATGGTACAATTACTTATACAATCTTATCGCAATCTTTCGACTCTAAGAATAAAGAGGAAGAAACTTATCGCGACACAATGATTTTTATGTGTAAAGACGGGAATTTCGTTGTAGATATGGAGCAATATTTAGACCCTACTCAAATGGAAGAACAAGAAGAAAATGAGGATATTAGCATTAATATTTCTTTTGATGAAATTACAATTCCATCTGACTTAAGTGTAGGGAAAAAACTTGCTGATGGTAGCGTTACAGTAGAATTTGTTGGTGGACCTATTGTAATAACAAACACAACAAACATAACGAACAGAGAAGTTACAGCTCACGAAGAAATTAGTACTCCTGCAGGAAAATTTAAGTGTTATAAAGTTGAACAAGACATAAGCAATAAAATGGGATTTATTACCGTACAAGTTCACTCAATTGATTGGATTAAGGAAGGCACAGGTACAATCCGTTCAGAGTCTTACAACAAAAAAGGAAACCTGCAAACTGTTACTGAACTTGTTGAAATAATAAAATAAAAACTAATTCATTTTAAAAAAAAGCTGTCTAAATCAAGACAGCTTTTTTTAATGAGCCACCCATGGGATTTGAACCCACGACCTGCTGTTTACGAAACAGCTGCTCTACCCCTGAGCTAAGGTGGCAGAAAGCACAAAATTAAATTTTTATTCAATAATAATTATAATTTTCTTCAATAAGCTTAGATAAATTACTTATAGACTAATTTATCTTTCGAGCTTGCTCAACTTTTTGCCTTAACGCAGGGAAACAATAAATAGCCCTATCAAAATACTCGTTGGCAGTATTAAAATCTCCTTGCTTTTTAAAATACAAACCAAGATAATAATTAGAGTATCCTAACTTAGCTCCAAACCTGTTGTTTTCATGAAAAATACTTGAACAATATTTGTTTTCAAGCTCTTTACTATTAACATTAGACATCAATACATTAAGGATTTCAATATCTTCTGTATCATTCATTGCAGTAGCATCAAGATAAGAAGCATAAGCAGCTTCTTTATAAAGAGACGAGAACTCTTGAGCCTCTCTCATTGCACGTGTAAGATAAAGATATGCTGCACTATCTCTATCTGTTAACAGAGCATAATACCCTGCTTTGCGGAGCTCGTAAACAGGACTTGGATGCTGATTTACTGCTTTACTATACATTTCAAAAGCTTTTTCGGAGTCTCCTATCTTCTCATATAAATCGCCATAATTACTGTAATACATAAATCTTCGATTTTCGGCACCATCCAGCTCGAAAAACTTAGCAAATTGCTCCTCTGCCTTAGCATAATCTCCAATTTCTACATAGGCTACACCTAAATTACCATTTGCATTTAAGTTTGCAGGGTCAATTTCAATAGCTAAAAGATAATTATTAATAGCACTAACCACATTTCCACTATACAAATCGGTATTGCCCATTTCAATCATTGTTTGAGCTTCAACCGTCCTTCCTGGATTAGAAACATTTTGTAACCATTTAGGCTGTATTATTGAGACAATAGCAAAAGACAAGACTATAGCCCAAACAGAAACTATTACATAAAAAGTAATTTTGTCTAATTTTTGGTATGCAGTATCTGAACTCTTATTTGTTCTTGTTTTATTTGATAACTTCATTGCAACTAATTATTATAAATAATAAAATGAACCTTTTTATCTTCTTTTGATAGCTTGTTAAAAAGTTGTGCAGCTTCTTTATTATTAAGCTTTATTATTTGATATATATCTTTTCTTTCATCACTATATCGCATTTCAGTAATTAGCTGGTCGTTAAATCCCTTTCCTCCTTCTCCCTTCATACCTGTACCAAAAATCACAATATCTGTGTCAAAACTGTTGATTTTAAGCTTATCCCTTTGATTAAAAAAATCCTTTTTATCTACTAATCTAAATCTGCCATCATTATATATAAGTAAGTCGAAATAATAAATAGGGATTCCGTTATAAACTATTAAACTATTTCCTAAAACTGATACATGTTTTTCCTTTTTAAGTACAGCAAAAGCAATAAAACTAAGTAATAAAACTATCAAACCTCTTAAAGTCCATCTTACGAGTTTTGTTTTAGCAATATGAATCACAAAAAATATTATAAGATAAATTAGTATTGTAAAAAACACAACTTCGCCCCAAAATATTTTATTTGTTAATAATGCTGAAATCCACAGAAAGATATATGTAAAGACTATTAAGTGAAACAATACTGTAAAAGGATTTTTAAAATAATCTTTTATCTTTGGATATCTAATTTTAAACTCAGTAAAAGCAACTGCATCTAATACAGTAATCTGAATTAATACTATTCCCATTAAAACGCCCCAAACATCTTTGGAAATGTCTGATATATCAAACTCTTTGGGAGATAAAAACTTGAATAATTTCATCAAATGATGAGATGCATAGTGCTAGTAAAAAAGAATTCAATATAATTTTTGCTGGAGGCAAATTTTTCGAATGGAAATATCTGAATGCCAGCAATGCAAAAATACTATAAGCAATAAAATGCCAATTATACTGCAAATCATAAAAATTATGATTAAAATAAAAATCGCTTGCATGTTGCCCAACAAATAGCATTACTACAAAAATGAAAATTCCGAAAATCCTTTTCAAGCTAATATATTTCCATGCAATAATGATAGCCGTAATTGCAACTGATAATACCAATATAACCGTATAAGGCATTAAAACAGTGCCGACATTAAACCCTGAACTACCAATTAATCCAATTGCACTTTGCATATAGTTCTGCAAAAGTAAAAATGGTGTTATTATTAATAATAAAGTATATAAACTGAGATTTAACTTTGGTGAAATAATAAATCTTTTCATATCATTAAAAACTTGTGTTTCACTTATGAATTAGGACAAACACTAAATTCGATAAAAATATATTGCTGAAATTATAAATAAATTCTATAAAACCCAAATATCTATTAGATTTATTTATAGAAAGATAAAAATCATCTATAACACAAAGAAGATTTTTTGTTCATAAAGCTTTATCGAACATAAACAAGTGTAGCACCAAAACCATATTCTCGAAACGATGCGTCTTGATACTTAAGCTTATACTGTTTATCTAGTGACTCTCGAAGAGTATCACGCAAAGTTCCGTTTCCGATACCATGAATAAAAACAATTTTTGAAATTTTATTTTGTATTGCTTCAGTAAGTTTGTTATGAAAATGTAGCATCTGAAATTCAAGTATTTCGGAATTTGTCATGCCCACAATATTTTCTTTTAATACATTAATATGCAAATCAACTTCGATAGTCTCTGGTTTGGGACGAGCTTTGTACTTTGAAGATTTATCAATCTCCTCATCTTTTTCTTTTTCTGCGATCACTTCTTCAATATTTACATCATTATCAAACTGCGTATTTTTATGACCATCCATAATTGTTAAAAAATAAGCTGCCACATCAAAAAAATCATTTTCGGTGTAGTTTCCTTGATTAAAAAACTTAACAGGTTTTAGGCTAAATTTCTTATCAATTAGTGGACAAGAAATGTTTTTCTTATGTCCGTGTAAAATAATTTGCACTTGAATACTTTTTAATGAATTTAAATCTTCACGAGTAAAATGCGATATCTCAATTTTTAAATTTGGCTCAAGATTTCCAGCGTCAAGCATACTTAAACCATAATCATCATGCTTTAAGATATGATAGAGAATAAAATAGTTTGAGTCGTTAACAAGAAACAAATCTAACTTACCATCAAAAAACTCTTGTCCCTCAGATGGTATCCAAGCTAAACTTATATTTGCAGAATCATCTTCTTTAAGTTCTATACTGGCTTTAATGCCCTCTGCCTCAAGCTTTTCATCTTTTGGCTGTTGAAATAATTCTTTAGGTTCAAACTTAGTAGATACGCTTTCTTTACGTTTGATTAATACCAGTTCTTTTTCAGGTACAGGATATTCAAAACCATCATCGGAACGAATAAGGTACAAGTCCTTTTTTAAAATATCAATTACCACTCCACCACCTGTTTCGTTTAAAAAACGAATTTGATCTCCAATGTAAAATTTTGAATTATTCATAATGAGTATTTTTATGATTGCAAAACCATGTTATTATGATAATAACAAAAGGTTTTGAATTTTATTATTTTTACGCAAATTTCATAAAAATAAATGAAGCAAGCTAAAGAAATTGGAATAGATTCGTTTAATTACAATTTACCTGACGACAAAATTGCTCGATATCCTTTAAGCCAAAGGGATAAGAGTAAATTATTAATTTATAATAAAGGTAATATATTTACCGATAGTTTTAATAATGTCGGGAAACATCTTCTAAAAAACAGTTTATTATGTTATAATAATACTAAAGTTGTTTATGCAAGACTGTTTTTTAAGAAACAGAGTGGAGCAAATATTGAAGTATTTTGTTTAGAACCTGTAAATCCAAAATCTTACGATTTAATTTTTTCTTCGAGCAAAACATGCGAATGGAAATGCATTGTTGGAAATTTAAAAAAATGGAAAGGTAAAGTTTTAAGTAAAGAAATTTTAATTAATAATCGGACAATTACATTAACCGCTGAGTTAATATCACGAATGGAGCAAGATGTTTTTATCAGATTTTTTTGGAATTCTAATGATACTTTTGGAGATATTTTAGAATATAACGGAAATATTCCTATTCCTCCTTATTTAAAACGAAACTCTGAACAAATTGACAAACAAAGATATCAAACCTTATTTGCTGATATTAAAGGCTCTGTAGCTGCGCCAACAGCAGGATTACATTTTACAGAAAATGTATTCGAGTCTTTAAAAAATAAGGACATAAGCATTGCACCTGTTACTTTACACGTAAGTGCAGCAACATTTAAACCCGTAAAAGCAGACACAATTGGTAAACATATAATGCATAATGAGCATTTTTCCATTAGCAAAAATGCACTTTATATGATTAAAAATAATTATGGGAAAATAACTGCTACCGGCACTACTACAATGAGGACATTAGAAAGCTTGTATTATATTGCCAACCGTATTTATAATAGAGATTTTAATTTTCATATTAAACAGTGGGAAGCATACGAAAAAAAGATAGACATTCCGGCAATTGAAGCATTAAACATAATATTAGAATACATTGACAAGGAGAATTTACAAATGATTAATGCATCTACAGAAATTATTATTGTACCTGGGTTCAAATTTAAGTTCGTAAACAGACTAATAACAAATTTTCATCAACCGCAAAGCACCTTACTTCTATTGGTGGCAGCCTTTATCGGGCAAGACTGGAAGCAAGTTTATGATTATGCACTACATAATGATTATAGATTTTTAAGCTATGGCGACAGTTCCCTACTAATTCCGAAACAATAATAGGCTAAATCTTATTTTTCAGATATTTTCCGGTATAAGAATTCTTGCAATTAACTAAATCATCAATTGTACCCTCAAAAACTATATAACCACCTTTGTCTCCACCTTCTGGTCCTAAATCTATAATCCAATCTGCGTTTTTAATAATTTCGGCATTATGCTCAATAATAATAAGCGTATGATTTTTTTGTTGAAGTTTTTCGAATGCTTTAAGCAAATTTTTAATATCATCAAAATGCAAACCTGTTGTAGGCTCATCGAAAACAAAAATTGTTGGTTCAGCTTTCTCGGAACTTAAAAAGCTCGCCAATTTAACTCTCTGACTTTCTCCTCCACTCAGAGTACTCGAAGACTGTCCGAGCTTTAAATACGAAAGTCCTACATCCTGATAATGTTTTAGCAACTTAAGTATATTTTGTTCTGTTTTTCCGCTTTTATCAGACAAAAACTGTATTGCCTCCTCTACTGTCATTTCAAGGAAATCGTAAACATTTTTACCATGATACTTGACATCCAAGACATCATCTTTAAATCTTCTGCCATTGCAAGTTTCACATTTTAAATATACATCTGCCATAAACTGCATTTCAACTTTTATTTCTCCTTCACCTAGGCATTCTTCACATCTTCCCCCATCAATATTAAATGAAAAATGTGAAGGCTTAAAACCATAAGTAGCAGCAAGTTTTTGCGATGCAAACAATTTTCTTATTTCGTCCCAAGCTTTGATATATGTGGCAGGATTGGACCTCGATGATTTTCCAATTGGATTCTGATCTACATATACAATATCATTTACCATATTAACATCACCTGTAAGCCTGTTGTACTCACCAGACCTTTCGCCATATACACCAAGTCGTTTCTTTATAGCCGGATACAAAACATTTTTTATTAGAGTTGTTTTCCCACTTCCACTCACACCCGTAATAGCAGTAATAATCCCAAGAGGGAAATTTACATCAATATTCTTTAAATTATGCTGCCTAGCCCCCTCAATTCTTACATACGAATTCCACTTATTTAATATCTTATTTCTATTAAGCTTTTTACGACCCGACAAATAGTCAGCAGTAAGGTTTCCTTCAAGTTCCAACAAGCTATTGAGATTACCTGAAAACATAATCTCTCCACCATACATACCTGCACCCGGGCCTATATCAACAATATAGTCAGCAGCTCTAATAATTTCTTCTTCGTGCTCAACAACAATTACGGTATTATTCTCATCTCTTAGCTGTTTCAAAACTTTTACCAAACGATTAGTATCACGAGGATGTAAGCCAATACTAGGTTCGTCAAGAATATACATAGAGCCAACTAAACTTGAACCTAACGAACTTGCCAAATTTATTCTCTGCGATTCACCTCCTGACAAACTGGAAGCAGTTCTATTTAGTGTCAAGTATTCTAAACCAACATCACACAAATAAGATAAGCGATTATTAATCTCATTTAAAATACGTTTTGAAAGCTCTTTACTGTGTTTATCCAAATTAATGTTCCTAAAATAATCTCTAAGCTTAACAATAGGCATATCTACCAAGTCCCCAATATTCTTTCCGTCAATTTTTACATAGTACGCTTCCTTACGCAAACGTTTTCCTTTACAATCGGGGCAAATTGTTTTTCCTCTATACCTCGAAAGCATTACTCTGTATTGAATTTTATATTTATTCTCTTCTAAGTATGAAAAAAACTCATTTAATCCCCAAAAATATTCGTTACCTGTCCACAACAAATCTTTTTGTTCATCAGTAAGTTTGTAATATGGCTTGTGGATAGGAAAATCAAACTTATCAGCCGCCATTATTAATTTTTCTTTCCATTCCTGCATCTTTTCGCCTTTCCAGCAAACGATAGCCTCTTCGTAAATCGAAAGATTTTTATTTGGGATTACCAAATCAGTATCTATTCCAAGAGTCTGACCAAAACCTTCACAAGTTCTACAAGCTCCCACCGGGTTATTAAAACTAAATAGATGCTCAATTGGAGTTTCAAAACTCAAACCATCAGCCTCGTAACGATTAGTAAAGATTTTCTCTTTAAAACTATTTTCACTTTCATCGTAATATAAAAACACACACTCACCTCTCCCTTCAAAAAAAACTGACTCAACAGAATCGGCAAGTCTATTCAATAATTGATCATCATTTCTTACCTTTAACCTATCAAATACTATTCGTAGCTTATCCGGTTTTTCAATTTTTTCTACAATAAAATCTTCGAACCTTATAACAGTATCTTTATAAAACAAACGCCCAAAACCTTGTTGACTTAATAATTCAATTTGTTCGGGCAAAGGATTGTCTTTTACATAATAATCAAAACATAATAAAACCTTTGTTCCATCAACAAGCTTAGAAAAAAAGCTTAAAACATCTTTTACTTCATGCCGCTTTACTTCATTACCCGATATAGGGCTATATGTTTTACCAATACGTGCATATAAAAGCTTAAGATAGTCGTATATTTCTGTACTGGTTCCAACTGTTGAGCGAGGATTTCGAGTGTTTGTTTGTTGTTTTATTGCGATTGCCGGAGCTATTCCTTCAATTAAATCCACATCAGGCTTATCCATTCTACCCAAAAACTGACGAGCATAAGACGATAAACTTTCAACATATCTCCTTTGCCCTTCAGCAAAAAGAGTATCAAAAGCCAGAGATGATTTGCCTGAACCAGATAAACCCGTAATTACAATTAATTTGTTTTGTGGTAAATCTAAATTTACACTTTTTAAATTATGAACTCTTACTCCTCTTAAAACTATATTATTTGAATTATCAGGCATGATTTTTGTAAAATTTCTTGCAAATGAAATGTATTTTTTAAAATTTTTACTATATTTGTGGAACAAAAATTTTATTATTTCGTTTAATTAAGAATAATAAGAAAAAAAATAGGAGGGAAAATTATAAGGACATATCTACGCTTTTAACCAATACCTGAAAGTATGAATTATAACAAGTTGAGTGATCAAGAGCTTGTGAGTAGGTTTGTTAAAGGTGATACGAGAAGCATGGAGTCCCTCATCACCCGTCATAAAAATAAAGTTTATACCTACCTAATGTTGTCGGTAAAAAATCCGCATATTGCTGATGATTTATTTCAAGACACATTTATTAAGGTAATAAATTCACTGAAAGCAGGCAAGTACAAAGACGAAGGAAGATTTTTATCGTGGGTAATACGTATTTCTCATAATTTATGTATTGATTATTTCAGAAAAGAAAAAAATCAGAACACATGGTCTAACGACGATAGCGAAATAGATATCTTCAATTCAGAAAAATTCTCTGATAAAAACATCGAAGAAAGTCTAGTACTCGATCAAATAACTGAAGATGTCCGTAATTTGATTGAAGAGCTTCCTGATGATCAAAAGCAGGTTGTGCTATTAAGACATTATGGCGGTTTTAGTTTTAAAGAAATTGCTGACCAAACCGATGTTAGTATTAATACTGCACTGGGGAGAATGAGATATGCATTAATTAATATGAGAAAAATTATCGAAGAAAAACAAATTAATCTTTCGATTTAATAAATAAAAGAATGCCGAAATCAATCGGCATTTTTTTCACCACTTATGCCGGCTTTGATTTTCTTTACGGCTGACTTCAAAACTTGCTATAGCTTATTGCAATTACTGTAATGGTTGAAATCGCTAACAGTGTGTTCATTGCTTTATGTTTCGGTACGCTGTACCTTTTGTCAATTCGCTGATTTTTACTTATCCATGTCTCGGTGCGCTGCACCTTGAGATTATTAACTGTTACCTTACTTATATATGTTTTGGTACGCTGCACCTCAAACTGGAGCTAATATATTTTCCAAATATGACAAAACATTACACCAA
>JAQVOJ010000020.1:15476-36587 GCA_028702675.1 Bacteroidales bacterium
CGCTGCACCTCAAACTGGAGCTAATATATTTTCCAAATATGACAAAACATTACACCAATAAGCAGCAGAGCTATGAAATATTTATAATTCCAAATAACATATAGGACATTAGGTGCAGAGCACCGGAACATTTTGCATATTCCACAAATCAATTCAGATTATGGAACCCTTTTTGCTAAAATGATATTCAACACTTATATTTGTAATCTTATAAATTTTGAATTATGAAAATTATCTATGGTATTTTAATATTTGTCGGTATTGCTTTTGCAACACAAACACATGCACAAAATAATCCCGAAGACATTCTGGATCCATTTTTCGATACTTTTAAAAATGACATGAATGCAGCAATTGATTATTTGTTTTCGACTAACGAATTAATTGATGGTAACCAAGAAGGAGTGCAAAGTGTAAAAGACCGACTCGAAATGTCCAGAAAACTACTCGGAAATTATTACGGACACGAATTAATTAAAATTGAAGAAGCCGGTGAATCTTATCTCCGATATACGTACAGCTTAAAATACGACCGTCAACCGGTAAAGATTATAATAGTGCTATATAAAGCCAATGACAAGTGGAAGGTACAAAATCTTAATTTTGACGATAAGGTAGAAACAGATTTCAAGGAAATATAAAATCATTAAAATGAAAGCATTAACAATAATTACAGTGCTATTTTTTAGCACACTAACTTTGTTTGCACAAAACAAAGATAAAGGCAAATTCGTTGAATATGAGCCCGGCTTTTATCAAAATTCCATTCTAAAAGATGTAAATGCAATAAACGAAAACCTTAAACCCATAAAGAAAGAAAAGCACTTCTTTATGGACCATTCCGATTTGAGTTTTCCATCAAAATTATCAGATTATACAATTATTTGGCATTCTCCCTCCCACTCCCAAGGAAATGCGGGAACTTGTTGGTGTTACGGAGGTACCTCTTTCTTTGAATCTGAAGCTTATAGACTTTATAACAAAGAAGTCCGGATTTCGGAGATACATACAGTTTATTGGGAATATGTTGAAAAAGCAAAACAATATGTACGGACTAGAGGCAACTCAGAATTTTCGCAAGGTTCGCAAGCCAATGCAGTAACAAGAATGTTTGATATGTATGGAGCTGTTCCCGAAACCGAATACACAGGTTTATTGCATGGACGAAAATATCATTCGCATGATGCAATGTTTAATGAAATGATGAATTACTTAAAGTCAGTAAAAAACTCTAACGCATGGAACGAAGAACTCGTAGTTGCAACAATAAAAAGCATTTTAAACCATTATTTAGGCGAACCACCAAGTAGTTTTAAATACGAAGGAAAAGAATATACTCCCAAAACATGGCTTAGCGACTATTTAAAAATAAACACCGAAAATTATATCGACATTCTTTCCATTATGCAAGAGCCTGAAGGAGAAAATGCTACTTATCCTGTACCGGATAATTGGTGGAATAGCGATACTTATTACAATGTTAAGCTAGATGAGTTTATGAATTTATTGAATAAAGCTTTACAAAACGGTTATAGCCTTGCCATAGGTGGTGATGTTTCGGAATCCGGATTTGTCCGTAACACTCAGGCTGCAGCAATTCCCGACTACGACATCCCATCTGAATATATAAACGACTATGCACGTCAATTCAGATTTAGTAATAAATCAACTACCGACGATCATATTATGCATATTGTTGGATATAAAAAACATAAAGGCGATATGTGGTATTTAGTAAAAGACTCCAGTAGCGGATCGAGAAATAATAATCCTGAGGCAGCTGAATTTGGGTATTACTTTTTTCACGAAGATTATATCAAGCTAAAGATACTTACTTTTACTGTACATAAAGATTTGCTTGAGTTATAGACGGGAACAGTAAAAAGTTGAAAGTATATTTAGTATTTCCAATCCACAAGATAGGCTACGATAGATATTGAAACTTTCGGGAATGGTGATTAGATTTAATAATTTATTCTTTTCTATTTGCATAATTACAACAAAATGAGTACTTTTGTGAACTGTTAGTAATATAAATTATTACTTATAGTTCATAAATTATGAGTGAACGATTAATATATAAACTTTTGCAAAGCAAACAAACTGTTTTTTCAATTAATGAAATTGCTTTGATTGGAGATTTTAAAGAAACGAAAAATCTTAAAAGTCAACTGAACTATTATGTAAAAACCAACTTATTATTAAATATTAGAAAAGGTTTTTATGCAAAGCATAATTTCTGTATCGAAGAATTTGCATGCAAACTATACACACCTTCATATTTATCCTTAGACTACGTATTACAGAAAGAAGGAATTGTTTTTCAGTATAATACCGAAATTACTGCAGTAAGCTACCTGAGTAGAATTATTAATATTGACTTTTCAAATTTGAAGTATAGAAAAATAAAGCATGGTGTTTTATTAAATACTCTCGGAATCATCAAACAAGAAAACGGGGTAAATATTGCTACTGCAGAGCGTGCTGTACTTGACAGTTTATACCTTAATAAATCGGGTAATTTTGATAATGATTCGGTATTAGATGTGGATTTGATGAAAAAGATGCTTGCTATATACAAGTCGAAAGCATTAGAAAAATTGTTTTACGAAATTTTTTAATATGTTTGATATTAGTTCACATAAATACTATTTGGTAAGAATACTTAAAGATATATATTCTGACCCCCTTTTGAGTTCTGTTCTTGGTTTTAAGGGAGGGACTGCTCACATGTTGTTTTATAATCTTCCGCGTTTTTCGGTAGATTTAGATTTCAATTTGCTGGATAAGACAGAATCCGATCTTGTTTTTCAAAAATTAAGGAATATTTTATCTTCTTATGGCCAAATCAAAGATGAAGCTCAAAAATATTATGGTTTATTGCTTGTACTTAACTATGGTGCACATAATCGTAATCTAAAACTGGAGATATCTAATCGAGAATACAAGGATAGATACCAGAATCTAAACTACCTTGGAATTATGATAAAAGTAATGCATGTAGAAGATATGTTTACTCATAAATTGTGTGCACTTACTGATCGTAAATCCATAGCCGGAAGAGATGTTTTTGATATTTATTATTTCCTTAAGGATAATATTAAAATCAATCATGAAATAATTAAGCAAAGAACCAATATGGATGTATCCGAATACATTGAATATTCAATTTATACTATCAAAAATATAAAAAAGACAAGTTTGTTAAATGGCATAGGAGAACTTGTGGATGAAGATGTGAAAAGTTTTGTTAAAAACAAACTGCAAGACGAAACTATCAATTTGTTGGGAATTTATAAAAACATATATCTATAGCTGTTTTTTACATAAAGGGAAAAGATCTTATTGGTCATAATATTTATTTCCAATCCACAAGATAGGCTACGATAGATATTGAAACTTTCGGGCTTAGTAATATAAAGCAAACCGCTCAGGTTTTGGCATGTATTTTTGCGATTCCGATCACAATCGGAATAAGCAAAAAATCATGCCAAAACCAGTACTCAACTCCTATAATAATTACCTTTTAATAATTAATTTCTGTTTACTACTACATTCAACATTATCAATTTCAACTATATAAATTCCAGCGTGCAAATCCTCAATATTTATGTTGTGCTTGATACTTTGAATTTGCTCAATCTTAACTAATTCTCCAACAATATTAAATATATACAATGTTTGATTGTTGTAAACACTTTCATCAATTTCAATAGTAAAAAACTCGTTTGCCGGATTTGGATAAATATTGATATTTTTATCCAACAATTTTTCAGAATTTGCAGAAACAAATCCTGAAAAACTTAAATTATCTACATATAAAATTGACTCAGAGTGTTGAATGTATGCACCAGTAACAAAAAGAATAGTAGCAGAATCAGGTATTTCAGTATTATAATATGTCATAGGTATTTCCAAGGGTGTCCATTCAGGTACTGTTTGGGTTGTTAACCAATATGGATTACCTATAACAACTCCATCTTTATAGAGATATATATTTGCGATAATTGAATCACCTTCATGAGGAAAGCATTTATAATACAAAAATAATGATTCAGGTCGATACCCCATTTCAAATGAAGGTTGAGGTATCCAATTGGTCATTGGGTCAGGTGCATCTGAACTAATTGCTACACCTCTAACACCATTTGGGATATCAGCTTGAATTTTTAGCGAATACATTCCTGTTCCTAATGGATAGCTTTCGTTATTTCTCTCAAGTGAAAATGAGTATGTTTCACAACTGTATGGTAGAGATCCAACCCAAAGATCAGGCTTTAAATAAGTATTAAAAGGCGGGTTACAGCCGTATCCGTTATCAAAATAATCTTCCCATACTTCGAACCCACTATTGGGAATTTGTGAATTTGCTTCAATTGAAAACACAATTAAAACAACAAGAATTAAGGTAAAATTTTTCATAATGCTTTTGTCAGTGATTATAGTGCTGACTCCGCACTTTTAAAGTTTCTATTGGGATAGCTTAAAAAATTATGTTGAATGAAAAATAGAATTAGTTTAGTAAAAGCTTTACTAAAACATGATAGAACCACAATTTTGCGGTACGGGTTCATTGTTTTTGATGTATATATTAATCAAAAGTACATAAAATATTAATATATAAGACAATAAATATAGATTTAGTTAATAAATTTTATTCATTAATCACGATGATTCAAAACAGAACACAACATTCAGATAAAGCAAGGGTTTTGGCATATATTTTTGCGATTCCGATCACAATAGGAACAAGCAGAAAATCATTCCAAAACTTAAAACCTATTTTTCATTATTACGAGACAAACTAACTAATATCTATACCCTTTCACGCTCAAACATTACTCACAATTTAGTAAGACTTGATAAATCTTTGGATAAGAAAAATTTTTATTTTAATTTAGTCTAAAATTTAATTATAAAATAATGGAATCAAGACCGAACACACATATTCCTGTAAGACAAGTATTTACAGAGTACCTTGAACGTAAAGGTCATAGAAAAACTCCGGAAAGATTTGCCATATTAGAAGAAATATACAGTAGAGACGGACATTTCGACATTGAAAGTCTTTATATTTTTATGAAAAACAAGAATTATCGTGTAAGTAGAGCAACATTATACAATACAATAGACTTACTTCTTGATGCTCAATTAGTTACTAAACATCAATTTGGGAAAAATATTAGTTGGTACGAAAAAGCCTACTCTTGTGTACAACACGACCACCTAGTATGTAATCAGTGCGGTAAAGTTTATGAATTTTGTGATCATAGAATTCAAGAGATTAAAAATACTGTTTCAAAAATTTATAATTTTACTACTTCTCATCATTCACTTTACATTTATGGATTGTGTGAAGAATGTAAGAAAAAAAACCAGAAAACATCAAAATAATTAACAAGTTTGGTTTTCATGGTAATTCAATAGGCTACAAATTTTCATCTCATTATTTTTGTATTTGTGTTAATATTTACAATAAAAGCCATAACTAAAATATCAATAAAAAGTTTCAAATTAACTATCTTTGAAACGGTAAATATATGATAATATGAAAGTAGATGTTTTATTAGGATTACAATGGGGAGACGAAGGAAAAGGCAAAATTGTTGATTTCCTAACACCAAATTACAATGTAATAGCAAGGTTTCAAGGAGGTCCAAATGCGGGGCATACTCTTGAGTTTAATAACATTAAACACGTTTTGCACACAATACCCTCAGGGATTTTTCATGACAATACCGAGAATTTAATCGGAAACGGAGTTGTCATTGATCCAATAATCCTAATTAGTGAAATTGAAAAAGCAAAAGCTATAGGAACAGATATCTTTAAAACCTTGCTAATAAGTAAAAAAGCTCATTTAATATTACCAACACACAGGTTGCTTGATGCAGCTAACGAAAATAAATTAGGGAAAAATAAAATAGGTTCAACACTTAAAGGAATAGGGCCATGCTACACCGACAAAGTAGCTCGCAAAGGTTTAAGAGTGGGTGATATTTTATCAAATGATTTTATAAAAAAGTTTAATATCATCATCAAAAGTCATAAACAACAACTAGATTTTTTAGAATTTGAATATGATTTAGAGTCTTCGATACAAGATTGGTTGAATGCAATAGATAAAATAAGAATGATGAAAATTGTTGATGGAGAATGGTTTATTAATCATGCTATTACCAACAACAAAAAAATACTTGCAGAAGGAGCACAAGGTTCCTTACTCGATATAGATTACGGTAGCTATCCATTTGTTACCTCCTCGAATACTATAAGTGCCGGAGTATGTACCGGCTTAGGAATTGCTCCAAATAAAACAGGTAATATTTTAGGCATATTTAAGGCATATTGTACACGAGTAGGAAGTGGACCTTTCCCTACAGAACTATTCGATGCAGATGGAGAAAACCTTAGAACTGAAGGCAATGAATTTGGTTCTACAACCGGACGACCGAGACGCTGCGGATGGTTAGATTTAGTTGCCCTTAAATACTCAATCATGATTAATGGTGTAAGCGAATTGTATATGATGAAAACTGATGTATTAGATAGTTTTCAAAAAATTAAAGTTGCTACCGCATATATAATTGATGGAAAAAGGCATACTGAAATGCCTTACGAACTTTCGCAAAATATTGAGCCTGAATATGTTGAATTTAAAGCTTGGAATACTGATACTTCTAAATTTTCAAAGTTTAGTGAATTACCCGTAGAGCTATTACAATATATTAAATTTATTGAAGAAGAAACCGGAGTCCCCATTAAAATTGTATCGGTAGGACCAAACCGAAACCAAACGATAATTTCTGACAATTTTTAAACCTGCAAATATCCCTGTTTTTCTTAAATTAACATAAGGGAGTTAATATTTTTAATTAAGTACTCTGGTATCACGTTTTTAGTAGTCTTAATTTAGCCGAAAACCAAAAATCATTAAAATGATTAGAACCGGAATTTTAGGAGATCAACAACAATGCGAAAAAATAATAAAAGATTTACGTAGTATTTCTGCAATTAAGCTAGTCGGTTTTTGTGATTCTAACTCTCATCAAAACATAACCAGTGATTTAGAACGATTTATGGTACCCGAACAATTGCTTGGTCATGTAGATGCTGTAATAGCACTTAACCCAATGTCGGGGCTTTCTCAAATTAAAGATTATGTTCGCCAATCTAAACATGTACTATTTCAACCAAACCAACACTATAGTACACGAGAAGCTACAAGTCTAGTAAGCATAATAGATGAAGCAAATGTAAAAGTACAGGCAGGTTTTGATAAAAGATATCATCAAGCTTTTCTTGCAACAAAGCCATTTATCAAATATCCTAAGCTAATAGTATCTAATCATTATATAAATCTTGCCAACGATAACACAAATGTATCAGTTTTAACAGATATTTTGCTACACGATCTCGACTTAGTTTTAAGTTTAGTAAAGTCGGATATTCGTAATATTGAAGCGACATCAGTAAGTATCGACCACAGTTCGCCTGATTTTATAAATGCACGTGTTGAATTTAATAATCGTTGTGTAGCACAATTTAATGCAGGAAGAATTTCTACAAGCGAAAAAAATGAGATATTCTTTTTTAATCAAAATCATTATTTGTATGCCGATATACTTAACAACAAAGCATCTATAGTAAAAAAGAAAAAGAAAAACGATCATTATGGATTATTCCATTCTGTAAAAGGGAATTTAATATGCGACCCTATTCCTATCAATAATTCAACAAGTTCAGACAATGCGTTTAATGCATTTGCTAATGCAATTTTACAAGACAAAACACCTGATGTTAATATTGAATCTATGATGCGAACATATCAAGTAGCCATGGTAATTCAAGAAAAATTAAAAGTTCATGCCCATGCATAATTCTTAATTAGCTTTTTTTTATTTCTGTCAACAATATTACAAAATACTAATCGTTAATTATAAAAATTTAAAAGTGATTTAGTGGGAAAGGAAACTATTTAATGAAATATATACCTTTTATATTTTTAAGAACTATTATTATTTTAAGTTTTATTTTACCATCATGTGATATTATCAACCCTCCAGAAGATATTCCCGCTTATATTACTGTGGACACTCTTAAACTTAATACAAATATTAACACTCAAGGTTCTGCTCAACACGGATTTTCTGATTGTTGGTTATATGTTGACAATAAATTAATCGGAACCTTTGAAGTACCTTTTACTGTGCCTGTATTACATCAAGGCAATTGTGAAATTACAATTCAAGCAGGTATAAAAAATAATGGCTCTCAATCAACACGGGTAGTATATCCATTTGTTAAAAACTACACAATAGAAAAGCTGCTAGAACCCAATGGAGATATAATAATTGAACCCGAATTTGAATACCATGATATGAATTTTGCTTTAATTGAGGACTTTGAGGATTTGGGTATTAGTTTTGAAATTTCGGAAGAAAGCGACACTACAATACAATTAATCTCTGATACAAATGCCCAAGAAGGTACTTCCATGGCATTTTTCTTAAACGACCAAAATTCTGCATTCGAATGTAAAAGTTCAGAACTATATGTGTTGCCTCAATCATCACGAATATTCGCCGAAATTAGTTTTAAAAGCAATCAAGATTTTCAGTTTGGGCTATTTGCCCGAAAATACTCAGGTGGTTCTATTTACGAAGAACGACTTCCAATTATTACCCTATTCAAAACAGAGGAATGGAAAACAATATATGTGGAATTAACAGGTGCTGTTGTTAATTCTATAAATACATACGATTTTAGATTGTTTTTTACTTGTATGCATCCTGAAAACGCTACAAGCGAAACAGCAGTTTATATTGATAATTTTAAATTAATACATTATTAATGAATAAACAGGTCCAAAGAGCTAGATATATATTCTTCGATTTTATTGCAGGAGGTTTATCGTATGTACTATTTTATGTTTTTAGAAAAACTCACATAGAACCGCAAAAATTTGGATATTCTATACCTGTGGAGTTTAATGAAACCTTCTATTGGGGAATTAGCATCATACCATTCTTTTGGATATTACTGCATTTTTTAAGCGGATATTATCGCCTACCTTTAAGAAAAAGTCGATTGCAGGAGCTTGGACAAACATTTTTTGTTACATTAATAGGTGTTTTAATCTTGTTTTTTGCTTTGCTTCTCGATGATTGGGTAAGTAATTATAAAAACTATTATAGCACTTTTATTACTCTCTTTGTTTTGCAATTTGGATTTACATATATCCCAAGACTTTTTATCACAACCATTACAAACAATCGAATACATAATAGAAAGCTTAGTTTCAATACTTTAATAATAGGCTCTAACAAAAAAGCTGTAAAACTATTTAACGAAATTGAAAATCAGAAATACTCTACAGGTCTTAAATTTGTTGGATTTGTTAGTGTTGACGATAAAGAAACATATCTATTAAATCAATATATTGAACACCTTGGTAATATTAATGATATTAAAAATATTGTAAATGCCTATAATATAGAAGAAATTGTAATAGCTGTAGAATCTCGCGAACATTCAAAAATAAAAAAGATTTTAACACAACTTTATGACCTTAATGTAGATATAAAAGTAATACCGGATATGTATGATATTTTAATTGGCAAAGTAAGGATGAACTCTATTATGGGTACTCCATTACTCCAGATTCATCGTAATATAATGCCTGTATGGCAAGTTCACACAAAAAGGCTAATTGATATTGTAGGCAGTACAATTGCAATAATTATATTATCGCCCATTTATTTAATCATTTCTATCGGAGTTAAATTATCATCACCCGGACCAATAATCTACAGTCACCAACGAATTGGGAGAAACGCAAAACCATTTACCATTTATAAGTTTAGGAGCATGGTAAAAAATGCCGAAACCAACGGGCCCGAACTCAGCAGTAAGAGCGACTGCAGAGTAACCTCATTTGGCAGATTTTTGAGAAAAACCCGCCTCGACGAAATTCCTCAATTTTTCAATGTTATAAAAGGAGATATGTCCTTAGTTGGTCCCAGACCAGAAAGGAAATACTATATTGATAAAATAACTGCTAAAGCTCCACACTACGCACACTTATTAAGAGTTAGACCAGGTATTACATCATGGGGACAAGTTAAATACGGATATGCCGAAAATGTTGAACAAATGATTGAAAGACTTAAGTACGATATTATATACATCGAAAATATGTCCTTATACATCGACTTCAAGATTATGATTTATACAATTAAAATAATTTTCCAAGGCAAAGGCATATAATTAATATTATTACTTTTTTTACTTTTCTTACTTAATTTATTAAATTGCATTACATATTATTTTATCAATAAAAATTAATGGAATTTAAACTCCTTATATTAGGTAGCAGTAGCGCCCTCCCGACAGTAAAACGCAATTTACCGGCACAAATATTAAGCTATAATAATAAACCCTTTTTAATTGACTGTGGCGAAGGAACACAATTACAGCTCCGAAAACATAATATTAGTTTCAACAAAATCGACCATATTTTTATAAGTCATTTACATGGAGATCATTTTTACGGAATATTTGGGTTTTTAGGAACTATGGGGCTTCTTGGTAGAAAAAAGCCTTTGCATATCTTTTCACCTTATGGTCTCGAAGAAATAATTAACAGCGTTTTTGAGAAGACAAATTCAGAAATTCCATTCCCAATAAAATATCATATTTTAAATACAAAACAACCCGAAATTATTTTAACAACCAAATGGCTCGAAATTAATAGTTTCCCACTAAAGCACAGCAAACCGGTATGCGGATTTATTTTTAAAGAAAAGGAAAAGCCTGCAAATATCATAAAAGAAAAAATTGAAGAATATAATATTGGAATTTCAGAAATAGTTAAAATAAAAAATGGGGCTAAACTTAAACTAGCATCGGGAAAAGAAATAGAAAATTCTGAACTTGTTTATCCAAAACCAAAGCTTAGAAGTTATGCATATTGTACCGACACAAAATTTGTAGCAAAAAATTATAAGCCATTAAAAGATATTGATGTATTATATCATGAAGCAACATTTGCAGAAACCGATAAACAGACGGCACACAATACTGGACATTCTACTGCAACAGAAGCAGCCAAAGCTGCAATTGAAATAAATGCAAAACTATTACTTTTAGGCCATTTCTCGTCAAGGTATAAATCAAATACACATATTATTGAAGAAGCTAAATCAATTTTTAAAAATACAATTGGCGTAGAAGACGGAGATTATTTTGAGATTTAGATAGTAAAAGTTTATTCCATGCATAGTTCATGCTTATACTTATTAAGAATAAAAAGTTTAGAAGTACCTATATTTATATCTTGCCACTAAACAGATATAAACTATATTTGCAAGCAAAATAAAAGATTATAGAGTGAACAAAACAAAAAACATATTAATTTGTAACGATGATGGTGCAGACGCTTCCGGATTGTATGCACTAATTGAAATTGCCCGTGATTTAGGAAATGTAATAGTTGTAGTGCCGGAGTTTCCACAATCAGGTATGTCGCATTCCATTACAATTTCAAAGCCTTTAAGAGCGAAACTAAAAACCAAAGAATCGGACTATGAATTTTATACAGTACCCGGAACACCAGCCGACTGCATAAAAATAGCTCTTAATCGGTTATGCAAAACTAAACCCGATATTGTAGTTTCGGGAGTTAATCATGGTTCTAACTCAGCAATTAGTGTAATATATTCAGGCACTATGGGTGCTGCAATCGAAGCCGCTTTGTATGGAATTCCTGCAATAGGTTTATCTATTCTTGATTACTCTGCAAAACCTGATTTTAGTATAGTAAAAGAATATGGTAAAAAAATTATTACTACTGTTTTAGAAAACGGTCTCCCCCATCAGGTTTCATTAAATGTAAATTTCCCTGTTTGCGACAGGAATAGTTTTAATGGGTTTAAAATTTGCAAACAAACACAAGGAGTGTGGAACGAGCATTTCGATACAAGAATTGACCCTTACGGAAATAATTATTATTGGCTTACCGGAGTGTTTAAAAACGAAGAACCAAATAATACTAACACAGACGAATGGGCACTTGAAAATAATTTTGCATCAATAGTCCCAATAAAACCAAACTTAACCGATATTGAAACATTGAATATTATTAAAAAATGGAATTTAGAAAATGAATAAAGTAAAACTTCAAAAATTTAATAAGCCATGGATAGGCTTAGTAGCTGGTTTAATGTTCCCTCTTATTAGCTTTTATATTTACTATCTGGTAAAATCTACTAATACATCATTTACAGAATTTCTTGATGTGCTAAAATATGGTAAGGCATTTATTCCGATTCTTAGTTTATGTGTATTACCAAACTTAATATTGTTTTTTATATGCAAGCAATTAAACTTATGGTACACCATAAAAGGAATAGTGTTTTCTGTTTTTTTGTATCTAATGTTGGTACTTGTATTAAAATTTGCTTGATAAAATGAAGTACTTCGTAATTGCCGGTGAAGCTTCAGGGGATTTACATGGTGCAAATCTTGTAAAAGAGCTTAAATCAATCGATTCCACAAATGAATTTTCAGGTTGGGGCGGCGATTTAATGGCTCAACAAGGAGTAAAAGTTCTCAAGCATATTAGAGAGTTAGCATTTATGGGCTTTATTGAAGTATTAGCAAATATTAAGACTATAAAAAAGAATTTTAAATTATGTAGGCAGCAGATTATTGATGACAAACCTGATGCCGTAATTATGATTGACTACCCCGGATTCAATATGAGAATGTCGAAATGGGTACGAAATCAAAATATTCCTGTTTATTACTATATTTCACCAAATGTTTGGGCGTGGAATACAAAAAGAGTATATCACTTTAGAGACAATGTAAACAAACTATTTGTAATACTACCTTTTGAAAAAGAGTTCTATGCAAAGTTTAATATTTCTGTTGACTACGAAGGTCATCCTTTAAGAGACGCAATAGAAAACTTCGCTCCTACTAGCTACACAGAGTTTTGTAAAATTAATAATCTTGACAATAGACCCAAAATAGCAGTTTTAGCAGGTAGCCGAAAACAAGAAATTAAAACAATGCTTCCTCACATGCTTGCAGCAGCTAAAAATTTCTCCGAATACGAATTTGTAATTGCAGGTGCACCGGCAATTGATAAAAGTATTTATCATAAATACATGGATGGTTCAGCTAAATTCGTAATCGACGATACCTATAATGTATTATATCATGCAAAAGCCGGTATTATCAAGTCAGGAACAAGTACTTTAGAAGCAGCCTTATTCGATTTACCACAAGTGGTAATTTATAGATCATCATTTATATCTACACTTATTGCTTATTTAGTAAAAAAAGTTAAGTATATTTCACTCGTTAACCTAATTTTAAATCGGGAAACAGTTAAAGAACTTCTTCAATATAAGGTTAATAAAAATAAAATTACTGAAGAATTAAAAAAGGTCTTGCCTGATGGCTCTGAACATAAACGTATTATAAATGATTACAATAATATAAAAAACATGCTAGGTGAAATAGGCGTAACTAAGCGAGTTGCTCAAAGAATTCACAATTATCTCGAAAATGCAAAGAAGTAATCTGTTTATAATATTATTCTTAATCTTTACTTGCTCCAATACTATAGCACAAAATATTCGTGTAGGTCTGTTTAGTAAACAAATTGTAACTGACATTCAAATAAGTATTCAAAATGGAAAATATTTATTAAAAACTGATAACCTAATAGTAGATACATTAAAGTCTGGCGAAAATCTTTCATTACGATTGATAAACCAGCAATTTCACTGTCATCTTAATGATACTATTTATTCAACAGATAGTATTTTTAGTTTAATCTCATTAAATACAAACACTTCCTTTTTTATTAATCATAGCAATTCAGGATCGAAAGCTAGATGCTACGAAGAAGATTTAATTATTCTATACTCAAACGAAAGATTAACTATTATTAACAAAATTGACCTTGAAAAATATGTTTCCGCAGTTGTAGAAGCAGAAGCAGGATATAACAAACCCATTGAGTATTATAAATCGCAAGCAATTATATGTCGCACATACGCAGTAAGCCATTTAAACAGACATATTGCAGAGGGTTTCGATTTATGCGATAAAGTTCATTGCCAGGTTTATCCGTACAAATCAATGACTCCGGAAATAAGAGATGCTGCATTTTCAACCGAAAATTTAATTTTAGTTGATTCTTCTTATAATCCGATACTTGCTACATACCACTCTAATAGCGGAGGACAAACTGCAAGTTCTGAAAACGTTTGGATAAGCCCTGTTTCGTATCTTAAATCTATTGTTGACTCTGCAAGTATAAATGGTAAAAACTACTTGTGGCAGAAAAAAATCAGTCTGGTAGAATGGAAGCAATTTTTTAATAAATATGGAATTAGTCAGGAATTAAGTAGCGATAAGTATTTAATTAGTGAAGCCACAAGAAACAAAACAGTACTTATAAACAATACGCCTGTACCTTTAAGCAAAATAAGAAGCTTTTTTAATTTACGTTCAGCATTTTTTCATACTACATTAGATGGAGAAAACATTATTATTCATGGCAAAGGCTATGGTCATGGCGTAGGATTATCGCAAGAAGGAGCGATGTTTATGGCTATTAACGGGACAACTTACGACAAAATCTTAAAATTCTATTACAAGGATGTTCATATCGTTAAACTACAAACAGTAAATGCAATACAAAATTCATTTAAATAAGATAATATAAACTTGACTTAATTATAAAGACGAATTCAATCTGCACAATTAACACATTTAATGCTTTCGGGTCGTATAATTAAGCGTTGAATAGGAATACTTTTACCACAAGCTACACATTTTCCAAAATCAGGAGTATCTGATTTTTCTAACATATAATTCAAATTCTTAAGTTTTTCTTCGTAACGCTTTAAAGCAGACTCTGTAACACTTTTGTTATTAATAGCATCCATTCTGGAAACTCGTCCAATTGCCGAATCTGGGGAAACAGGTTGTGTTAACTCCTTATACTCAATAATAATCTTCTTTGTTTTAGCAATTTCGTTTTCTATAATAGATTTTAGATCAGACATATCTTTTATAAATTATTGAATTTACCATCCAACTACACACATGGCACATACAAATCTTTTCGCGGATTAACTAATAATATAGGTAATCTTTTAGAGTTTGAACATAAACGAGATTCGGGCAAACCAATTATTCTATCTATTAAAGAAACATTTAATGTAGTAATTACACACATCATTAATACTCTTGAAGTATCTGCATATTTTATTGCTTCAGTATTAATCTTAAATTGGCTGGTATTAGTAAATATTTCTTTATAATCAAGCTCATAGGAGGAAAAAAACTTTTTGGCAAATTGCAAATTATTAGCAATATCTTCTCTCTCTTTTGGCAGAAATAGCTCAATATCAATCTTCATTCTAAAAGCAAAAAACGTAGCCCAACCAACTTTTTGCTTCATTTCTTTCTGCATGCTTATCGGAAACAAAAAACTTTTGCCTAATTCTGGAGCAGGACTCTCTTTATGTAACACCAAATAAGGTATTCGTGCTTTTCGAACAATTTTAATAAGAGATTTTCCACTAAGGTATTGAATTTCATTTAGTCCATGTATTGCAGCAATCACAAATAAAGAGTCCCTTTTTTCAGCATTAGAATTAATAATAGTACAAGTACAACCCTCTTCGTAAGCATAAGCAACTTTTACTTGGTGTTCTTGCTCTATTTCTGTACATAATTTTTCTAAACGATTGTTAGCATTACTAAATTTATCTTTACCATATTCTCCACTGTTCGGAGAGTTTTCGTTAATTACATGAAGTATAAACAATTGTTTTTTAAGATTTTTAGAAAGAAAAATCCCCCACTCTAATGCTTTTTTACCTGCTTGTGTAAAATCGTCGTAAACTAATATTTCTTGGTCTTTTCGCTGTTTCATACTTTTTTATAATTGTTGCGAAAATACTATTTTTGTACTTATAATCTAAATTTAATAAAATGAAAGACAATAAAATACTTAAACTTACAAAAGACGTTAGCTGGATAGGTATTCTTGATTTTGACATTGTTACTTTTGATGTAGTAATGGAAACAGAATATGGAACTACCTATAACTCATATTTTATAAATGCCGATAAAAAAGCAATAATTGAAACTGCAAAAGAAAAGTTTTCGGAAGTTTATTTCAATAAGCTTGAACAAGTTGTTAAATATGAAGATATAGATTATATAATACTCGATCATACCGAACCCGATCACTCCGGGAGTTTAGCAAAATTGCTAGAAAGAGCTCCACAAGCTACAGTAGTTGGCAGTGGACAAGCAATAAAGTATATTAGCGAAATTATCCCTCAAAAATTTAAAAGTATAATTGTTAAAGATGGCGATAACCTTGACTTAGGGAACAAAACACTCAATTTTATAGGTGCTCCAAATTTGCATTGGCCCGACAGTATTTACACATATTTACCCGAAGATAAAATTCTTTTCACTTGCGATTCGTTTGGTGCCCACTTTTGCACCGAAGAAATGTTCGACGATCTTGTAGAAGATTACCACGATTCATTTAAGTACTATTTTGATGTAATATTAAAACCTTTTAGCAAATTTATGCTGAAAGCAATTGAAAAGATTAAAGATTTAGATATTAATATTATTGCAACTGGACATGGTCCTATTCTAAGAAGCACATGGAAAGATAAAGTTGAACAAAGCCGAAAATGGGCAGAAGAATACGTAGAAAAAACTAATAGCGATAATAAACGAGTTTTAATTACATACGTATCTGCTTACGGATATACCCGTGAAATGGGAGAATATATTGCACAAGGAATACGTAAATCAGGTATAGAAAATGTGGAATTGTTAGACATAGAAAAGATTGATTTGGGTGAATTAGATTCTAAAATCGTTACCTCTGATGCAATTCTGGTTGGCTGCCCTACTATAAATCAGAATATCCTCATGCCGGTTTATAAAATGTTTGCCGTAATAAATCCTATTCGCGACCGTGGTAAATTTGCAACGGCTTTTGGTTCGTATGGTTGGAGTGGAGAAGGAATAAAAATTATGGAAGCAAATTTAAAATCCTTGAAATTGAACGTAGTACAATCTCCAATAAATATGAAGTTTAGACCTACAAACGAAAATATTGAAGAACTTAAAGAATTTGGGAAGACTTTTGGAGAGAATATTGGGGGTTAAAGGACAGGGTTTAGGAGACAGGATTTAGGATTCAGGAGACAGGATTTAGGATTCAGGAGACAGGATTTAGGGTTTAGGAGACAGGATTTAGGATTTAGGATTCAGGGTTTAGAATACGGCTTTAAAAACAGCTCGCACAAA
The DNA here is from genome assembly GCA_028702675.1 of Bacteroidales bacterium. Taxonomy (GTDB): domain Bacteria; phylum Bacteroidota; class Bacteroidia; order Bacteroidales; family ML635J-15; genus JAQVOJ01. The sequence continues at coordinate 32,847 of JAQVOJ010000020.1, forward strand.
AGAAAAAGCTAAAGCTCCGCTTACAATCAGCTTTAAAACAATTCCTACCATTAATCCTAAAAACGAACCGAATGCTGCTTTTAGAGATTTTTTCATTTTTTGGTTCTCTGACACCGGCTGTTCTATATCTTTTCCATCTTTCTTATATTGATACATTAACTCACCTACAAGAGCTCCAAAAAATGGACCTACAAATATTCCAATTGGCGAAAAGAAAAGCCCTACTACTAAGCCAATAGCACTACCCCATGTACCCCACTTACTGCCTCCGGATTTTTTTGTTCCCCAAATAGGAACCAAATAATCTAAAACCGTAACAGCAATTACTAATACAGCCCAAATTAACATAAACTCAAGCGAGAAACTTACCCAAGAGGTAAAGTGTAACAACAGAATCCCTCCATAAGAAATTGGTGGACCCGGAATTACCGGCACTATACAACCAATAAGTCCAATTATAATAAGGGCTGTTCCCAACACTAATAAAACTACATCAATTATCATTATTCATGTTTTTGTTTTAAAACTTCTTTTACATGCTCCTCAACCTGTTTCTTGCTTATCGAAATTGCAATGTATGAACAAAACTTTTCTCTTTTAATTTCTGATTTCTCGCATATTATTTCAATGTTTTGCAGAACAGATTTTTTTGAGTTTTCAAGTTTTTTAAAATATGCAGGATCGGGAGCTAAAGTTGGGTGTTTAAATTTCTCGTCAACATAATCATTTACTTGTACGCTTAACCTAGTTTTAGCATCAAATAATGCCTTATCTGCAGCCATTTGCTCATTACTGCTCAAGGAATTGCCAGATGCAATAAAAACGTCAGAATTCGATGAATACTCTTTACCTGTGCATGGCAATTTATTTTGACAGGAATACAAAATGCTTAGTGCAAATATTAGGCTTAAAATATTTTTTATTCTCATTAAGATAATTTATATAGCTAAAACCTTTTAATCTGTTCTTTTACCACCCAACCACGTTTACCATCAGGAATCCGTATTTGCACCCAATTATCAAGAGTATCAATAATTTGCACTTTTAATCCTTCTTGTATTTCAAACAAATTATTTCCATCAAAACTTGGGCTACTTTTTACCATTGCAGGTTCGTAAACTATGGCTTGGTTACGACTATTTTGATACTTCATTTGTGAATACGAAAACGCAAAACTTAATACTGCTACAACAATCAAAAATGAGCTTAGATAAATACCCAAACGTTTTATACTATTTCGCTTCGACATTAATACAATTACCAATAAAACCAAAGCAAAACCAAAAGACACACAACAAATCCATGCCCACATGTTTGATGCAAAAAGGTTTCTTACAGCTTTAAACCATTTGATATAAAAAATTTCAGGTACTTCTTTAACCTGATTAGGAATCTTTGAATATGCAATTTTTAAATTGTGTTTAATGTCTTCGTCTCCGGGAGACAATTTCAATGCTTTTTCGTAATACAATATTGCAGGAGCCAATCGGTCTGATTTATAATAACAATTACCTAAATTATAAAATAGTTCAGGAGAAGTATAACCTTCTGCAATAAGAGATTCGTAAATAAGCTGAGCTTCGTAGTATTCATTAGCCATATAAAGATTTTTTGCCGAATCAAGTAGCTGTTGCTCATTAGCCGTAACACTCCACGAAGCAAAAAACACTATTACATACAATACAATTCGTTTCATAATTATTTAAGCTGTTGTTCTAATTGGTTAATAATTTTTACCGCTTCATTATATACGTTTTGCATTCTTGTTTCCTCAGTAGCAGGAGCAAAATGTGCATATTCGCAAAGCTCAATAATATTTAAAAACTCTTGTGTATAATTATCACTAATACCTCTTTCATTAAGTTTTTCGGATACATTATCTTTTGAAATATCGGCTACTGCTATATCCAATTTATCTCCTAAATATCCCCATAAAGCAGTCATTACTTCCTTATAAAACTCTTCTCTTTTATTATTATTCATAAACTCACGAGCATGTTTTAATCGCTTCATTGATGTTTTATTTGCCTTTTTATTTCGCATTTTTGCGATATTCGCACTTTCTTTTATTCTTTTACGTAAAACAAGAATTACTACTCCAAACAAAAGTAACGGCACACTCAAAAGCAATATAAATAAAGGACTTCCCATTAAATAATTTCGTTCTTTTTTGAGTTTAAAAGGCTTAAGCTTAATAAATTGAATATCTTCTTCGCCAATATAATCGATGTTTTCTTTAGAATATGAGCTGCTAACATTTCCCTCATCATCATTAAGCCCTCTTTTAACAAAAACACTTATTGACTCCGATTGCAAAGTTTTATATCTACCGGCAACAGGATCAAAATACGCAAATCGTATGTTTCCTATATTGAAATTACCCGGGTATCTTGGGATAAGAGTATATTCAAAGGTTTTACTACCGGAATTACCTCCTGCTGCGGTATTTACATTTAACTTAATTTCCGGGTCATAGACTTCAAACTCTTTAGGAAATTTTATACCAGGTGGATCTATAAGTTTTATATTTCCTGTTCCCGAAACTATTAGTTTAATAGTAATAGCATCATTGGTTTGAACAGAATCGTCAGAAACTTCGGTTTTAAGTGAAAAATTACCTACCGCTCCTGAAAAATACCCTGGTGCATTGTCGGGTAATGCTTTTACATTGATATTTACTGTAGAACTTTTTACACTAACCGATTTATTCTCGTAATATCCAAAGAAAGCATCCCAAGGACTATTACCACCACTCACTCTTTGCCTTACCATACAAACTACTTCGGCAGGTTTAATTTCAAGCGTCCCACTATATTGAGGATAAAGCAAATCTTTCTTAAGAACTGCTGTATTATAAGGCACACCATTAACTGTTTCTCGCTGCAAGCTTATTTGTTGCGGCATATCAAACTCCTGCACCCAAAATCCCTTATAATCAGGTAAAACAAAGTCTTCGAAACCAATTAAATCTAAACGGGTATAAATTTTAAGTGTAGCAACAATAGGTTCACCTTGGTAAATATTTGTACGGTCAACATGCATACGGATAAAAATATCCTCACCTGTAACTTGCTGTTGCTGCTGCTGACTATACGGGTCTTGCCTCCCCCATGGATCTCTTCCGCTACTTTGCTGAGGCTGCGAAGGTTTAGAGCCTTGCTTAACTACATTTATAGTTACCGTATTACAGGAATAAGATTTACCATTAATGCTAGCAGTTGCAGCAGGAATTGTAAAAGTCCCCTCAGCTTTTGCTTGTAAAACATACGAATAGGTAAAGGATGTTGATTGGGTTGTTTGTCCATTTATTATTTGAATACTACTACTACTGCTTGTGGAAGGTCCACCAACTAAACTAAAATCTGTAAATTGAGGTAAACTAATTTTAGCTCGTGAATTCGAAGTATATTTTAAATAAAATCTCTCCCCTACCTCAACTGTATTAGGAGCACTCGCAGAAAATTCAACTCCATCTGCAAAAACTAAAACACTGAAGAAAAAATTTATTATTGCAAATAATAAGACCTTTTTCATTTTACTAATCCTCTGCTTTTTTTACAAAAGTAATTAAGTTTTATAAATATCAGATTCGTATTAACTTTTGTGTGCCACTAAATAACGAATTTTACTCTTAATTTATATTTTTCGTTTCTTAATATATTGTTAAAAACTAATTAACAGTATTTAACAAGAAAACATTCTTATATACTGACAAACTCATTACTAAAACTAAATAATATC
>JAQVOJ010000100.1 GCA_028702675.1 Bacteroidales bacterium
CGAATAAAGATTCAGAATGGTTTCCAATAAAAAAAAGCTGTCGGAATAAATCAGACAGCTTTTTATAAAAATATTAAATCTTAGATATTACTTAACGATTACGTTAGTTCTAATAATTTCGCTTCCGCTAGTAACTTCTAAAATATACCATCCACCATTCCAGTTTGATACATCAAATGTATTTACTGAGTGATCGTTGCTTTCGAAAACAATTTGTCCTAATGAATTCATTACTCTCATTCTTGTAATGTCATTAGCTTCTACAATAACAATGTCTGTTGCTGGATTTGGATATACCTTAAAGCTCTCTGTTGCTGAAGGACTAATATAAGTAGGTTGAACATCAATATAATCTTCAATTAATCTTGTATCGGTAGCACCAGTACTAGTTTGGGTAACTGTAAGTGTAACATTATATTGACCAACTGTGTTATAAGTTACAACTGGATTCTCGTCTGTACTTGTAGCAGGGTCTCCACCTTCGAATATCCATGAAAACTCGTCTGCATTTAAACTTTCGTTAGTAAATGTAACTTGTGTTCCTTCAGGAGGTTGAGTATTATCTGCACTAAATATAGCAACAGGATCTTCAGTTGTATCGGTAGTATTCAAACGAATAGCGATATTTGAAGGAGCCCAGTTGGTAATAGAGAACCACTGATTAGCATTAGATCCTTCAGTAAAATACCATTGTGCTGCCCAAAAGCTTGTAGGAGCAGAAGCATCACTACCAATATAAGCCTCACCTCCATTATAAAAGAACTGTACGCTAGCTAAAACTCTTAATTCATCTTCGCCTGCTAATGCAATTACGATAGGAGGATCAAATGTAAAATCAACCCACTGACCAAGATCAGCTGCAGTAACAGTGAACATTGCAGCAGATGCAAGTTCTTCCCAATCATCTGTTCCATAAGTATAAAGTTGAGGAATAAGAAGAACACCTTCGGTAGTATTATCATCAATAAAAATTGATATTGATTCAATTTGTGTATCGTATAAGAATGGATAAACAGTTCCTATCATATCACCATCATTTCCACCACTTCCCCAGTTACCTGGACCTACTCTGCCTGTAATGTTACCCAAATCTCTACTAAATACGTTATCGCTTACATTAAAGGTTACAGCATAAGTATTGTTATTTTCGCTATAATCAGTAACACCATCTTCAAACACTTCATACAATACGTTATACTCTCCGAATTCAGTTCCTGAAGTTAAAGCAAATTCGGGTACTTCCACGTCAAGAGTATCAATTGCACCTACGGCAAGAGGATCGCCCACAATTGTTTCATCATAAACAGTGTTTCCAAGAGGGTCTAATACTTCTACACGTACAGAAGGAGTTGCATCATACATACCCAAGTTTTCAACAATTACGTTGAACCAAGAAACACCAAATTCACTATCATATTGTTCGTTAGGTACATTTCCATAATGTCCGCTATAGTGGAAACCACTTTCATCACCAGAAACATGGTAATCTACATAATTTGTTCCGAAAAAGTTCATACGAGCATCAACAAGTTTAAGATCGTATTCAGCATTTTCAACAATTTTAATATCATCAATTTGCCAACCATATCCTAATGGATAAGGATCAGACAATTCATAAGAATTCCAACGGAAACGAATTGAAACATTAGACTCGTTACCAATGTATGGTCCAACTAGCATTTCAAATAACACGTCTCCTTCTTCATTACCAGGTACATCAGCATTAACTTCAACTTCTGTCCAAGTATTACCGCCATCTATAGAAAAGTCGATATAACTAGCAACTGTATTTATTGGACGGAACATCTGATAGAAAACAAGTTTTGGTGCATCAACTCCAGTTAAATCAATACCATCGAATTGTATCCAAGAATTATCAGTTGTTTGACCAGGACCACCAAAACCAGGTTCGTTAGATAAAACCTCAATAATTGCCCAATGCCCTAAAGCAGTGTAATTATCATCAGCGTTACCTGTTTCAGATAAGTGTCCAAGTGGGAAGAAATACCAACCATTTTCAGGATCACCTAAAGTAGGGTTCCAACCATCTTGATCAATAACTTGCCACATAGTTGAACCCATTTCATCATCTTCGCCAAATGACCATACGGGTGTAGTTTCTTCAAAATCCACTGACCAGATTATATCTCCGGCAGCTTTTGTTGATTGTGTTTGCTTTTGAAACTTTTGGCTTTCTTTAACAGCTGCATAAGGCATAGAATGCTGTGCAAATGTAAATGAAGCTATTGCTATCAAAGCAATTAAAAAAGTAAATTTTCTCATAGTTATAAATTTTAATTAATAAAGAAAAATAATTTCACTAATATTTTATTGGCACAAATATACTTTAAAAATTTCAATTTTAAAAATAAAACTCAAAAGTTTTTATGCCTTTTCATATGTAATAACCGTAAATGTTTAAGAAAGGTTGCATGACTTGAGATTTTTGATATTACATAACCATAATATCCGTCGAAAACACCAAGTTTTAATACATAAATTTTAAAAAATTTAAACGGCGGGGCAAATATTAAATTTAATAAATTTGTTTTTTTGTTATTATCTATCATTTTTTCGGCATTCATACGGCTATACTTATCGGCTTGTTTTAAGTGTTCTTCAATTGTGGCATATGAGTAATGCAATAAATCTCCTTTAAGAGTTATAGTTTTACATCCGGTCGGGATCAAAGCTTGTTCATGTACACTTCCCTCCCATTTAACAACATTTTTATTCCATAACCTTATTTTCTTGTCGGGGTACCACCCACAATGTCTAATCCACGTTCCGCAGTAATTAGTAAGTCTATTTACAGCATATACAAAATTATTAGCAGTACATTCAATTCTATTGATTGATTCAATTAAGTCCTCTGATAATACCTCATCCGCATCAATTGATAATACCCAATCATTTTTTGTTTCATTAATTGCATTATTTTTTTGGTCGGAAAAATTTTTAAATTTCTTCACAAAAACTCTTGCACCCATATCATTAGCAATTATTCTTGTTTTATCTTTTGAATCAGAATCAAGAACCACAATATCATCCGAAACCTTAAATGCTGCCTTAAGGCAACGGGCAATATTTTTTTCTTCGTTAAGCGTTATTATGGCAACACTAATTTTCATTTAATTGTTATTATAGTTTTTCGTTGTCAAAATATAATGGTATTATTCTTTTACATAAACCCTTTTAACTCTTTGTCCAATATTAGTAAGTATTTCGTAAGGAATTGTATTTAAAACATTTGCCATTTTTACAATATCTGCAGTTCCACCAATAATAATAACCTCATCGCCAACTTTAACATTTAAATCGGTAACATCAATCATACACATATCCATACAAACATCGCCAACTGTGGGCACATAATTTCCCATTACAAACATTTTCCAATTTCCATTTCCCAATTTACGATTTACACCATCGGCATAGCCCACAGGAAGAGTTGCAATAGTACTATCTCTGTTTACTTTACCTGAACGATTATAACTAACTGTTTGTCCTTTTTTAAGTTTTCTGATTTGTGAAATTTTCGTTTTAAACACTCCTGTTTGTTCTAATTTTTGCTCGGGGTCGAAAGCAATACCATATAAACCTATTCCAAGACGAACCATATTAAAATGATATTCAGGGAATCGCAAAATACCACTACTATTCAATACATGCTTTTGTAAATTATTTACGTTTAAAGCATCACACATCTTATTGAACAAGCTAATTTGTAAATGAGTAAACTCATCAAAATCTTCATTTTCAGAACCAACAAGATGAGTAAATACCGAAGCAATACTAATATTTTTAGCTTCTTTTAAACTCTTACTTAACACAGCAATATCTTGGGGTAAAAACCCTAGACGATGCATACCTGTATCAAATTTTAAATGCACCGGATATTTACTTGTAAGATATGTATTGGTATAATTAGCAAAAGCTTCAAATATTTCTAATGAATAAAGTTCAGGCTCTAAGCTATTGTCGCACATTAAGTTAAACGACTCTACATCAGGATTCATAACCATTATAGGCAAATTAATTCCCGATTTTCTTAGCTCTACTCCCTCATCGGTGTATGCAACAGCGAGATAATCAGCTTTAAGGTACTGCAAATGATGAGCAATTTCGTAATATCCACTACCATACGAAAATGCTTTTACCATTACCATAATTTTAGTATCTTTAGCTACCTGTTGCCGATAAAAATTCAAATTGTTTTCTATTGCATTCAGATTAATCTCAAAAACAGTAGTATGACTCTTTTCTTGAAGTATTTTAATTATATTTTCGAATTTAAATGGACGAGCACCTTTCAGCAATATTGCTTTATCTGCCAACTTCAACAGTATGCCTGATTTTATTAAAGAGTCAGTATCATCAAAAAACCTTGTATTACCCGAGAAATAAGATTTATTAGCACTTATAGCTTTACCTACTCCAATAATATTATCAATTCTTTTTGATCTTAATAAATCTGATAATTCACGATACAAAACATGATCGGGCTTAGCACTTTGAAGAATATCTGAGACAATTACAAGGCGGTCTCTATCTCCCGACTGACTTACAAGTTGCTCTAAAGAAGTACTTAATGCTTGGAAATCTGAATTATAAGAATCGTTAATAATTCTACATCCCATAATTCCGTTTAAAACTTCCATACGCATAGCAACAGTAGGCAATTTAGAGAACAATTCTAAATATTCAGCCGGATTTTCGCCTAAAGCGATTAAAGCTCCCAAACAGGAAATGGCATTTTCAACCCATGCAGCACCAACAAATGGAATTATAAGTTCAAATTTTTTACTAATGTAAGTAACAGTTATTTTACTTTTTTTATCGAATTCGGTAACATCATCAATAACAATTACTGAATTTTTATTATACGACCAATTGACTAACTCAGCGTTGATATTTTCATGATTAATTGCATCTACGATATAATTATCTTCAGAGTTAAATATAATTGTTTTTGAAGATTTAAACAATTTAAGTTTTTCGTTAGCTTTTTCCTGAAAATTTTTAAAATACTTTTGATGAGCATCTCCAATATTAGTAAGAATCCCTATATCGGGATTAATTATTGCTTGTAATTTTTGCATTTCGCCGGGTTCGCTAATACCTGCTTCAATTACTGCTATTTGTGTGCGATCGTTTATTTCCCATACCGATAGAGGCACTCCAATTTGAGAGTTAAAACTTCGGGGACTACGAGTTACATTGAATCTATTTCCAAGTAAAAACGACAACCATTCTTTTACTATGGTCTTACCGTTACTTCCGGTAACAGCTATTAGCTTAATATTAAATCTATGTCTGTGCATAGCTGCTATTTGCTGCATTGCTTCAACTACATTATCAACGATTATAAAAGTAAGGTTCGATTTCTCAACAATAAAGTTGGTATCGCTAATTATAAAACACAATACACCCTTTTCGATTAACTCATTAATATAATTATGTCCATCAAGATTTTTTCCTTTTATAGCAAAAAACAGACATTCTTTATAATTAGCAATACTCCTACTATCTGCCGAAATATATTTAATAAAATTATCCTGTCGTCCAATAATCTTAGCCTTACATTCCTTAGCAATATCAATTACAGAATAACTCATGATGATTTTCTATTTTTCATTTTTTATTGCTTCGTTATAGCAGTTTCTACACAAAGGTTCATAAATATCTTTTTCACCTAAAACTACCACATCATTACCTCCCGATTTTCGATGTGAATACTGTGCTAAATCGCCACAGTGCATACAAATAGCATGAACCTTAGTAACATATTCGGCTAAAGCAAAAAGTTTAGGAATAGGTCCAAATGGTCGCCCCATAAAGTCCATATCAAGTCCGGCAACAATAACTCTAATTCCCTGATTTGCTAGTTTAGTACATACATCTACAAGTCCATCATCGAAAAATTGTGCTTCATCAATTCCCACTACTTCAACATCGCTTGTCATAAGTAGGATATTTGCTGAATTACTTACGGGTGTTGATTTAATTGCATTAGAGTCGTGAGATACAACATCATCATCAGAATACCTAACATCTATTTTAGGTTTAAATATCTCAACTTGCATACGAGCAAATTCGGCTCGCTTAAGCCTTCTGATAAGCTCTTCGGTTTTCCCTGAAAACATAGATCCGGCAATTACCTCGATCCATCCTTTTTTGGGGTGAAATCTGCGTGGTCTTTCAAGAAACATCTTTTGAAATTATTTACTAATTTTGACGTTTAATATTTTTACAAATTTAGGAAAAAACTAATCAAAGGATGAAAAACATGGAGCATATTAAAAAATTATTACAAAAATTAGCGAAAGATATTGAAGTTTTAGAAAGTCCAAACAGTTCTCAGATTGATATAGATGTTTGCTTAAACAGTATCAGACTATTGTATGAAGAAGTAAAAGCTTTTAGTAATTACAGTATCCCTATTATTACTAAAACTGAGAATAAAACTGAACCAGAATCTAAAAATACATCTTTAAATAACGAAAATAATAAAGAAAAATTAAAAGAAATTGATTTAAGCAACGAAAAAATAGATACTGAAATTGAAAATAACTCGGTTGACACTCACGAAAAATCGGAAGAAATAGAAACACCTATTGCAAAAACAGAACCCCTTGATAAGCAAATTTCGGAACAAGATAAAAATCAAGAAAGAATAAAAACTTCGGATGCACAAGTTGATTTGTTTGCTAATGTTACTAACTCAATTAATACTACTAGCGACAAACAAGTTACAATAGGCGAACATTTGGGCGCAAATAAAAAATCGCTTAACGAAACCTTTGCCGGAAAACCTGATATCGTAAGCAAACTCAGTCAAAAACCTATTACCGATATTAAAGCTGCAATTGGAATTGGCGATAGATTTATGTTTATTAGAGAATTGTTCGATGGCGATAACGAAAAGTTTAACCAAACCATTGAAATCCTTAACGGATTAAATAATTTTGATAAAGCTATTGAATATATTCAATCTAATTTTAACTGGAACATTGAAGACTCCACAACCAAACAATTTTTAAATATTGTTTCAAGAAAATACATATAATTCAGATGATTAATAAAAGTAAAATATTTATAATAATTGTCTTTGTCCTATTCATTGTAAAGCTTGCATCAGGACAAGACAAAGATTATGTAATGCACATAGTAGAAGACCTTAGCTCTGAAAATATGCATGGGCGTGGTTATGTAAAACAAGGTGTAAAAAAAGCAGCTAAATATTTAGCTAAAGAAATGAAAGAAATCGGTCTTCTTTCGTTTGAAAAGGATTATTTACAAGATTTTTCTTATAGCGTAAATACATTTCCACACAACACCTATGTAGCTATAAACGGAAAAGAATTAAAATCCGGCTACGATTATATGCCCGGACCTACCAGTCCTAAGTTTAAAGGGGATTATAAAGTAATTGTGTTCGACTCTATTACTTACAACGACACAGTTTTATTTAAGAAAAAAGTCAAAGAAGAGAATCCTAGTAAAAAGTTTGTAGTTATTGATTACACAAGCATTAAAGATAGAGATATTCGGCTATTTTATATCAATCAAATGAGAGAGAATCCGATTAATGCTTGTGGTTATATTGAGAAACTACCTAAAAATCTTATGTGGTCAGTAAGAGGATTTCAAAATAGTTATCCTAGCATAAAAATTTCGGAAGAAGCTTTTCCCGAAAATATTGAAACTATAAGCGTAAATTTTAAACCTAAGCTTATAAATCTTTTTAAAACCTCAAATGTAATAGGCTATATTCCGGCTAAAAACGAAGATGCTGAATATATTGTTTTTACAGCCCACTACGACCATTTAGGAAGAATAGGCAAAGAAGTATATATTCCCGGGGCTCAAGATAATGCCAGCGGTACCGCCACCGTACTTGATCTTGCAAGACATTATGTAAAAAAAGATTCAAAGTACAATTTAGTATTTATGCTTTTTAGCGGAGAAGAAGTCGGGCTTTATGGGTCAATGCACTATGTAATGAATCCATATTTTGAATTAAATAAAATTAAAACTGTAATAAATTTAGATATGGTAGGCACAGGAGATGATGGAATTACAATAGTTAACGGAGCCGCCGAAGATTACAAAGATTTATTTAATTGTATAGACAGCATTAACGCCGAAAAAAATTACTTTGAAATTTTAAAAGCCAGAGGAGAAGCAGCTAATAGCGACCATTTCCCTTTTCACATGCTTGGCGTAAAAGCAATTTTTATATACAGCATGGGTGGCCAAACTTATTATCATAATCCAAAAGATAAACCCGAAACTTTAACTCTAACCGGATATAATAGTCTTTTTAATCTGATAATCGATTTTGTAGAGAACTATGAGTAAGCTTATACTAATACCTACTCCTATTGGTAATCTTGAAGATATTACTTTAAGAGCTATTAGAATGCTTAATGAATCGGATATTATTTTAGCTGAAGATACTCGAAAAACAGGAATTTTGTTGAAGCATTTCGAGATAAAAAAGCCAATGATAGCCCACCATAAATTTAATGAACACAATAAACTTCAAGCAATCTGTGATATGATACTATCGGGCAAACAAGTTGCTTTGGTTTCTGATGCCGGAACTCCTTCAATAAGTGATCCCGGGTTTTTATTAGTGCGTAAGTGCATTGAAGAAGGCATTGAAGTTGAGTGCTTACCGGGTGCTACTGCATTAATACCGGCACTTGCTGTAAGCGGAATCCCAAACGACAGATTTGTTTTCGAAGGTTTTTTACCTGCAAAAAAAGGTAGAGCTACCAAATTACAGATACTAAGCAGCGAAACTCGAACTATGGTTTTCTACGAATCTCCTCATCGCCTAATCAAAACTTTAAATCAATTTATTGAGAATTTCGGTGAAAATAGAAAAGCTGCTATTTGCCGCGAAATAAGCAAAATACACGAAGAAACTGTTAGGGGTACATTAAAAGAACTAGTTTTATATTATAGCAACAACACCTTAAAAGGCGAAATTGTAATAATTATTGAAGGAAATTTGTAAAAAAACTTGACATGAGCAGTTTTTTTTACTATCTTTAGAGAATTCTAATCAATTCTGCTCTTATCATGAAAAAACCAGAACGAATTCCGCTGCTTAAAGAATGCTATGAGTATTCTATTGGGTTAATAAAATTTGTAGATAATTTAACCGAAAATGGTAAAGAAGCTATTGCCAAAAGACTATATACTTCTTGTATTGGGATGAGCTATAGCCTGCTTTATTCACACTTCTCAAGCAAATCATCAGAATATGCAGGAATAATAAAACGTGCAGCAAAATATATCGACGAAACTATATATTGGCTTAAACAATGTCAACAAAGTTCAAGCTATCCTCATAACGAAGAGTTGTTAGCAGAAGGATTGGCTTTACAGCAAAGTTTTATTGATATATTTTATCCCGACAAAAACTAA
>JAQVOJ010000101.1 GCA_028702675.1 Bacteroidales bacterium
ATTAAGGTATGTATTCATTATTTTTGTATATTTCAAGACTATTAACTTATTAAAACTTATGCTTATGAAAACTTTATGCAAAAAATTGATGTATTTATTAAAGCAAAATGCAGGAATTTTTGTTTATAACAAGAAACTTGCTGCCGGAACTTACATTATTAAAGTTGGAAACAACTATACACAAAAAATAACTATTAACTAATTTAACTTCGGGCTGTCTTGTGTTTGCAGGACAGCCTTTTTTTATGAAAAAACTAATTAAAATATTATTACTGTTAATAATTACGCAAAACAGCTTTTCGCAAGAAAATACTGTTTTTAATTATAATTACCCGTTGGAATGGACATATATTAGCAGCTCGTTGAAAGAGCATTCCAATAACTACTACCTCGCGGGTAACATTGCAAGAATTACAGCAGATTGTGAATTTTGGAAATTTGGATATCATATTACCAAAATTGACAATACTGGTATTAGAGACACTACAGTAGTTTTTGATAATTGTGAAAAAAGCATAAAAATATACAGCGGATCAAACCACACATTTAATATACTTGATAGTGGCATGATTACCTTAGGTTCTGTTTATGATGATACAGATATGAGTAAACTATTCATAGTAAAAACATCATTTGATTTTGATACTATTTCGTTAGTCTATTTGTTCGAGGACACTTTAACAAAAAGGGGAACCGGATTTCTCATAGATCATGAATATAATTATGTAATATGTGGCATTGTTGATAGCACCTATAATGAAATAACAACTACACCAAATAACACATTCACAAAAGCGTTTTTATTAAAAACAACTCCAAATGGAACGACGATTTGGTCTAAATCATACATATTTGCTTATGATACTGATGACGGTTATTGGTCCGGGTTTAAAAAGATTTTAGCAACATATGATGGTGGTTTTCTACTATTAGGTTTTATGGTTAATAACCATATTGACAAAAACATTGTAATGAAAACCGACAGTCTCGGCAACCAACAATGGGTAAGATTTTACGGCAATTCAACTTACGATAACCCCATCTTCTCCGACATCATCCCCACCCGCGACTCCTGTTATATTGTTTGCGGAGCATACACTTACGGTGAAATTGGTGGTGGCTATTATCCTTATGATGCATGGATTTTAAAAATTGATAATAATGGTAATACAAAATGGGATAGAAAACATAGAGACTCTATTACTTCAGGCATAACATCAAACGACTATTATGGATATTATCAAGGAGTTGTGGAAGCAGAAAATGGCAATTTATTTACGATTTGTCGAACAAAATCTGACCTAGTAGGAGCCTATAGAGGAAGTAAATTCAGAATAAGGCAACTTGACTATCAGGGAAACAGAATTGGGGATAAATTTATTGATAGTGTCGGAGACCAATCTGGTTCCTTAAATCCGCAATCTATAATTATTACACCTGACGGCGACTTAGCCGTAGGAGGGTGGGGAGACATATATTATTATGATGAAGAAAACAATTGGGTAAGTGATCAGAGAATTTTCTTAGTTAAAACTGATACTTGTTTTCAGGATACACTATTGAACAATATTATTTCTTACAATCCAAAGCCTATTACCGAATTTAAGATAGAATGCTATCCTAATCCTGCAAGCAGTGAGTTTTTTGTTGAGCTGCCGCAAGGAATGGATAATGATGTGCTAGAGATTTACTCAACAACCGGCAGTTTGGTTTTGCAACAAAATGTTGGAGATGGAACAAACAGGGTTGGTATTTTTGGGCTGGAACCGGGAATGTATTTGGTTAAAATTAGAGGAGTAAATTTGTATGGAAAAATAATTGTAAATTGAATAAACTATTTAAAATATTATTAATATTATTATTAACGAAATGCAGCTTTTCGCAAAAAAATACTGTTTTTAACGGAATTAACTCAATAAAAATTACTAACTTAGCATCGGGATTATATCTTATTAAACTTAAACATAATGCACTTTAGGCTAAAATAATGATATTACATGAATAAATAATATTTTTTTATTATTAACGAAATAAAACTAATACTTATGAAAAAACAAATACTAATTACACTACTTATAGCTTTCACATTAGGATGTTTTTCTCAGGAATTTGAAAATTACTATTCAGGTTATTGGGAGTTTTATTCTTTACATACTACTGATAGCCTTATTTTTGTGGGAGGGGAAAGAATAATTAATATTTTCTATATTGACGGTACATACAAAACCACAAAATATGTTACAGGAGATGTGTATTCAATTACTGAAGATTCGCAAGGCAATATCTATTTTGCTGTATATTCAGATATTGATAGAGGAGCAGTTTTAATATTTGATGGCACTAATTGGGAAACTATTACATCAGAAGAAGGACTGCCACACAATAAAGTTTTTAAATTAGCCTGCGACAAAAATGATAATATTTGGGTAACATTTGGTGGTGGATTCAATGTTGATATTCCAATTTCAAAATACGATGGAAGTGAATGGCATAATATTACTAATATTAACGACACCCTACCAATTCAGGTTGCAGATGAAATTGTAGTTGATACAAATAATACTGTATATGTAGGCTTTAATTACAACGGCAGCATTCTTGCAATTAGTAATATCGATACAATAGTTTATTCTTATGCAAATTCTGATATAAACTTAGCTATCATACTCTCTTCGTTTGTTGACAGCAATAATCATGTATGGTTCGGTGGAAGCAATAACCGATTAAACAGGTTCGATGGCACACAATGGCATCACGAGGCTCAGGATACGATTTTTGATCAGGAATCTTTTTATGCCATTGGTCAGGACAATATGGGATATATGCTACTTGGAACACCGTATGGTTTGTTTAGAGATACAAATGAAGGATGGGTAAAACATACTGACGAAAACGGGCTGTTGTTTGAATATGTTATGGATATTGACAAAGACAGCGAAGGCAATAATTGGTTTGCTACATTTTCTTTTAACACATCAGACATGAGAAGTGGCTGCCTAACTAAAATGACAGATAGCAGCTTTGAACACTTTTTCCCAAATACCTATATTGGCATTCCTAAAAATATAAGTTTTGCTGAAAATAGACTGTTTACTTTCGGAAAAGCTCCTTATCCCTCCTACTTATCAGCATTTGATGGAGAAACATGGGATATTGACATTTCAAATAACGGGTTCAATAACAATTATATAATTGGAGCTCAAACAGATTTGTTGGGGAATACATGGATTGCTTCGCCTACCAATTTATACAAACTTAAGCCCGATAACACATTTGTAGAGATAGACTCAATTCTCGAAGAAGAAGTGGGTATTATTCGTTCATTAGCTTGTTATGATAATACAGTTTTTATTAATGCTAATTCAAAAATATTAAAGTATAATCAAAATGAATGGAGCGAGATAGACATATCTGATTTAGAAAATACACTTTTTTACGGGATTTATCCGCTTAGTGAAAATAAAATTTGGGTTAGTAATTTTCAAGGTGCATACTACTACGATGGAGATACATGGACTATTTATAATAACGAAAACGGCTTAGGAGATAGTTACAATGTAAAGGATATAAACTTCTATGGTGATAGTGTTTGGCTTGCTACAACAAAAGGGGCAGTACTTATCAATGGAGAAGAAATTAGTATTCATTTGAATGATTCTAGTTCAAGCTCCGGCTATAGTTATTTTAATACAGTTCATATAGATAAAAATGGACTTATATGGCTGGGAAATAAAAATGGAATAGCTTTGTACGACATAGAAACAGTAAACTACATACAGCCTGCTGATTATAGTGAAGAGATTTACACTATACGCGAAGATAATAACTTCAATATATGGGTATGCGGAAGAATTGCAGTGTCAAAACACAGCTATGTTTATAATGCAATTAATAATAATATCGCTGATAACAGTAAATTGACTATTTACCCGAATCCTACCGGTAGCAATGTATATCTGGCATTGCCACATGATTTATCCGAAGATATTCTTGAAGTTTACTCAATTTCAGGAAAACTTGTTTCTTCTAAAATAGTCTATCGTGGTGTAAACTCTTTAAACACAGACAATCTAAATTCAGGTTTATACTTTATAAAATTAAAACATTCCGGACTTAGAGGAAAATTTGTAAAAGAATAATTTTTAATGACACCAATACTCAAATGTTGGTTCGAGTACTTTAACCCGCATTGTGTTTTTAAATTTGCTATTTACTATTTAAAAATTTGTGCCAGTAACTATAAAAGACAATAAAAAAGATCAAAACAAAAAGGAACAGCACAAGCGATTGTTTTAAACTTTTGATATTCTTCATTTTTCATGACTTCGACATAAGAAAATGATTACTTTTTTAATTGTATGATAAACAATGCCTTAAGAATTTATTGAATAAAATTTTTAAGAATATTACCTATTTTCACTATTTTTCCCGAGAACTGGGTACTTGTAAACAACTCAATATCGAGAACTAAAATAACTGTTGATCCGAAATTAAACTTTCCAACTTCCTTACCTGCATCTAAAACAACAGGCTTCTGAAAAACTATCTCTTCTGAATTAGCATTTTTCCGGTTAGTACGAATATTGCAAAATTTCAATTCAATATCTCCAACATTAAATGCCCCAACTAATATCATCCAAAATACACCTCGCTCCCACTTTCCTTTTAATACAACTCTCTCGTTGTTGCAATAAAGGTTTTCATGTTTTTTTACTATCTTAGGATTTACCGACATTAGTTTACCTTTAAAATACTTAAGCTTTTCTATTTCCATATCAAATGGAGCATGAAACCTATGGTAATCGGCAGGCGACAGATAAATATTATAATATGAATATTGCTTTTGCTCCAATAATTTTTCATCTGTCAAATCTTCAAATTTCAGGCTTTGTCCCTTTACCGGAAGAATTAATCCATTATTTATAGTGCCACTACTTACAATTTTTCCATCAGCAGGGCTGCAAATAGAATACTTATCAAATTCAGGAATATGTTTTTTCTGTCTTACAAAGAACTCATTAAATGTTATTCCCTTTTCAAACTTAAACCGATACAAGTCTATATCTATTTTATAATGATTAATATACCACTTAATGAATAGTTTTATAATAAAATAAGGGGACTTTAATCTTGCTAATCTACCTGTAATTCGTGAAAAAGCGTTAGTATAATTATGTTGCTTAGGGTTCAATCTATTTTGTATTAAAAATGTTCATACTTCTCTCAAGCCCTAATGTAGTAAAACTTTTAACAGCCTCAATCATTTTTTCCGTATATTTTGGTAATTCTAATTTTTCGTCCTCAGAGAAATTTCCTAATACATAATCTATCTGCCCTCCTATTCTAAATTCATTTCCTATTCCGAATCTTAATCTTGCAAAATCGTCAGTACCCAAAACATCAATAATATTTTGCAAGCCATTATGTCCACCAGCTCCGCCTTTTTTTCTTAACCTAATAGTTCCAAAGGGCAAAGCTACATCATCAACAATTACTAGAAGCTTAGCGATATCGAGTTTTTCTTTTCTAAGATAATATCTAACAGCATTTCCGCTGCGATTTACATAAGTAGAGGGTTTCAGTAGTATCAGATTTCGGGATTTATATTTAAATTCGCTAACAAATCCATATCGTTTGTCGCTAAAAACAATATTGGACGCTTCTGCAAGAGCGTCCAATACGTAAAATCCTAAATTATGTCGAGTATTTTCATACTCTTTTCCAATATTACCTAATCCTGTAATCAGGTATTTCATTTTTTAATAATTTTTTACTCATACTATAGCTAATTATTCATTGCTTTCATCAGCAGCTTCGGCAGCTTCAGCAGCTTCGGCTTCAGCTTCTTCTTCAGCCAAAGTACCACGAGCAGTTTTAACTGCAACTACAACATTATTCATTGGGTCTAAAAGTGTTAGCTTATCGAAACTCAAATCACGTACTTTAATACCTTGACCAATTTTCAATTTTGTGATATCTACTTCTACAAAATCCGGCAAATCTTCATGAAAAGCTTGAACTCGCAAATAACGCAGGTTTTGTTTTAATCTACCACCTGCTTTTACACCTACACTTAAACCAACTAAGCGTATTGGAAGATAAATACTTACAGGTTTATCATCAGTAATTTGATAAAAATCAATATGTATTGCTTTGTCGGTAACAGGATGATATTGAACATCTTGAATTACAGCAGGTATAATTGTTCCATCAACATCTAAATCCATCAAATATACTTTTGGAGTAAACGTAGCCTTTTCAAAAGGAATAGTTTCTACGTAAAGATTTAGGTTCTCTTCTCCACCATACACTACACAAGGGATAAAGTCTTCTTTTCTAAGATTCTTTGCTGCTTTTTTTCCAAGATCTTCTCTTTTTTTTGCAATAATTTTAAAATGTTCCATTTCAATAAATTTATGTGCTACTCAGGATATGGTCTTAAACGATTTTCGTCAAGATAAAAATATCCCCCATCACACGGTTTAATTTTAAGCCTGCAAATATATAAACTAATGCTCAATAATCAAATAGATTTTTTAATTCAAATTATCAACATTTTAAGTTTATAATGTAAACGCTTTTTCAAACGAGTCTCGAAAGCTTTAGTAACAAATAACATTCAAATTACAAATATCAAATTACAATTAAATCACAAATAGCAAATCACAAGCACGAAAGCTTTCCTAACAAAATTTAGTCTCTAACGGTAGTAGTTCTAACGATCTGGACTAGAGGTGATTGAGCGGAGCCGAAATCACCGGTTAAAATTACAAATAGAAAAACTCAATTAAATTACAAATAACATTCAAATTACAAATATCAAATTACAATTAAATCACAAATAGCAAATCACAAGCACGAAAGCTTTCCTAACAAAATTTAGTCTCTAACGGTAGTAGTTCTAATTATCTGGACTAGAGGTGATTGAGCGGAGCCGAAATCACCGGTTAAAATTACAAATAGAAAAACTCAATTAAATTACAAATAACATTCAAATTACAAATATCAAATTACAATTAAATCACAAATAGCAAATCACAAGCACGAAAGCTTTCCTAACAAAATTTAGTCTCTAACGGTAGTAGTTCTAATTATCTGGACTAGAGGTGATTGAGCGGAGCCGAAATCACCGGTTAAAATTACAAATAGGAAAACTCAATTAAATTACAAATAACATTCAAATTACAAATATCAAGTAACAAATAACAAACATAATGAGGCTGAGTTTCGGAAAACGGTGGTTTCGGGAACAATTCTGTCAAATAATTGTTATTAAAAATAAGAATAAACTTATAAGAAACCATTATTCTATATAATTATGGCGAAATTCGACAAGCCAATTAAGTCGGTAAATTTTAATAGAAAAAATATGAAACATTTTAAAATCATTGCTTTAGTTACACTAACAGCATTATTAAGTTCTTGTGGATCCACAATGCTATTTCCACTATCAGAAGTTACTCCGGCAGCAGAAATAACTGCCAAGAAAAAGAAAGAAATGAGTAGTAACTATACATTAACCCTTACAGCCGAAAACCTCGCAAGCCCCAAAAGACTTAAACCACCAAAAAAGTACTATGTAATTTGGGTAGTATCAGAAACGGGTGGAGTTAGAAATGCAGGACATTTTAAACATAAAAATGCTGAAACTGCTAACTACAAAGCATCCTTCCCTTATCATCCTGTTGAGGTATTTATTACAGCCGAAGAAGAAGATGCATTATGCAAACCCTCAGGTATAGAAATATCCAGATTAAAACTTGAATAATTTATTAATTTGAACTTTTACTAAATAAGCATAAATTATATACCAATGAAAATATTTAAAACAATAATTTTAATTCTATTAGTAGCAATCTTGGTAGTTTTTGCTGCTCAAAATATTGAGATTGTAAGGTTTACCTTTATAAAGTGGCATTTGGAATTACCTCTGGCTGTAGCAAGTATTGCCTTATATATTCTTGGTGCAATTTCGGGAAGCATGGTGTTTTCGCTGCTAAAAAAGATTACTCATACATCAGAAAAAACATCAAGTGATGACAAAGACGATATAGAAAGCTAATTGTCTAATTATTCTTTAAATTATTACACAATAAAAGTAGTACTTATTGATTTATGAGTATATACTTTGCTAATAATATTTGCAAATAATTCTCCGATAGAAAGTACTTCAACCTTTGAACTAATTGGTTTTACAGGAATTGAATTAGTTACAATAACTTGACTTATTTTTGATTTTTCGATACGTTCGTATGCCGGTCCTGATAAAACAGGGTGTGTAGCTGCCACTCTTACACTTTTAGCTCCCATATCTAGCATTATATCAGCAGCAAGACAAACAGTGCCGGCAGTGTCAATCATATCATCAACAATAATTACATTTTTGCCTTCAACTTCTCCAATAACTTTCATTTCGCCAACTTGATTTTCTTTTTCACGAGACTTGTGTGATATAGCCATACCTGCATTTAAAAAATGTGAATAAGCTTTGGCACGTTTGCTCCCACCCATATCTGGAGAAGCAATTACTAAATCCTCTAAACCGAGATTCCTAATATAAGGTACAAACAAAGCAGATGCAAACACATGGTCAACCGGCACATTAAAGAATCCCTGAATTTGGTCGGCATGCAAATCCATTGTCATTACCCTGTCAACACCCGAAGCAGTAAGTATATCAGCCATCAATTTTGCTCCAATTGAAACACGTGGTTTATCTTTACGATCCTGTCTGGCAAAGCCAAAATAAGGAATTACTGCCACCACCTTGTATGCAGAAGCTCGCTTGGCAGCATCAACCATGAGCATTAGCTCAATCATATTTTCGGTAGGCGGAAAAGTAGATTGCACTATAAATACGGTACAACCTCGCACCGATTCATTAAAACTCGGCTGAAATTCGCCATCGCTAAATCTTATTATGCTACTATCGCCTAATTTTGCCCCCTGACCGTAATTAGTAACAATATCCTCGGCTAAATAACGACTAGCCTCACCTGAAAAAAATTTTATTGGAGATTCCATTGATTAAAATAGTTTTATGGCAACAAAAATAATAAAATTGA
>JAQVOJ010000021.1 GCA_028702675.1 Bacteroidales bacterium
AGAACAATTTTAGAATTATGAAACATTTATACTCTATCAGAAAAATATTAAACATTTAAAACTGGTTAAAGCAAATTTGAACTTTTAATAAAAAAAAGAGGCTGTCCACTTTTTAGACAGCCTCTTTGCTTTGGGTGGAAGATGGGATTTGAACCCACGACCCCTGGAACCACAATCCAGTGCTCTAACCTACTGAGCTACATCCACCATATTTTTTATCATCCCTTGTGCTCTAACCCCCCGATAGTTATCGGGGGAGCTACATCCACCATATGTTTTATCATCCCTTGTGCTCTAACCCCCCGATAGCCATCGGGGGAGCTACATCCACCATATTTTTTATCATCCCTTGTGCTCTAACCCCCCTCCGATAGCTATCGGAGTTATCGGGGGAGCTACATCCACCATATGTTTTTTCGGCTTGCAAATATAAATAGAAAATACTATATCACAAAGAAAATTTTGTTAATCAATTTTCTTTATAGTAAAGCTATACCCTTCCATTATTGGATTCGACAGAATTTTACTACAAGCTTTATCTACAAGTTTTTCAGCTTTCTCTTTATTTTCAGCTTCAATCGTAAAACTAATATGTTTACCTATTCTTACATTTTCAACTGTATCAAACCCGATATTATTCATACTTCTATTTACAGCTTTACCTTGAGGATCTAAGAGCGCTTTTAGTGGCATTACATCTATTTCGGCAATAAACTTCATATTTTTTTCTTTAATAAATTCAAAACTATCGAAAGAACTATATAAAAAATAATGACCAAAGGTAATGCGAATATTCTAAAAATAATTAACAAAACACTTGAAATTATTAAAAACACCCATTTCACTTCGTTACCTTTAAATGAAAGATTTTCAAATTTTAGAGAAAACATCGAAACTTTAGATATCATTAGCACACTAAATAAAATAGTAATTATAATAATTACAGGAATTTGAGACAAGTATTCTGTAAATGTATTATTAAAATTTAATAAATACCAAACAAAACTACTTATAAATATAGCCATAGCCGGTACAGCCAAACCAACGAAGTTACCGGATTTATTTTCACTAATATTAAAGCGTGCAAGTCTATAAATTGCAAAAACTGTAAGTAAGAAGCCAATATAACTAATCTGCTCGGGCCACAAAGAGTTAATTTTTAAGGCTACTTCAAGATATAAAAAGACTATAAATCCCGGCACTAGTCCAAAACTTACTGAATCGGCAAGACTATCAAGCTGTTTTCCAAACTCTGATCTAGCATTTAAAATACGAGCAAACATACCGTCTAAAAAATCGAATAAAGCAGCAAACAATACTAAAATTAGAGCTGCTCCAAAATTGCCATAAAACAAAAAGCTTAGTGCAGCTATACCAGCCAAAAGGTTGAGTGTCGTTAATAAATTTGGAATAATGTTTTTTAATTTTGACATAAAATTATGTTTATTTTAAGTACTATTTTTTGTACTTAGTTTCAATTAATTCAATATTTCAGGCAATAAATACCCTTTATAAATAGTTAGAAACAAAATTATAGTATATTTGAATTCAAAATAGTTTTTAATGCAATTGCGTACAAAATTAATAATAATATTAATACTTATTTCGGGTAATATTTTTGCACAAATAGCACCTAAATATAGTAATGAGTTTCTAGCAATAGGTGTTGGTGGGCGAGCTCTTGGAATGGGTAACTCTGTTGTTGCCGGAGTAAACGATGTTACAGGAATATACTGGAATCCTGCTGGAATTTTAAACAACGAACGCAGTTTTGAAATTGGAGGTATGCACTCAGAGTATTTTGCAGGAATCGCAAAATATGATTTTATCGGAGGCACATACAAAGTTGATGGAAACAGCGCTATTGGGCTGTCTATGATTCGTTTTGGTGTTGACGATATTCCAAATACTTTAGATTTAATTGACAGCGACGGTAATATTAGATACGATAGAATTTCGTCTTTTTCAGTTGCCGATTATGCCTTCTTGTTTAGTTATGCACGAAAATCTCCCATCGAAGGGCTTAATTATGGGGCGAATATAAAATTAATCAGACGAAAAGCGGGAGAATTCGGAGGTGCGTGGGGTTTTGGTTTCGATGTAGGAACACAGTATTATATGGGTAATTGGCGATTTGGGTTAATGGCACGTGATATTACATCAACATTTAATGCTTGGAGTTTTAATACCGAAACTTTCGAGGATGTATTTTTAGAAACAGGAAACGAAATCCCTGAAAATGGTCTTGAGCTTACACTACCCAAGCTTCTGGTAGGAGCAGGTTATGTTTTTATTGTTAAAGAAAAATTTAGTGCATACCCCGAATTGGGTTTCGATCTAAGTTTTGATGGTAAAAGAAATACTGTTATTAGTAGCGACCCAATTAGTATTGACCCTCATTTGGGCGTAGAGTTCGGATATAATAATCTTGTATTTTTAAGAGCTGGAGTAGGAAATTTTCAAAATATTCCTGAATTCGACAACACCCAATCTTTGTCATGGCAACCTAATTTAGGTGTGGGAGTGCATTTTAGAGGATTAAAAATTGATTATGCATTTACTGATATTGGCGATCAAAGCATTGCTCAATATTCTCATGTGTTCTCTTTGAGCTACCGTTTCGACTTAAAGACAAAAAATCCTAGTCTTTAATAGTGATGTATTCACTTTTTTATTAATTTAGAAGCAATTAATAAATAATAGTTGACAAAATCTTTTTACATATTGATAATCGTTTTATTGTGCAATAATTTAATTACTGCTCAATTGAGCTTTAATAACGAGTGGATTAATTATGACCAACAGTATTTTAAAATACTCGTTAGCGAAGATGGTATATACAGAATACCATACTCTCAACTTATTGAAGCCGGCATTCCTGTAGATCAGATTAACCCGCGACAAATACAATTGTTTTACTTAGGCGAAGAGCAATATATACACATAAAGGGCGAAAATGCCGGAATTTTCGATCCTAATGGTTATATAGAATTTTACGGAAAGCGAAATAGAGGAATTATAGATACTACTGTTTACAATACTCATGCCGACCTTATTAACCCCGATTACAGTATGTTTAATGATACTTCGGTTTATTTCTTGACATGGAGCAATTCTTTTAATAATAATCGAATTAATATATCGGATAATACTGATTTCAATTCATGGGAAACAAATATTCCTAATTATTGCTTAAAAACAGTTCGTAAGAATTACACAGGCCGTTATGTTGCAGGTTCGTCTAGGAATATTTATGGTGATGGCGAAGGTTGGTTCGATTCGCAAACAATAATGAAAGATCACCCTGTATATGGAACTCAAAATGTAACAAAATCAATATCAACCCCTAATGTTTACGCTCAAGGTCCTGATGTGGAGCTTGAATGTGCTGTGGTAGGTTATGCATCAAGTGCTCCTGATAACTATTATCCGCACCATTTAATTGTGAGTTTTTTGGGCAATGATTATATCAACGAAACATATACAGGATACGAACATGTAATTGCAAATACTTCTTTTAGTGCTTCATTATTAGGAAACAGCCTTAGCATGCTTTTTACAAGTAATGATATTTCTCAAACATCTGTTCCAGATCAAAATGTAATTTCATATATCCAAATTAAATATCCACATAATTTGAATTTCGAAAGTACTACCAAGTTTCAATTTAGCATCGAAGCAGGAAGTGGAGGTATGCAATTATTACAATTTACTAATTTTAATTCATCTAACAACGAGGATATCGTTTTATACGATCTAACCGAAAATTATAGAATTAAAGTAACAAAAGACGAAGAAGTGTTTAAAGCATTATTACCTGAATCCGGTACCAACCGTAATTATTACCTTACCTCGTCAAACGCTATAAAAGAAGTTGAAGATATCAGAAAAGTTTCACCAAATAATAAGTTCATTGATTATTTGAGTGAATATTCAGGTGCAAATTATTTAATTATTACTCATAAAAAATTAATAAATAGTGCACAACAGTATGCATCTTACCGTAATTCAACAGGTTTTAATGTGGCTGTAGCAGATGTTGACCAATTATATTGCCAGTATGCTTTTGGTGTTGAGAAACATCCTATGGCTATAAGAAAATTTGCCGAACATTTTTGTCATAATGGAGGGGTAAAACCTCAATATTTATTTCTTTTTGGTAAATCTCTGCATGCTTTCAATTATCGTAAAAACTCTCAATTATTTGCATCTTGCTTAGTGCCTAGTTTCGGAAATCCATCTAGTGATAATTTATTTACTATTGGTATAGCACGAAACGATTTTAAACCTGAACTCGCTACCGGAAGATTAGCCGCCAAAAATGAAGATGAAGCAATGCATTATCTAAATAAAATAATTGCATACGAAAATGCTCCCAGGGATGTATGGATGAAAAATGTTATGCACTTTGGCGGTGGAGCTAACGAAAACGAGCAACAAACATTTGCACAATATTTAAATAATTATGAAAATATTATTGAGGACACTTTGTTTGGAGCCTTTGTAAGTACTTTTTTAAAAACAAGTTCGGAGCCTATTCAAATTACTCAATCCGATTCTATTACCAACCTTATTAACAATGGTACCAGTTTAATGACATTTTTCGGGCATGCTTCAGCTACCGGATTTGATCAATCTATTGACGACCCTATAAATTATCAGAATACCGGAAAATATCCTTTTATTTTGGCTAATTCGTGTTTTGCCGGAGATATTCATATAAACTCATCAACAAGCACTAGCGAAGATTGGGTACTTATTCCCGATAAAGGATGTATTGGATTTTTAGCCTCAGTTGGAGGAGGAATACCTTCGTATTTAAATAATTTTACTACCTCACTTTATAAAAAAATAAGCCGAGAATTGTATGGAAATAGTATAGGAGACCAATTTATAGCTGCTGTTGATGAAATACAGGAAAACAATCTGAATAATATACCCTTAGAAATTACTTGCCATGAATTTTTGTTACATGGAGATCCTGCTATTAAAATAAACGCTTTTGATAAACCTGATCTTACGGTTAAAATAGCAGATATTAGTTTTATTCCAAACGAAATAACTACTGTATTAGATAGTTTTGATGTAGAAATAGTTGTAACAAACATGGGTAAAGCTACTTCACAAACATTTTTGTTAAGTATTAGTAGAGACTTACCAAATGAACAAATTGAAGAGTACAATGAAGTATTAAATGGATGTAATTATAAGGATACCATAATCTTTAGAATGCCTGTTGATAAAGCAAACGGTCCCGGGTTAAATTCTTTACATGTTTTTGTAGATTCCTATAATGCGGTAGATGAATCAGACGAAACAAATAATAAAACGGACATTGAGTTTTTAATAAGATCGGCAGATCTTTTTCCCGTTTATCCTTACGAATATAGTATTTATCCGGCAAGTAATGTTAAACTGATAGCTTCAACCGGAGACCCTTTTACTTCCGAAGCAAGATATACTTTTCAGATTGACACTACTGATATGTTTAATAGCTTAGGAGGTGAACCCATTGCCAAAACTACAATAATCCAAAATGGAGGAATAATTTCGTGGGAAGTACCTTTCGATTTAAATCCTGAAACTGTATATTATTGGAGAATAGCTCTTGAACATCCCGAGCCCGACAGTATGATATGGAAAGAAAGCTCGTTTATATATATACCCGGAGAAGAGGGCTGGTCGCAAGCTCATTTCTATCAGTTCAAAAATAACGATTACCGTTTTATAAATCAAAATAGGGAACAAGAAGAGTTTAGTTTTGAAGAGGTAAGCAAAACCTTAAAAGTTTATAATCACAGATTCATTTCATCCGCTACATATTCTGATGTAAGATATACACTTGATGGAGCTGTAAACAATGGACTTGGCGATTATGGTTGTTGTGGTAATCAACCTGCGATTATTGTAGCTGTAATTGATCCTGTTGAGTTATTGGCATGGCCTAGTTCTAAAACTGATTATGGACATAGAAACTACCCAAGGTGTTATGCATCTACTAGAGATAATTACTATTTCGTATTTGATAGTGGAAATAGTCCTACTGCTGTTGAGAGTATTATTGATATGATTCAGAGTGTTCCTGAAGGTTATTACGTATTATTATATACATGGAGTAATCCTTACTTTGAAGTATGGGAAAACGATTGGTTCGATTATTTTGAAGATTTGGGAGCTACAAATATCCGAAATTTGACTAATGAACAGGCTTATATATTGTTTATTGAAAAAGGATCATTAGATGTTGTTGAAGTGTCTTCTATAGGTACAGAAACTATCGAACTCCCTCCTGTGGATCTTACCACTGATTTTATATACGGCAATATTCAAAGTACTCTGATTGGTCCTTCAAATGAATGGGAGTCTTTACACTGGTTCCAAAATGCAGACGATAATTTGCCACAAAATGACAGTGTGCTTTTAAGCATTTATGGTTTGCGACAGGATGGTAGTGAAGACTTATTGGTTGATAATATTGAACAGGGTAATTATGAAATTTACAATCTTGAAAACGAGATTGATAATCAAGAATATCCTTACCTAAAATTGAATTTTTTTACTCAAGACGATAGTACACGTACTCCGGCACAGCTAAAAAAATGGCAGTTACGACATCAAATTGTGGCCGAAACCGCTATTAGTCCACAAGATGGATATAATTTCTGCTGCGATACAATACAAGAAGGAGATTCGGTTTATTTTGCTATAGCTACAAAAAATGTTAGTCCAAAAGATATGGATAGCTTGTTGGTAAAATATTGGATACAAGATGTAGATAATCAAATAATTCCAATTTCAACCAAACGTCTGAGTCCTCATCCGGCAGGAGATATTATTATTGATACAATTGCATTTTCAACACTTGGTATGTATGGATTAAACAGTATTTGGGTAGAATATAATCCCGTAAATCCTGAAACTGGTTTTTACGACCAATTAGAACAACATCATTTTAATAATATTGCACAAAAACAATTCTATGTAAAAACCGATATCGAAAACCCAATTCTTGATGTTACATTTGATGGGGTTCATATCATGGACGGAGATATCGTATCTGCAAGTCCGGAAATAACAATTCAACTTAAAGACGAAAATCAATACCTTGCACTAAATGACACATCATATTTCAGACTATACTTAACAGATCTAGAATCCGGCTTAGAGCGTAGAGTTTATTTCGGATTATCTAATTTGAACGAAACTATTGAGTTTATACCTGCTGACCTACCCAACAACTCTTGTAAAATATTTTATAAACCATATTTCGATACCGATGGGCAGTATCAACTCAGAGTTCAAGCAACTGATGCCAGCAGCAATGAATCTGGCGATTACGACTATTTGATATCATTTGAAGTTATAACAGAATCCACAATTACAAATGTTTTAAATTATCCTAATCCATTTAGCACTTCTACACGTTTCGTTTTTGAACTTACAGGTTACGAAGTGCCCGATAATATGAAAATAGATATATTTACAATAACAGGAAAGCTTGTGCGTACAATTTTTATTGATGAATTAGGTCCAATACGTATAGGTAGGAATATTACTGAGTTTTCGTGGGATGGCACAGATATGTATGGCGATAAACTAGCTAACGGTGTTTACTTTTACAAGATTACTGCAATTATGAATGGTATAGATATGGATAAACGTGATACCGAAGCCGATAAGTTTTTCAAGAATAATATCGGGAAAATGTATATTTTGAGGTAAATAAGTAATTCGGCTTTTATTTAAAACTTATACTACATATATTTTATAAAAAATAAAAAAGCAAAGGCAAAGTAAAAAGCGAGAGTAATGTGCTCAAAAAAATGTTTTCAACAGCTTGTTTATCATTTAAGCCTAAATCGCGAGCAAGAACAGAAATTATAATCATACAAGGCATACCTGCTTGCAACACTATTACTCCGGCAGCCTCTGTCGAAATATGGATTAAACCTGTCGTTTGGAAAACTTTTATTATTAAAACAACCAAAACAGGAACTAAAACTAGTTTATTTAAACTTACAATCCATGCCCTATAATTCATCAAGACCTTAATGACTCGAACCTGAGCAAGTATAGCACCCACATAAACCATCGACAGATATATAGTAGATTGCCCTAAACCGGTAAGTGGCTTAAATATAACATTTGGTATTTCAACATTAATAAACATAAATGCTAATCCTATAGCGAAACCTATTGTTACGGGATTTATAAGATGCCTCCAAGTGCTTGTTGATGTTTTTTTTGCTCCTTTATTCAATATAAAAATTCCCCATGTCCACATTAGAGTATCGTGCCCCAACTGAAAGATTCCTGCAAATAATAATCCTTCACCTCCAGGAAAAAGAGCATCCAACAAGGGGAATCCTAAAAAAACTACATTACCAAACATACTATTAGTTCTGTGTAGTGCATTATTTTCTTTATCCAGTCTTAGCAATTTGGCACTTATACTCGAAACAATAAAAAGCAATACTACTGTGCTTATTGACATAATGAACACAATAATCCCATTTTTAAAAATATCTAATGTAAAATCAGCATGTGCAAATGAGGTAAAAAGCAATAATGGCAAAGTTATTCGCATTATTAGCTTAACAAGATTGGTATTAATTTCCTGATTAAGCCATTTTAACTTAAACGCAATAAAACCAATCAATCCGAGTATGGCTAATATCCCTATTTGTTCAATTATTATTAACATTAGGCAAAGCTACAACTAAGATTCTGTTCAGGCAATAAGCTTGATAACAGTTTTAATATTATAAAAAAAAGACCACTTCTAAGAGCAGTCTTTAATCAGGTATTCTTTAAATTGAGCTATTAATAAGCTCCACTTTCTTCAAGTTTTTTCATTTCTTCGTTGAAAATTTCTTCATACTTCATTTTATCATAGTCAACGCGTAATTTTTGATCTTTGCTCAACGAAGTATTAATACCGCTTAATAGAGCTTCTTTATTTACCTCAATTGCGATGTAAGTAGTATATTTTCCGTTTTGCTCCTGATAATTCTTTTCGCAAGTTACAGCAACATCAGTAAGTTTTTGGTTAACAACTTCGCGAGTTAAATTCTCAAATTTTTGCTCAAAATCAGAGTTTTCACCAACTTCAGTTTCATTTACATAACGATCTGTTACCGATTTTATAGTTGATTGAATATTACTCGACAATCTTTGTTTACAAGCAACAAGAGCCTTTTCGCGAGATAAATTCATGTCTTGAGAAGTTGCACTAGCATCAGCACGGAAAAAATCAGCATCACTACGACCTTCGTTTTTACAAGGAATGTTAATTTCTTTTGCACCATCGGGTTTAACATCAGCCGCTTCTTTTGTACCTTTACAGGCAGAAAATAATGTAGCAGTTGCCAACAATGTGATTACAAATAGGTTTTTAATGGTAATTGTTTTCATAGCATAAATTTTAATGTTATACATAAATAATTTTTGATAAAAGTAGTTAATTTTCTATAAATTACATAAATAATCGAAATATTTAAATCAAACATAATGCCAAATAAAATACAAATAAACAAGGCTTTAGTTTAAAATTAAATCTATAAATAATGAAACCTAACAATAAGCATAACAGCAAAAATGCAAACAATCGTAAAGATAATAAATCATTAACAAATTTAATCTTAGGAATACTAAGTAGCAGCCCTCAAAAATTGTTTAATTACAAACAACTTTCGGCTATACTAAACAGAACAACTCATGAAAGTAAAGAAGAAATTGCACTTTTACTTGAAGAGTTAAAACACACCGGAACAATTGAAGAAGTTTATCGCGGGAAATACAGATTTAAATCAAGGACAGGGATTATCGAAGGAGTTGTTGATATTAGTCGTAGAGGATATGCTAGAATTATTAGCGAAGAGCTTACCGATGATATTTTTGTATCACAAAAAAACTTACATAATTCTTTACATGGCGATAAAGTAAAAATAGTGTTATATGCCAAAAAACGTACATCTAAATTAGAAGGAGAGGTTATTGAAATACTTAAACGCTTCAGAGATAAATTTGCCGGTACAATAGAAATTGTAAAATCTTATGGTTTCTTAATACCTGACGACTCACGAATGCCTTACGATATTTATATTCCATTAGAGAATCTTAATGGAGCAAAATCGGGCGACAAAGTTTTAGTTTCAATCACAGAATGGCACCCTAAAGGTAAAAATCCAACAGGAACAGTTGTAAGAATATTAGGAAGACCAGGCGAAAACGATGCTGAAATGCATTCTATACTTGCAGAATTTGGACTCCCAATCGATTTCCCAAAAGATGTAGAACAAGCTGCTGAAAAAATTCGTGAAGAAATATCCCAATTTGACGAAGAAACAAGAAAAGATTTCCGCAATATCCTTACATTTACAATAGACCCTGCCGATGCCAAAGACTTTGATGATGCAATTTCTTTTGAAAAAAATAATGATGACACATTTAACATAGGAATTCATATTGCTGATGTAAGTTATTACGTAACCCCCGGTAATACTATCGACGAAGAAGCTAAAAGTCGTGCAACATCAATCTACTTGGTTGACAGGGTTGTTCCAATGTTGCCTGAAAAATTATCTAATAAGGTTTGTAGTTTAAGACCAAAAGAAGACAAACTTTGTTTCTCTGCTGTTTTTAAAATTAATAAAGAAGCTGAGATATCAGATTCGTGGTTTGGTAGAACTATTATTAATTCTGATTATCGTTTTGATTATTCCGAAGTGCAAAAAATATTGGACACGCAAAATGGTAGCATTGCCTCAGAACTAAAACAAATAAATGAAATTGCAAAAAAACTTAGAGAAAAACGATTCCATAAAGGATCACTGAATTTTGAACATGCCGAAGTAAAATTCAAACTAGATGAAAAAGGGAAACCAATAAGTGTTTATTTTAAAGAAGCAACAGAAGCAAATCACTTAATTGAAGAATTTATGCTTTTAGCAAATAAAAAAGTTGCAGAGCTTATTGGTAAATCTAAACGAACCATGATATACAGAGTACACGACGAACCTAATCCCGAAAAACTACAATCTTTTGCTGGTTTTATACGCAGATTCGGACATCAGTTGCCAACCGGAAACCCGAAGAAAATACCTCAATCACTAAATGCCCTAATCAATGATGTGCAGGGAAAACCAGAACAGAATATAATTGAAAACCTTGCAGTAAGAAGTATGGCAAAAGCCGAATATAGTATCGATAATATAGGCCATTACGGATTAGCATTTGATTACTATACACACTTTACATCTCCAATAAGACGATATCCAGACCTTATAGTACATAGATTATTAGCTGCATTCCTTAAAAACGAAAAAACTCCAAAAGATAACTACGAATGGCTATGTAAACATAGTTCCGATATGGAACAACTCGCTACACAAGCAGAAAGAGCCTCAATAAAATATAAACAAGCCGAATTCTTAAGTGATAAAATTGGAAACCAATTCGAAGGAGTAATATCGGGAGTTACAGAATGGGGATTCTTTGTGGAACTTACCGAAAATGCTTGCGAAGGTCTTGTACCAATGCGTTCACTTACCGATGATTTTTATTATTTTGACGAAGACAATTATTGTATCAAAGGTAAAAGCAATGGCAAAATGTTTATGCTTGGCGATAAAGTAAAGATTGAAATTATTAAAGTTAATTTACAGAAAAAACAGGTAGATATGGATTTGGTTGAATAGGGGGTAGGTGACAGGTTTTAGGGGGTAGGTGACAGGTTTTAGGAGGTAGGTGACAGGTTTTAGGGGGTAGGATTTAGGTTTTAAGGGTTGGAATTTGAAATTTAAAATTTATAGGGCTACACCTTATTATGTTATTAAAAAACCATTCATATTTTAAAAATAATCTTGAAAATACTATAATTTTACGTATTTTGTAACAAATTATACATTTTAGTCATGGCAGGTTTAGATAAATCACCTAAATTACTAACAAATATTAGTTTGCTTCCACAAGAAGAAATGCTTGAAGTTAAAAATAAAAAGCATAGATTTTCTATTGGAATTCCTTGCGACAAAAGCGGACTTGAATCACGAGTGCCATTAGCTCCATTAAGTGTAGAGCATCTTGTAGAAATAGGATTTGAAGTTAGAATTTCACGTAATAGCGGAAACTCTGCAAATTTTTCAAACCTTGATTATTCAGAAAAAGGTGCTCAGATTGTAGATAACGAAGAAGCATTACAAGCAGATATAATAATTAAAGTTGCTCCACTTTCACTAAACGAAATTTCTCTATTAAGAGGTTCACAAGTTATTATTTCATCATTGCATGTTTATACTCAACCCCGAGAATACTTTCTTGAACTTATTCGAAAAAAAATTACCGCTATTTCGTTTGAAGACCTAATGGATAAATATGGTAATTATCCTATTGTACGTAGCATGAGCGAAATAGCAGGTCGTTCATCAATTCTTATTGCCTCAGAATATCTTAGTAATGTACACAAAGGAAAAGGCGAAATGCTTGGAGGAGTTACAGGCGTTTCTCCATCAGAAATTGTTATAATAGGAGCAGGAACAGCAGGAACTTATGCTGCAAAAACAGCACTAGGACTTGGTGCCAATATTAAAGTGTTCGATCGTTCGGTACATAGACTTAATCGATTGCAAAATCTTGTGGGTTTTCCTGTATTTACATCAACAATACAACCGTCAATTCTTGTTCAAAGTTTAAAAACAGCAGATGTTGTAATTGGTGCAATTAGAATTATTGCAGGTAATTGCCCCGTTTTTATTACAGAAGATATGGTTAAAATAATGAAAAATAACTCTGTAATTGTGGATATAAGCATCGACCAAGGTGGATGCTTCGAAACTAGCAAAGTTACCGACCATAAAAAACCGGTATATAGAAAACATGATGTTGTTCACTATTGTGTACCAAATATTCCTTCGCGTGTTGCTCGTACAGCATCTTATGCTCTTAGCAATATTATTATACATCAACTTATTGAACTAAAAAACTCCGGAACCTTAAACAATTTCTTGAAACATCATCCCGAAAGCCGTAACGGAGTGTATCTATTTAATGGAATTCTTACCAGCGAACATATAGGACGAGTTATTGGTGTTTATTCCAGAGATATCGATTTATTACTTGCGGCACTTTAACCTAATATAGTTAATCTAAAAAACATATTGTAATAGCTAGTAGCAATTATTTATAAGTAATAGCAATAAATTCTGTTTGCAAAGTTCATAGTCTAAAACTATATTTGCACCTCATTTTCAGATTTATTAAAAATTATTACACATGGGCAATAAATTCCCTGAATATAAACAACTTAATCTTTCTGCCATTAACAAAGAGATTATGGAATTATGGGAGAAAGAAGAAACTTTTAAACAGAGTATTAGTAGTCGTAAAAACAAACCGGAATATGTTTTTTACGAAGGTCCTCCTTCTGCAAACGGAAAACCCGGAATACATCATGTAATGGCAAGAGCTATTAAAGATATTTTTTGCCGATACAAAACTATGACCGGATACAAAGTAAACAGAAAAGCCGGTTGGGATACTCATGGCTTACCGGTAGAACTTAGCGTAGAGAAAACTCTTGGAATAACTAAAGAAGATATAGGTAAGAAAATTACCGTTGACGAATATAATACCACTTGCCGCAAAGAAGTAATGAAATATACTGATATGTGGGAAGAACTTACAAGAAAAATGGGGTATTGGGTTGATATGGACAATCCTTATATTACATACGACAACAGGTATATTGAAACTCTTTGGTATCTTCTAAAAAAAATATTCGATAAAGGCTTACTTTATAAAGGTTATACAATTCAACCTTATTCGCCTGCAGCAGGAACAGGACTTAGTACACACGAATTAAATCAACCCGGCTGCTATCGTGATGTTAAAGATACTGTATGTACAGCTATGTTTAAACTTATTGCTAACGAGCCATACAAAAAAATATTTAACGACATACAAAATCCTATTTATACCTTAGCATGGACAACTACTCCATGGACTTTGCCAAGTAATACTGCTTTAGCAGTGGGTGCCGAAATAGAATATTTGTTGATTGAAACTTACAATCCATATTTAGGAAATAAAATAAATGTTGTTTTATGTAAAGACAGATTATCTGCATATTTTAACCCCGAACACGAACAAAATGAGTTAACTGATTATGAACCTGGCAATAAAAATTTACCATACAAAATCCTAAAAAGTTTTAATGGTAAAATGCTTATTGGTTTAAAATATGAACAATTAATTAACTGGGTAAAACCCGATGGCGATGCATTTAGAATTATTGCCGGTGATTATGTAACTACCGAAGACGGAACCGGTATTGTTCACATTGCCCCAACATTTGGTGCCGACGACCTTCGTGTGGCAAAACTAGCAGGTATTGCAGCCTTAGTTCTTGTTGATAATGCCGGACAAACAGTTCCATTAGTTGATAAAAAAGGACGTTTTACTCCACTCAATAATATTGATGAAAATTTTGCACAAAAACACATAAACTTTAATGAATACAAAGATTTTGAAAGTCGTTATGTTAAAAACGAATACGACCAAAATCTTACAGAAAAAGATATTACAGTTGATATAGATATTGCTGTAAACCTAAAGCAAAACGGAAAAGCCTTCAAGATTGAAAAATACGAGCATAATTATCCACATTGTTGGCGTACCGACAAACCAATACTTTATTATCCTCTCGATTCATGGTTTATACGTACTACTGCTGTTAAAGACCGTATGATAGAACTAAATAAAACCATAAACTGGAAACCGGCAAGTACAGGAGAAGGACGCTTTGGTAAATGGCTTGAAAATCTTGTGGACTGGAACCTTTCCCGCAGCAGATACTGGGGCACTCCCCTACCTATTTGGCGAACCGAAGATGGTAACGAAATTAAATGTATTGGCTCCGTTACAGAATTAATTACTGAAATAGATAAATCTATTGCTGCCGGCAAAATGGCAGATAATCCATACAAAAATTTCCAGCAAGGTAATAACAGTAAAGAAAACTACGAAAAAATTGACCTGCATCGCCCTTATGTAGATAATATAGTTTTAGTTTCTGATAATGACAAAGCTATGTATCGTGAATCTGATCTTATTGATGTTTGGTTCGACTCCGGAGCCATGCCTTTTGCACAATGGCATTACCCTTTCGAAAATAAAGATAATTTTAATAATCTTTTTCCTGCCGATTTTATTGCCGAAGGTGTTGATCAAACAAGAGGATGGTTTTTTACTCTACATGCTATTGCCACTATGATAAGTGATTCGGTTGCATTTAAAAATATTATTAGTAACGGATTAGTTCTTGATAAATTTGGCAATAAAATGTCTAAGCGTCTTGGCAATGCCGTTGATCCATTCGAAGTAATAGAAAAATACGGAAGCGATGCTTTGCGATGGTATATGATTACAAACGCTCAACCATGGGATAACCTAAAATTTGATGTAGCAGGTGTTGAAGAAATTCAACGTAAATTTTTTGGCACACTTTTCAATACATACGGATTTTTTGCACTTTATGCCAATGTAGATAGTTTCTATCATACCGAAAAAGAAATTCCCGTATCAGAAAGACCAGAATTAGACAGATGGATTATATCTTTATTAAATACTCTTATAAAAGAAACTCACAAGTATTACGAAGATTACGAACCAACAAAAGCAGGAAGAGCTATTCAAGAATTTGTTAACGATAATTTGAGTAATTGGTATGTTCGACTTGGTAGAAAAAGATATTGGGGAGGCGAGATGAATAAAGACAAACTCGCAGCATACCAAACGCTTTATACATGTTTAAATACTGTATGCAAACTTGCTTCACCAATCGCTCCTTTCATTACAGATAAAATCTATCGCGATTTAAATTCTGTGTGTAAAAAAGAAGCATCAAATTCAATACATTTAAACTTATTCCCTGAATATAGCGAAAAATTAATTGATAAAGATTTGGAAGAAAGAATGAAGCTTGCCCAAACTATTTCTTCGCTTGTTCTTGCATTACGCCGTCAAGTAAATATAAAAGTAAGGCAACCTCTACAAAAAATCATTATACCTGTAATTGATAAAAACTTCGTAAAACAAGTTGAAGCCGTAAAACATATTATTCTTGCAGAAACCAATATCAAAGAATTAAACTTATTAGAAGATACATCCGGCATCTTGGTTAAAAAAGTTAAACCCGACTTTAAAAAATTAGGACCTCGCTATGGCAAAATGATGAAGCAAATTGCCGCATTTTTAAATGATTTAAATCAATCAGATATAGCCAAACTTGAAAGATCTGGTATATTAGAGTTTGAAATAGAAAATCAAAAAATAAGCATTCATTTAGATGATGTTGAAATAAGATCAGAAGATATTCCCGGATGGTTGGTAGCAAATCATGATAATATAAGCGTAGCCTTGGATGTAACTATTACTGAAGAGCTTCAAAAAGAAGGAATAGCAAGAGAATTAGTAAACAGGATACAAAACTTAAGAAAAGAAAGTGGATTTGAAGTTACCGATAAAATTTATATTTATATAGAATCGAACAAAGAAATTAATTCAGCTGTTATAGAGTATCAAGATTATATTTGCGAACAAACTTTAGGAGAAGACATTAATATTCTCGAAAAATTGGAACAAAATATTTTTAAAAACGTAGAAGTTAATGATCTAAGCATAAGTATTGCAGTTGAGAGAATAAAAAATATTAATTAAAGATTAAGAATTATGGCACAAGACACAGAAAAAAAAAGATATACAAAAGAAGAACTTGAAGAATTTAAGGAACTAATTTTAGACAAGCTTGAGAATGCAAAAGCAGATTATGAATTGTATAAGAATGCCTTAAACCATTCTGACACAAACGATATTGCAGATACGTCTCCTACTTTTAAAGTTCTTGAAGAAGGTGCTGCTGTTTTATCGAAAGAAGAGGCAGGCCGCTTAGCTCAAAGGCAATTAAAGTTTATACAGCACTTACAAGCAGCTTTAGTAAGAATAGAAAATGGAACTTATGGGATTTGTAGAGAAACAGGAAAACTCATATCTAAAGAACGTCTTCGTGCTGTACCACATGCTACACTAAGTATTGAAGCAAAGAATAATCAAAAATAGATTAGTAAAAAATATTTTATTATTTTGCCCAACAATTACTGTTGGGTTTTTATATTTATAAAATTTTATATCAGTGAAGAAACAATATATAGTTGCTGTCTTAGTAATATTATTGATACTAATAGCAGATCAAGCATTAAAAATATGGGTTAAAACAAATATGATGATAGGAGAACAAATTCCTATTATCGGGAATTCTATTATGCTATATTTTATTGAGAATCCAGGAATGGCATTTGGGATGGAAATACCAGGTTTATTTGGCAAGCTTATTTTAAGCATTTTTAGATTAGTGGCAATCGTATTATTAAGTATATACCTACATAAAACAATTAAAAAGGGTGTAAGTTCATTTTTTGTTATTTGCATTGCAATGGTTATTGCCGGTGCTGCCGGAAACTTAATCGATAGTGCATTTTATGGTCTAATTTTTAGTGAAAGTACTAATCAAATTGCAACTCTATTTCCTCAAGAAGGTGGTTATGCTCAATTTATGCATGGACATGTTGTAGATATGTTTTATTGCCCCGTAATTGATACACATATACCCGAAAGCTGGCCATTTTGGGCAAGTAAACATATTATTTTCTTCAGACCAGTGTTTAATATTGCCGATTCTGCAATTACTGTATCAGTAATTTTAATGATTATTTTTTATCGAAAAGTATTTCGAGACCAATTTTAATAATTATTATAAAAGTAAACTTTCAATTATTTGAGGATAATACTGATATTCTAACTCATGAATTTTTTTTGCTAAACTTTCGTATGTATCACTCTTATTTATACTACATTTTTTCTGAAATATAATGCTTCCTTCATCATAAAGCTCGTTAACATAATGAATGGTAATACCGGACTCATTCTCCTTATTTTTAATTACCTCTTTATGAACATTATCTCCATACATACCTTTTCCTCCGTATTTTGGCAATAATGCAGGATGAATATTAATTATTCTATTCTCGAAAGCACTAATAATATCAAAAGGAATTAACCACAAAAAACCGGCTAAAACTATTAAATCAGGGTTACAATCTTGTAAAGATTTCAAAATTTTTCCCGACAAAAATTCATCACGATTAAAAATATATATCGGAATATTTAGCTTTTTGGCACGATTAATTACCAAAGCATGTTCATTATTTGTGAATACTCCACAAACTTTTATAGGTCTTTTTTCTAAATATTTGGCTATATTTTCCATGTTTGTGCCTGACCCAGAGGCAAATACGGCAATTTTCTTCATAAGTATTCTATTTTATGTCTTTATCCTTAATATATTTCAATAAAATCTGTAAAAATGTGCATAGTTGATAAATTTATTGATAAATCTTTGATTATGAATATGTATATTTGTTTCTTTGTAGGCTCAAAATAAATGAAAATAAGTTTAACTAAAAATTAAAAATTATGTCAGACATTGCATCAAGAGTAAAAAGCATTATCGTAGATAAGCTTGGTGTTGATGAGGCTGAAGTTACTCCCGAAGCCAGTTTCACAAACGATTTAGGTGCAGACTCTCTCGACACTGTAGAGTTGATAATGGAATTCGAAAAAGAATTTGAACTTTCAATTCCGGACGAAGAAGCCGAAAAAATCGAAACAGTAGGGTTAGCTATCAAATACATCGAAGAAAACTCTAACTAAGCTTTTTATTAACTAGAATTAGTACGTCTATGGAACTAAAAAGAGTTGTTGTAACCGGAATTGGAGCCATTACACCACTAGGGCACAATGTACCCGATACATGGAAAGCGCTTATAAACGGAGAAAGTGGCTCTGATTTGATTAGCCATTTCGACACTACTAATTTTAAAACAAAATTTGCATGCGAGATTAAAAATTATGATGCTGCAAACTATTTTGACCGCAAGGAATCCCGTAAAATGGACAGGTTTGCTCAATATGCTATGATTAGTGCCGAAGAAGCACTTAAAGATAGCAATATCGATCTTGAGAGCGTTGATCTACATAGAATGGGAGTTATCCTTGCTTCAGGAATTGGAGGAGTTGAAACATTATTAAATGAAATAAAGGGCTTTATTGAGGGTAATGGAATTCCTCGATTTAGCCCCTTCTTCATTCCTAAAATTATTTGTGATATTGCTGCCGGACTTATATCAATGAAATACGGACTAAAAGGTCCTAATTATGCAACAGTTTCAGCTTGTGCTTCTAGTACTAATGCAATAATAGATTCTGTTCAACTTATTCGTAATCAAAAAGCTGATATTATTATTGCCGGTGGTAGCGAAGCAGCTATTAACGAAGTAGGAATGGGTGGCTTTAATTCTATGCAAGCAATTTCTACTAAAAACGATGAATATAAAACAGCCTCTAGACCATTCTGTGCTACACGAGACGGCTTTGTAATGGGTGAAGGCTCGGCGGTTTTAATTCTTGAAGAATACGAACACGCAAAAGCTCGTGGAGCAAAAATCTATGCCGAAATAGTAGGAGTTGGTCTCTCAGCAGATGCCCATCACTTAACTGCCCCACATCCCGAAGGAGAAGGAGCCTTTCATGTAATGAAAAATGCTCTTGATGACGCATATATGAACTCTAACGAAGTTGATTATATTAATGTTCACGGAACTGCAACACCTAGAGGAGACATCTCTGAATTATTGGCAATTAAAAAACTATTTGGAGAACATGCTTTCAAAATGAATATAAGCTCATCTAAATCAATGACAGGGCACTTACTAGGTGCCGCAGGAGCTTTAGAAGCAATAGTATGCATTTTATCAATGAGAGACGAAATTGTTAGCCCAACAATTAACCATCAAAAACAAGACCCCGAAATTGACGAAAGATTTAATCTTACTTTGAATAAATCCCAAAAACGAAAAATAAAAGTTGCTATGAATAATACTTTTGGGTTTGGAGGTCATAATACCACTTTAATATTTAAAAGTATATAAATTTCATGTTAAACGGGTTTTCATTTCGTTATAGTTTTACAAAACACCGTTCTTATTTCTATCAATTAGTTTTATTACTTGGCTTTAAGCCCCACAATATTGACTTATACAAACTTGCATTTTGCCATAGTAGCTTATCTCTTACTGATAAAAATGGAAACCCATTAAATAACGAACGACTCGAATTTATTGGTGATGCCATTTTAGATGCAGTTATAGCTGATTTACTTTACATTCAATTCCCTAACGAAAACGAAGGTAGGCTTTCTTTAATGAGATCTAATCTTGTAAATAGAAAAAATCTTGATAAGCTTTCGCAAGAAACCGGAATTGCAGATTTTATAATCACAAAAATCGATAATAACCACAACCAACATGTTGCAGGTAATGCTTTTGAAGCACTGATTGGAGCAATCTACTACGATAGAGGATTCTATAAATGTAAATACTTTATAAATAAAATTATTGAAACCTATACTAAATGGGATAATATTAAAATGGTAGAAGAAGATTTTAAATCTCTTATCTTTCATTATACCCAAAAACTTAGATGGGAACTAGTTTTTGAAACATACGAAGCGATAGAAGCGAATGAAAAACATTATCATTTTATTTCTGAAATTTCTATCAACAATCAATTTATAGCTCAAGGAAAAGCTTGGTCGAAAAAACAAGCTGAACAAAATGCTGCTCAAATTGCTATTAATACCCTTAAAAACAACAGAATGATTATTGATTGATTGTTATTTTATTGAAAAACATTAGAATAATAATGTACTTTTGCATATATGACACGTAAAATTCTAAAATTCACTCCTGAATTCGATTTCAATCTAATTGCTATTGCTAGCCCCGAAAATATTTACAGACTAGCATTCATTATTAATAATACTACTGGCTTGAGTTTTGAAGCTGATCAAGCTTTAACTATCTGGCACCCTAAACTTACCGAACCTCAAAAATTTACTGTTTTTGTGTGTAACGAAGAAGAAAGCTTTATCACTCTAAGATTAATTTCTAATAAATGTGAAAATGGTCTTTTAATAGAAGAACTTAAAAATATAGATTATTTGATTCATCTTACCGGAGAAATTAATGAAACTTTTTTAAAAAGCTTTTTTAAGAAATTAAAACAATCTCCAGAAATACAAGCCGTTTATAATATTGAACCAAATACACTCGT
This sequence comes from Bacteroidales bacterium, assembly GCA_028702675.1. Taxonomy (GTDB): domain Bacteria; phylum Bacteroidota; class Bacteroidia; order Bacteroidales; family ML635J-15; genus JAQVOJ01. The sequence continues at coordinate 21,226 of JAQVOJ010000021.1, forward strand.
TTCAAAGCAAAAATTAGTGTTTTAATCTTTTAATATGGGCATAATTATTCGCCAAACAATAAAAGGTTCTATATACTCCTATTTGGGTGCTATACTCGGATTTATTAACGTAGCTTTACTTATGCCCACAATTTTTTCAACTGAACAAATCGGGCTTACAAGTTTGTTAATATCTGTTTCTATTATCTTAGGACAATTAGGTAGCATGGGTTTCATTAATATTACTACAAGATTGTTCCCATATTTTAGAAATAAAGAAAACTCTCATAACGGATTTTTATCAATAGCAATTCTTACCAGTTTGGCTGGTTTTATACTGTGTTTAGTAATATATTATTTATCTAAACCATACCTGATTAGTAATAATATTGAAAAATCGCCTCTGTTTGCTCAATATGTTTATTTATTAGTTCCTTTGATATTCTTTACAATTTACTATCTTTTGTTGGATGCCTACAATAGAATGCTCTATAATGCAAGTTTTGGCGTTTTTTTAAAAGATTTTTTACTTCGCATACTTAATCTTATCGGCATAGTACTTTTTTGGATGGGATATCTAGATTTCAAAGGGTTTATTTACTATTATACACTAGCGTATGGGGTACCAACTATAGGATTAGGCGTATATTTACTCTGGAAAAAAGAGTTTTCATTAAAACTTCAGTTAAATTTTATAACTCCTAAATTAAAATCTGACATGATAAGTGTTGGTTTATTTGGACTTATTTCGGGTTTTAGTGGAATTGTCGTAATTAATATCGACAGATACATGGTTAACCATTATCTCGATTTAAGTGCTACAGGAGTATATGCAACAGCATTTTATTTTGGTACTCTTATTTTGTTACCTGGACGATCATTAAGACGAATTGGTTCAAGTGTAATAACTCAAGCACTTAAAGACAACGACTTAGAAACAGTTAAACAAGTCTATTCCAAAAGTACAATTAATATGCTTATTGCTGCCATTGGATTGTTTTTACTAATTTGGGCAAACGAACATAATATATTTAAAATGCTACCTGAAGCTTTCTCAGACGGAAGACTTGTAATATTTTTTATCGGTGTGGCTCATATCTTAAACATGACAGCAGGTGTTAGTGGAGAAATTATTCAATTTTCAAAACACTATAGAAAACACGCTATAATAATGGGAGTGTTTATAACGCTTATTATTATTACTAATATGTTATTAATTCCGATAATGGGAATTGTAGGAGCTGCAATAGCCTCAGCAATTTCATATCTTCTATATGATATTATGAGATTTGGATTTCTATTAAAGCATTACAAATTCCAACCTTATAGTTATAAGCACCTAATTATTCTGATTACCGGCATAGCTACATATGCTATCAGCTTAATTTTACCTGAACTTAATAATTGGATTCTCGATACAATAATTCGCTCATCTTTAGTTTCAATAATTTTTGGTACAAGCCTGTATTTTATGAAAATTTCATCCGACATGAATAACTCTATACTTGTAATTATTAAGAAACTTAAAAATATTGTAATCTCTAATAATAAATAGCATATTTACGATATAGGCTCACAATTACCCTGAATTATTTAGGTAATAAAATTTGTACAAGTTTTACTTATACAAACAAACTTCAATAAAAAATCAAAATTATGTATCTTTATGATTAATTTTACATACATATATGTTACCGGAATATGATATAATAGTAGTAGGAGCAGGACACGCAGGCTGTGAAGCAGCAGCAGCAGCAGCTAATTTGGGTTCAAAAACATTGCTAATAACAATGGACATGAATAAAATGGCCCAAATGTCGTGCAATCCTGCTATGGGAGGAGTTGCAAAAGGACAAATTGTTAAAGAAATTGATGCATTAGGTGGATATGCCGGACTTGTAACTGATAAATCTTCGATACAGTTTAGAATGCTAAATAAATCAAAAGGACCTGCTATGTGGAGCCCACGTTCACAATGCGACCGTATGGTTTTTAGCAATACTTGGCGAGAATATCTTGAACAAATACATAATCTTGATTTCTTTCAAGATGTAGTAAGTGAACTTGTTTTTAATAATAAAAAGATTTGTGGTGTAAAAACTAAATGGGGAGTAAAGTTTAAGTGTAAGGCTGTTATTTTAACTAATGGAACATTTCTTAATGGTTTAATGCATGTAGGTAAAACTCAAATTTCTGGTGGCAGAAGTGCTGAAGAGGCCGTAGTTGGTATTACAGAACAGTTAGCTTCCTTAGGCTTTACATACGATAGAATGAAAACAGGCACACCGGTTAGAATTGATGGTAGAACAGTTGACTTTAGCAAACTTGACGAACAAAAAGGAGATGATAACATAATTCCATTTTCATTCTTAAATGAATATAATAAAACTTATCTTCCACAAAAAAGTTGTTATATCTGTTTTACCAATAGCATTGTACATGAAAAACTCGAAGAAGGACTCACAAATTCACCATTATATGACGGCACTATTCAAAGTATTGGTCCCAGATATTGCCCAAGTATTGAAACAAAACTTGTAACATTTCCTGACAAAAATCTTCATCAACTTTTTCTAGAACCCGAAGGAGCAAACACTCACGAATACTATCTTAACGGATTTTCATCATCATTACCGTGGGAAACACAGTTCATAGCATTAAAAGAAATTAAAGGGTTTGAAAATGCGCGAATTTTTCGACCTGGATATGCAATAGAATACGATTTCTTTCATCCTACACAATTAAAAGCAACATTAGAAACTAAAATAATAGAAAATTTATATTTCGCAGGACAAATCAATGGCACTACAGGCTATGAAGAAGCAGGTGCTCAAGGAATAATGGCCGCAATAAATGCACATTTAAAATTACATGAAAAACCTGAATTTATATTAAACAGAGATCAGGGATATATAGGTGTTTTAATCGATGATTTAATAACCAAAGGCGTTGATGAGCCTTATCGTATGTTTACTTCAAGAGCAGAATTTCGTATTTTATTACGTCAGGATAATGCTGATGTCAGGCTCACAGAACTTGGTTATCAACTTGGTCTTGTAAGCAATACAAGAATGAAAATTTTTGAACAAAAGCTTAAGGATAGAGACAATTTAGTTTCATTCACACAATCATTTAGCTGCAAACCTGAATATATTAACGAAAAATTAATTACTCTTAATACAAGTCCCCTATCGCAAAGAACAAAACTTTTTGGCATAATAACCAGACCTCAAGTTACACTTAAAGACTTACTTGATGTAATTCCTCAATTAAATGAATTAATAAATAGTTTTAAACGAAAAGAAGAGATACTTGATGCAGCCGAAATACTCATAAAATATTCAGGATATATTGATAGAGAAAAATTACTTGCAGAAAAAATGAAACGCTTAGAAGAAATTGATATAAAGAATAAGTTTAACTATGAAGAAATACTTTCATTATCGACTGAAGCACGCCAAAAACTTAAAAAGATAAATCCAGGAACACTCGGTCAAGCCTCCAGAATAAGCGGAGTTTCGCCTTCTGATATTAGCGTTTTATTAATAAGATTAGGCAGATAAAATAATAGTTCCACGTGAAACAACAATAAACTTTATATACTATGAAACAAACACTTGAAGGTAATATAATTGATATTTTTAAAAGAGAAATATTTCCAGGAGAAATTCATTTCGAAGACGGTATAATCACCTCTATTATACCAAATAACAAAACCTATGAACATTATATATCTCCAGGATTTATCGATTCACATGTACATGTAGAAAGCTCTATGCTTATTCCCTCCGAATTTGCTCGATTAGCTTTAGCAAATGGCACCGTAGCAGTTGTTTCTGATCCTCATGAAATTGCAAATGTATTAGGAATAAACGGAGTTAAGTTTATGATTGAAAATGGTAAAAAAGTTCCACTTAAATTTTTCTTTACAGCTCCAAGTTGTGTCCCCGCTACTCCTTTCGAAACTAGTGGTGCAAATCTAAACGAAAAAGATATTGACAAATTGATGAACGAAGAACCAATTGTAGCACTTGGGGAAATGATGAATTTCCCTGGTGTTATAAACGAGTTCGAAGATGTAATAGCTAAACTAAATATTACAAAAAAACATAACTTACCAATTGACGGTCATATTCCGGGAGTTATTGGAGAACCTCTACAAAAATACGCTAAATTTGGAATCAGTACCGACCATGAATGCTCAACACTTGAAGAAGCTGAAGAAAAATTAAAACTTGGTATGAATATTTTAATAAGAGAAGGCAGTGCTGCCCGCAATTTTGAAGCACTCTATCCATTAATTAATTCAAACCCCGATTCAGTTATGCTTTGTACAGACGATAGCCATCCCGACGATTTAATTAATCATGGACATATAAATAAAATATTAAAGCTAGGAATCGAAAAGAACATTGATATCTTTAAACTTTGGAGAGCTGCAACAATAAATCCTGTTAATCATTATAATATTCCTGTAGGATTATTAAGAATTGGTGATACAGCAGATTTTATTATTATTGAAGACTTAGTAAATTTAAAAATTAAAGAAACTTATATTAATGGAGAACTCGTTTTTAGCAACCAAAGAGTTTTATTTGATAAAATCACGGAAAATACTGTAAATAATTTCAAACGTATAGAACATATCAAGATTGATGATTTAAAAATTAAAAACATCGATAAGCCTGTAAACGTAATTGAATGCTACGATGGCTCATTAGTAACAGGTAGTTTTAGTTCCATATTACAATCACAAAACAACTATTTGATTCCAGACCTTAATAAAGATATTTTGCCAATAAGTGTTATTAATCGCTATACCGAGTCAAAACCGTCTAATGGTTTTATTAATGGTTTTGGACTCAGAAAAGGAGCAATTGCTTCTACTGTTGCCCACGACAGTCATAATATTATTGCAATTGGTTCAAACTATGAAAGCTTACAAATTGCAATAAACGAACTTATAGAAAGTAAGGGCGGAATTTGCTTTGTTAACGATAAGGACAGATATATTATTCCACTACCATATGCCGGATTAATGACTAACGAAGATGGATATACAGTTGCAAAAAAATACGAATTAATAAACAAAGCAGTTCAGTCATCGGGATGCAAATTAAAAGCTCCTTTTATGACTCTTTCATTTATGGCTCTACTTGTAATACCCGAACTCAAAATTGGTGATAAAGGACTATTTGATATAAATAAATTTGATTTCATAGATATTTATGTATAATGTTTCATGTGGAACATTATCTAATTTTCTGTTTTTCAATTTGTTAGATATATGAGAACAATAATACAGAGAGTAAGCTCAGCATCAGTAATAGTAAATAATATAACTATATCTGAAATTAATTTCGGTTATTTAATCCTATTGGGTATTGAAAATGCAGATACTAATGAAGATGCTTCTTGGCTTGCTAATAAAATATCAAACCTAAGACTTTTTAATGACTCACAAGGGATAATGAATAATTCTATTAATGATAAGGAAGGAGATATTATTGTTGTAAGCCAATTTACTCTTCATGCTAAAACAAAAAAAGGTAATCGTCCATCTTATATTCACGCAGCCAAACCAGATATCGCAATTCCTCTTTACGAATATTTCAAAAAAGAACTACAAAATTCAATAAAAGGTAAAGTTCTATCAGGAATATTTGGAGAACATATGCATGTAAAAATAATTAATGATGGACCAGTTACTATTTTTATAGATACTAAAAACAAAGAATAATTTTATCATGCTTTTAACCTTGAAAACTAATTATAATCAAAATCCGTTAAACATATTAAGTTTATTTTTTATATTTATGCTTCTTACTATATTTAACTTTTCATGTAAAACAGATAATATTGAATCAGGTATAAAAGGTGTAGTAAAATATGGTGAAGGTAATTGTAGTTTAGACCCCAGTTTTTGGTATTATAATTCCTATTCCGGTTATGTATATCTAATACAAGAAAATGTAAAGGACACATTATCTGCAAGTTACAATTCGTTAAACTTATATTCAGATAGTACATATTGCAATAATGGTAATTTTTTAATATCATTAAATCCCGGTAATTACTATTTATTCATAAAAGAATATCCTATATTTGGAAACGACCAAAAAGTAACAGTTTATTACAATCAATTATCAGAAAAAGAGTTTTTTATTTATAAATGCATTTAACAAATAAAATTAATTAACTATGGATATAAATAATTCAAAATTAACAATTGAAGAGGTTAATAAAACAATTGCTAAACTAAAGCAAAAAGTTTCAGATAATAAAACAAAACCTATTCTGACACAGATATTTAACTGTATAGATCTTACAAGTTTAAATACAGATGATACTGAAGATAAAATTTTAAAACTAACCCAAAGGGTAAATAAGTTTTCTTCAAATACATCAATACCTAATGTAGCTGCAATATGCGTATATCCTACAATGGTATCTACAGTTAAAAAAAATCTTAAAGTCCCGAATCTAAATATTGCAGCAGTAGCAGCATGTTTTCCTTCTTCGCAAACATATTTGTCAATTAAGCTAGCAGAATGCGAAATTGTTTTAAATAAAGGAGCAAACGAAATTGATATAGTTTTGTCAGTAGGTAAATTTCTTGAAGGAAACTATCATTATTGCACAACCGAAATTACTATGATTAAACAATTATTAGCTCACAATCATTTAAAAGTAATTTTAGAAACAGGTATTTTGCAGGATTTAAATCACATTTACAATGCAAGCATTCTTAGTCTTGAAGCCGGTGCCGATTTTATTAAAACATCAACAGGTAAAACGAGTATCTCTGCTACCCCCGAAGCTGTTTATTCTATGTGCACAGCAATAAAAGACTATTATAATAAAACGGGTGAGAAAAAGGGGATTAAAGCATCTGGAGGTATTTCAACATCCGAAGAAGCTATTCTATACTATTTAATTGTTGAAAAAGTTTTAGGCAAAGAATGGTTAAATAACAAGTTATTTAGATTTGGGGCATCCCGTTTAGCTAATAATGTATTGAAAGATATTGATGAATCAATTGTCTTCTGATTAATTATTCCTATTAACAATAAAGTTAAGTAATTCTCTCATTGCAGTTTTTGCATTACTATTAGGAAAATATTCTAATTTTGCTTGTGCAGCATTATAATATTGATTCATTTTGTTTTCAGAATATTCAATTCCACCATTTTCATGTACAAAATCACAAGCAAGATTCTTAATATACTCTACATCCTTACCGTTTTTCCAGTATTGCAACAGGTTTTCTTTTTTCCTACCTGAACTGTTTTTTAATGCTCCTATAAGCGGTAATGTTGCTTTTCTTTCTATAATATCGTTACATGCAGTTTTTCCTGTTTTGTTATTAATAGTATAATCAAATATATCGTCCTTAATCTGAAACGCCATCCCTGCATTAAAACCAAATTCCGACATTATATTTTGATTCTTTTCATTAGTACCTGCTGCATATGCCCCTACTTTACAACAAGTGCTAATCAACGAAGCTGTTTTATTTTTAATAATTTCAAAATATGTCGCTTCCGAAAAATCATTTTCCATACTACTATTCAATTGTATAAGTTCTCCAATACTCATATTTAAAACCGTAGGAGAAATTATATCGAAGAGTTTATATTCTTCCTTTTCAGTAGCTATTTTCATTGCTTTAGCAAACAAATAGTCTCCAATCAAAATTGCTCGTTTATTTTTCCAAACAGCATTTACCGAAGGCTTGCCTCTACGCAAATCAGCCTCATCAACAACATCGTCGTGAACAAGTGTTGCAGTATGAACAAGCTCAAGTAAAACAGCAGCATTATTACAGGTTTCATTTACATCTCCAAACATCCTTGCTGATGAATAAACCATTATAGGCCTGATGTATTTCCCCTTTTGACTAAGAACGTACTCGGTCATTTCTTTAATAAAGCCATTCTTTTTATAAATGTAATCTTTCAATTTGCTTTTAAACAAATTTAAATCGTTTTCAATAGCTATTATTATATCTGAATTTTCTCTCATGCTTCAAATTTCGCCATAAATTTACAAATAAGTAAATATTTAATGTAAAATAAACAGTAAAACCATTAATTTTGTTAGATTATAAAACAAAAATTATGAATGTAATAAGAGTTACCAAAATATTTAACTTCGAAATAGCTCACGCTCTTTATAACTACGATGGTCTTTGTAGAAATATTCACGGTCATTCATACAAAATGTATGTAACTGTTTCGGGAACACCCTTAAAATCTAATAATAACCCCAAAGATGGTATGGTAATAGATTTTTCTGAATTTAAATCAATAATTAAAAAACATATAGTTGATAAATTTGATCATTCTCTATTTCTTAATAAAAATGAAGATTCTGACAATTTAATCAATCAACAAATGTTCAAGAGGTTATTTATCTTTGACTTTCAGCCTACTTGCGAAAACATGATTATTCATTTTGCAGAAATTATAAAAACTGTTTTACCCCATAACCTAAAATTATTATCAGTTAGACTACACGAAACAGATAACAATTATGCTGAATGGTATTCTTCTGATCAGATTTATTGATTATAAAATTCTTAGTTATGTTTACAAACAAAGGAAATACAGCAACTAAAATTGGTTTTAGAGAAGGATTAGTAGAAATTGCTTCCGAGAATAAAAATGTCTTAGGTTTAGGGGCTGATATAACTTCGTCGGTTGGCATGGATTTATTTGCAAAAAAATTTCCGGAACGCTTTTTTTCTTTCGGAATTGCCGAGCAAAATATTGCTGCTGTTGCTGCAGGCATGGCATTAAGCGATAAAATTCCTTTTTTCTCAACTTATGGAGTTTTTGCTACACTCCGATGTGCCGATCAAATAAGAATTTCTATTTGTTATAATAATGTTCCCGTTAAAATTGGAGGTGCTCATGCAGGAATTTCTGTAGGTCCAGACGGAGCAACCCATCAAGCTCTTGAAGACATTTCCATAATGCGAACCTTACCCAATATGACCGTACTGTCACCTTGTGATGCAAACCAAACAAAAATAGCAACCATAGCTTCAGTTAAACAAGTAAATGGCCCCTGCTACATAAGATTTGGCAGAGCAGAATTTCCTAATTTTACAGACGAAAACTTAGAATTCATTGTAGGAAAAGGACAAGTTTTAAAAAAAGGCTCAGATGTTTCAATAATTGCTACCGGACATATGGTTTGGGAAGCACTTGAAGCGGCAAAATTTTTAAAAAACAAATCAATAAACGCGCAAGTAATTAATATTCACACTATTAAACCTATTGATAAAGAACTCATTATTGAAGCGGCAAAAAAAACAGGAGCTATAGTTACAGCCGAAGAACATCAAATTTACGGCGGATTGGGTAGTGCTGTTGCAGAAATATTGAGCCAATATTATCCCGTACCAATGCGAATAGTGGGAATGCCTGATTGTTTTGGAGAATCCGGAAAACCTAATGAACTTATGAATAAATACGGTTTAACCGCAAAAAATATTGTTCAAAATGTAATGGATTTGGTCCATCCGCTCTAATTCTTATGAAATGATTAATAAAAAAGAGCTTATTTATATGAATATTATTCTAATTACAATTCTTTCAATATTTTACTCGTGCAATAATAGTATCAGTAATTATTACCTTACTCCTATATCAATGAATTTTTTTGAAAGGAACACTTCAGTTCTAAGTAAAAACATTCTTACAGGAAAAGAAAACCCTAATACTATACAATACTTTGTAAAGGTAAAATCAGAATACTGCTTATATGGAGAACAATATTTACATAAACAAGCATACAATGCATATATTGATATGTATAAGCATGCACAAGAAGAAGGTATTGAATTAAAAATACTTTCTTCGCACCGAACATATTACACTCAAAACTGGCTTTGGGAAACTAATTGGGAAAAAAACAGAAATAAATTTACCACCGATAGTGCATGCGTAAAAAATATGTTAGATTATTTATCAATACCAGGAACTTCGCGTCACCATTGGGGAACAGATATAGATATATTAAGTGTTTCACCAGAATATTTTACATACGGAAAGGGTATAGAAGCATTAAATTGGCTAAATAAAAACGCAAAAACTTATGGATATTATCTAAGTTACACACCTAATAGAGAAATTGGTTATAATTATGAACCATGGCACTGGTCTTATGCTCCCTTGTCAAGAAAATATCTTAAACAATATATTGAAACAATCACAATTGAAGATTTAGGCAATATCAAAGGAATAAGCACAGTACATTTTAATGAAATAATAAATGAATATGTTTTAGGAATTAATCCTGAATTATTACCATCCTAATTTGTAGATTAATTTGTTAAAATTACTGCAATTCGTTTTTTTCCATCCATTTTAATAGTTAAAGAATTGTCAAAACATACATGCGTAAAATACTCGTTTTTATTAACAAGATTATTAGTCTTTAACTTATCCCATCTAACAAATTCCAACTCTGATTCTCTTTTGATACTAAAATACCCTACATTCATTGAAGTAACATTATGGAAAAAATGAGAACCCGATGAAGGATCTAAAGGAAAATCTTCAAATCCTAATTCTACAATTACTTTGGCATTAGATATTTGAGGCCAATTAACAGGAATTCCGATATACTTATCTCTTGTTCCCCAACGTCCGGGTCCAATTAATACATACTTTTTATTATCCTCAATCATTTTTTTATTAATTGCTTCTATTTCTTCTGCCATTTTTTCGGTTTTTGATTTATCAAAATCTTTGGGGTCAATAAAAATAACATCAAAAACCTCTTCAATAACACCATTTCCCATGGCTTTTTCGGTTTTGAGCAATATTTTATCATTATCAATTTCATCCAAATTTATTTCATAATCGCTCGCACTTCCAATTAGTGGCTTAATCTGAAGCAAATACATGGAAGTTTTATTCTCATCGTCTTTGTTAAGGTCAACAGCAAATTCAATTTCTACGGGCGATCCCATAGCTTCTTTAACAATATTAAGAATTTTCTCTAGTGCTTCGGGTATCGGAGAATAATTAAACTTTAAAATGTTTGCAAAATTTACAATACGAGGTCCGGACTCTGACAATCCTGGTATAACCCTTTCGTTCTGAGCATCATAAACCGAAGCACAATGTTTTAGTGTCCCGTGTTTTTCAGCATCCCAAATTTCTTTTTTAATTAAGCCGGCTTCTTCGCCATCGAGTAAATCTACATCTTTTTTATTCATATCAACAGCATAAAAATACAGTTGTGAATCTTTATACTGATCTTTAAGACTTGCAATATCTATTTTGGGGTATTTAGGACAAAATCTGTATGCTTTTTCACCTTCAACCACATAACACCCCAATCCAATAGCCATTATAGCATAACCGTCTTCAGGTTCCATGTATGCTACAGGATAATAATTATATGACTGAGCAACACCACTTATGTGTGGATAATAAGTATCATCAAATCTGTTTCCTACTACCTCCTGAACTACTACTCCCATTTTTTCAGAATCAAGCTTATAATTAATAGCATCAATATACCCTCTAGCTTTTGGTGAAAACAGCGAAGCATAAACAAGTTTAATAGCATCCATAAATTGTTCAAGCCTAATATCAAAATCGGGATGATTGTTGGGAATCAAATAGGTTTCAAATATACCGCTAAATGGTTGATATAAACTATCTTCGAGTAAACTTGACGATCTAATTGCCAATGGTTTTCTAAAATTTTCGAGAACAATTTTTAATTGACGCTTAAGACTTCTTGGTAAAACTGAATCTTTAAATTTTTTTCTTAATTCGGAATAATCAATTTCATCGCAAGAATAATACTCTTTTAACCCGTTTTCTTCCATAAATTCATCGAAAACATCAACCCCAATAATTGTTGTTCGAGGAGTTTTAATATTAATACCCGGGACTAAACTATTAAAATCAAAATTATATATTAAGGTATTAATAAAGGCTACTCCTCGCCCTTTACCTCCCATTGCACCTGTACCCATTTGTGCAATATTTCTCTCATCAATTAGTATAGATTCTTCGAAAGGCAATAATCGTCCTTTTTGAGCAATTACTTTAAATTTTTGGATAGTTTTAATCAAAAACTCACGTAGGTCCGAAACAGAATTAAAATCTTCTAATTTATAGGGATTTAGAACTTTAGCTAAATTTATCTCACCACGAGCCATTAACCACATCGAAAAATGATTTCTGCTACTGTGATACATTAATGAATCGTCTGAAATTACTTTACAATAATTCTCGAAAGATTTTAAATCTTTGGCTACTGCTAATTGCTGCCCGTCTTTATCTCGAAACACAAAATTTCCAAAACCAACAAAATGATTAATAAAAGTTCTTATTTGTTCTTCATAATTATCAGAGTTTTTGTTAATAAAAGCTTGATTACGTTTAAAAGCATTTTCAACTTCTGAAGATTGAATACAAACAGGAATTTCAACTATTTCTGATTTAACAAAATCAATCAAATCATAACCGGCTCTTTCATTAAGTATCCCGTTTTTAGGATATTTTAAATCTGTAATTACACATTGTAAATATTCTTTATATTGCTTTATCAAAACTTGAGCATCTTCGTAGTTATTAGCCAATAAAATTTTGGGTCTTGCTCTAAGTCGGAGCAGTCTATATAATTCGTCTGTTTTAACATCATCAATAATTCTCCGTGTTTGTTCCATTACTACTTTATATAATAATGGAAGAAGTCTGGAATAAAACTTTGCATTATCTTCAACAAGTAAAATTACCCTAACCATTCCCACTTTAGTATCGTTCCTAACATTTATCTTGTCTTCAACCATTTTAATCATTGCAAAAAAGATACTCGAATCGCCATTCCATACAAATATTTGGTCAACACTAGTAGGCTTATTCTCCTCATATATAGCTATATCGCTATTATTATTAAGTAAGAAAAAAACAGGTATATACGGAAATTTATCTTTAACCATTTCGCTCATTTGCTGAGGCGTATTTTTATCAATCCCTACAACAAATATTATCATATCATATTGTTTAGAATTTATTTGTTGTTTTACCTCTTCCATTGTAGAAGAACCGGTAATTCGGGGAGTATATGTTAAATTCAATTGTCGATATTCACCAAGAACATTTTCGGCAAAACGCCCCTCTCGCTCGATGCTGTATGCATCGTATAAGGTACCAACAAGTAAAATTTCTTTTACTTTAAAAGGCATTAAATCATGATAAATGTCTCTTGAATAATTAT